>JAEZVO010000026.1 GCA_023443125.1 Actinomycetes bacterium
AGAGCCCGCCACAACAGCCATGATCACTAAACGACGCGTCGACATACCCGAGCGATATACCGATGTCGTGAGACATGCTATTCCGATGTCTTGAGACACCCTATTCCGATGTCTTGAACCAGGACACTGTCAGCCCGACCACGGGCGCCAGCCTGAGTTCTCCGGCTGTTGAACCTGCAGATGGTTGAGTAGCCCGCGAAGCGGGCGTATCGAAACCACACCTGGATGATTTCGACTCGCGGGCTGCGCCCGCGGCTCAATCATCGAGCCCGGGCAGCCCTTCCTGGTGGTTGAGTAGCGCCGAAGGCGCGTATCGAAACCACGACAGCTAGATCAAGTCCGTGGCTCGTCCACCCACCACGAGGGTATCGATTGCACATACTCCCAGCGGGTGGTCTACTTAGGTGCACGCTCAATGCCGTCAGGATCCGTCCGCTCTCCGTCGACGATGCACCCGCGATGGCGGAAGTGCTGAGCGCAGCATTGCTCTACGAGTTTATTGGCGGCTCGCCGCCATCGGCAGCGGAGCTCGCAAGGCGCTATTCGGTACAGGTTGTCGGCGTGTCGCCGGATGGGCAGGAACAGTGGATCAATGAGGTGGTCGTTCTTGAACCCCATGACCGGCCTATCGGCTACGTGCAGGCGACCATTCCCAGCGCTGGTGGCCCGGCGGAGATTGCCTGGGTGATCGGTGAAGCATGGCAAGGGCACGGGTACGCCACCCGAGCGGCACAGCTCCTCGTGGAGCTTCTGGTTGGACGAGGCGTGACCGAGCTGGCCCACATCCACCCCGATAACAGTGCCTCGCAAAAGATCGCACAACGACTGGGGTTACAACCGACGAATCTCATCGTTGAAGGCGAGACCCGCTGGGAAGGGCCCTGCGGGTAAGGCCCGAAACACAGATCAAGTCCGTGGCTCGTCCACCCACCACGAACCTGATCTATCTTCGCCCCGCGCGTAGTCTTGCGGGTATGACGCTCAAAGACTCAGACCAAGTGAAGACCGCCCCGCTCGTCGCGCTCGGGCTGTGCGGCGGGTTCGCGGTTGCGCGAGAATCCGGCATCCGTGCGCTTGGAGGTGCGGTGCTCGCCGGCGCCGGGCTGTACGCGGGACGAACCTGGTTGCGCAAAGGGGGAGTGGGGAAGACCGCACTGCTGACCGCCCTCTATCTGGGCGGGTTCGGCTACTCCCACAAGCTGGCCAAAAAGATTGGCGCCTGGCCATCCGTGCTTGCTGTCACCGCCGTCGCAGCAGGCGCAGCGCACTGCCTCGTGGATGAGGAGTAGTGGCGCCGCTTCTCGGTGGTTGAGTAGCGAGCGCAGCTCGCGTATCGAAACCCCGTCGGGGGAATGATTTCGACACGCCGCCTTCGGCGACGGCTCAATCATCTGATGGTGCGCTGCGTCACCCGGCCAGGGCCTGCTTCACCTTTGCTGCGACGGTGGCGCCCTCGGCGCGACCGCTCACCTTCGCATTCACGGCCTTCATGATCTGGCCCATCTGCTTCATCGTGGGCTTCTCGCCCGACGCGTCGGCAGCCGCTTGCACCTCGTCGGCGATGATCTGGTCGAGTTCCTCGTCGGTGAGCATGGCAGGGAGGTACTTAGAGAGCACCTCGGCCTCCGCAGTTTCGGCCTCCGCCAACTCGGGGCGACCACCATCGATGTACGCCTGAGCGGAATCCTTCCGGGCGCGCACCTCGCGCTGCAGCACCGACACCTCTTCGTCCTCGGTGAGTTCGCGGGCGACGTCGCCAGCAACTTTCTCCTTCTTCAGCGCGGCAATGGCCATGCGCAGCGTGGTGGTGAGGGTCTTGTCTTTGGCGCGCATGGCGGCAACCATGTCGTCGTGGATCTGCTTCTCGAGGCTCATCTATGGCTCCTAATCACTAGTACGGCCTTCATTTTTCCACACCCCAACAAGCGCGACGTCTTGAACATAGGGCATAGTCACCTACGTGAATAGGAACCCGGCGCCACGAACACTGCGAATCCTCGAGTCTCTTCTGTTGGGTTCGCTCACATTCGTGTTGTTTTCTTTTGGCGCGGGCAACCTAATTTTTCCTGTGTCGCTCGGACTGCAGGCCGGCAACAATGTGGTTCCCGCTGCGCTCGGCTTCCTCGTCGCGGCAGTGGGCATCCCTGTCCTCGGCGTCATTGCGACCGCTGCAGCAGGCACCCGCAGTTTGCCCGAGCTTGCATCACGGGTGCACCCCGTGTTCGCGACGGTGTTTACCTGCGCGCTCTACCTCACGATCGGCCCGTTCTTTGCGATACCCCGCACAGCCACCGTGTCGTAGGAGATCGCGTTCGGCAGCTCGGACGGCACGGGAAATGCTCTCGCGCTGGCGGCGTTCAGTGCGGTGTTTTTCATACTCGTACTGGTCGCTGCCCTTCGCCCTGGGCGCATTCTCGACATCGTCGGCAAGTTCCTCACACCCATCTTCCTCGTGCTCCTCGGCGTGCTCCTCGTCGCCGCCTTTCTTGCCCCGGCAGCCCCAGCGCCGGACCCCGTCGGGGCTTATGCCTCGCACGCGACGGCTCGTGGCATTCTCGATGGCTACAACACGATGGATGGGCTCGCTTCCCTCGCGTTCGCCATCATCGTGATCGAGTCCGCGCGCAAGCTCGGGGTCATGGGCAAGGGGCGCATCGCAACCGAAGTGACCAAGGCAGGTGCCGTTGCCGCCGTCGCGATGGGCGCGATCTACCTCGCACTAGCGGTGCTGGGATCGCGCATGACTGAGCTGGTGGCCCGCGACACTAACGGGGCGGTGGCGCTGGCGACGATGTCACGCTGGTTGTTCGGCAGCACGGGGCATGTGCTCGCCGCGCTGATTATGTTCGTCGCGTGTTTGAAGACCGCGATCGGCCTCATCGTCGCTAGCGCTGAAACCTTCTCGCTCATGTTTCCCCGGCTCGGGAGCCAGCGACGGTGGGCCATCGGGTTTACGGTCTGGTCGCTCATCATGGCGAATCTCGGGCTCGACACCATCATCCATGCAGCCGTCCCGGTGCTCCCGGTGCTCTATCCCATGGCCATCGTGCTCATCGTGCTCGGCTTGCTGGACCGTTTCGTGGCGGGTAAGGCATCCATCCACTGGATGCCAGTCCTCTTCGCGGGCTTGGCTTCACTCGCGACGGTGCTCGTCACCGCTGGCTGGTTGCCCAGCGGCGCGTGGACGCGCCTGCTTCCCGGGTTCGACTTGGGGTTTGGGTGGGTGCTCCCCGCGGCAGTGGGGTTCCTCGTCGGGGGAGTGGTCAGCGTTTGGCGACGCTCGCCAAGCTCGCGATCCATACACTGACGCAGAACGTCGCTGCCGCTAGCGCGGCGTACCAAGCCTTCACCGTGAGGTCAGCGCCGTGTGCGACGACGGTGAGCCCCATCGCCACCTCACACACCACCAGCACCGCCAGCACGGCACCAAACACGCGGGTATCGCTGCGGCGCAGGACTTGCACCGCCACCAGCGAGGTAAGTACCGCAGCCACGCCGCCCAGCACCAGACGCACCCACTGCCAGGCCACACTGCCATCAGCCTCGATGACGCGCCACACCGGCCAACTCATGCAGCGGGTGAGCGAACCGGAACCCGCCACCAGCACGCTGCAGATGTGGAACGCGAACAGTGCTCCAACAGCACCCCAGGCTAGGCGTCCAGTAGTGCCTGGCTGCCACCGTCGGGGATACCGCAGTACGCACACGGTTGCCACGGTGATCGCGACGAGCGCGATAAGGCTGGCCCCGAGATCGAAGGCGGCCCAAGCTTTCGAGATGCCAACCTTCACCGTCAGCATCCCCAGCACACCAGCGATCATGGCGCCGACGAACGCCACCCACGGCAGCACCCTGACCAGCGGATCTTTCACGCGGAGCCCGACGATCGCCGCGGCCAGCAGGAGCGGGCCACAGCTGACGGCGACCACTCTGTGCACAAATTCCAGAATGGGGTTAAGCTGCGCTTCCGGCGCGATCTGACCGACGTAGCAGCCCGGCCAGTTCGGGCACGCAGCACTGGAGTCCGTCGAGCACACCACCGAACCCAAGGCCACCGCGGCGAAGGTGATGATCGTGGCAGCGACGAACACCGCCCTCGCCACAGCTCCAGGCACCGCACCCTGCTCCACTTGACCTACCTCCTGCTCGTCATGGCGTACCCCCGACATGCTAGGAAGCCCCTCGATGACTGCTGCAGCCGGGTCACCACAAGCGCGCCAGCGGCCATCGCGAAGAACTGTCAGAGGCAGTTGTTAGGCTTCCAAGCAATCGATACAGCTCTGCGAGGAGGCGGCCCGTGAAGTTCATCGCAACAGGCGATTGGCAGCTCGGCATGACCGCGCATTATCTCGACGATCAGGCACGCCCGCGATACCTGGAGGCCCGGTTCGAGGCTGTGCGGCACATCGGGGCGTTGGCTGACGAACACGGGGCTGAGTTCGTCGTCGTATGCGGCGACGTGTTCGAATCCAACCAACTCGATCGACGAGTGCTGGCGCAGGCGTTTGAGGCCATGCGCGCCATCGCTGTTCCCCTGGTGCTGGTTCCCGGCAATCATGATCCACTGGATGCTTCCTCCATCTATAACTCGCAGGCGTTCCAGCAGCGTTGTCCCAGTCACGTTCACGTGCTTCGCAGCAGCCAGCCGTTTGCGGTGTGCGAGGGCGTCGAAATTGTGGGAGCGCCCTGGAAATCGAAACGCCCGCTCACAGATCTGCTGGGCGAGGCCATCGACGGCCTCGAGCCGCCGTCGGGCAGCGTTGTCCGCGTGCTCGCCGGGCATGGGGCAGCGTCAACCCTCAACCCAGACCCAGACGAACCCTCTACCTTCGACGTCGCACGGCTCGCTCAGGCGCTGGACGACGGCCTGATCCACTTCGTCGCGGTAGGCGACAAACACTCCACCACCCAAGTAGCCGACGGCATTTGGTACCCCGGCACACCCGAGGTCACGAGCCGACGCGAACCGGATCCGGGCAACGTATTGCTGGTCGATGTGCAACCAGAAGGAGTCACCGTCGAGACGTTGCACGTCGGGCAGTGGCAATTTCTCGTCGTGGAAGCCACACTCGGCTCCGGCACCGACGTGGAGGCCCTCGCTCGACGCCTGGAAAGCATCGAGCACAAGTCGCGCACCGCGGTGTGGCTACGGCTATCGGGCACTCTCACGACGGTGCAGCATGCACAGTTCGAAGCGGCGCTCGACGATCTCGCGCATCTCTTCGCAAAACTCAGCATCTGGGAACGCCACAACGACCTAGCGGTGATTCCCGACGATGCCGACTTCTCCGACCTCGGCCTCACCGGGTTTGCCGACGACGCGCTGCAGGAACTCATCCAACGTGCGACCAGCGACGACGATGACGACGCCGGGGCAGCACACGACGCCCTCAGCTTGCTGTACCGCTTCGCAGGAGGCGCACGATGAAGCTGCATGCCATCACCCTGCGCAACTACCGAGGCATCGTCGAGCGCACCATCGAGTTCGACGAGCACATCACCGTCGTCGCTGGCCCCAATGAGGTGGGTAAATCGTCGGTGGCGGAGGCGCTGCGGCTGTTGCGCACCGAACTCGACAGCACGAAGAAGAGCGCCGTCAAGGATGTACAAACCGTCGGGCTCGATGCTGGCCCCGAGGCAGAGGTCACCGTGAGCACGGGGAAGTATCGCCTGACGTACCGCAAGCGCTGGCTGAAGAAGCCCCTCACGGAACTTCGTGTCATCGAGCCCAAGCCGGAACAGCTCTCGGGCAGGGAAGCACACGAGCGCTACCTCGCCATCCTCAACGAGACCACCGACGTGGCCCTGCTCGACGCATTGGAGAGCCGCCAGGGAGAATCGCTGCGCCAGCCGCAGCTCGTCAATTTGAGGTCGTTGCAGAGCGCGCTCGGCGACGAGAGCCCGTCGGAGAGCGACGACCTGCTGCTCCACCGCATCGATGAGGAGTTCTTGCGCTATTTCACTCCGACGGGGAAGCCAACAGGCAGGTATGCCGCTGCCGAGGCACGCGTTGACGAGGCACAGGAAGCGCTCGATGCAGCTCAGTCGGCGAGCACCCACATGCAGCAGCTCACCGATGAACACGCCTTGGTGGCTGAGCGCATCACCCAGCTGACCAAGCAACAGGCCCACAGCGCAGAAGAAGTCACCACATTCCAGCAACAAGCCGATGCCGCCGAGGCAGCGGAGGATGCACTGCGCTCAGCTGCGTCGAAGCTCACCTCAGCGCAATCAGCCTTGCAGCATGCACTTGATGCTCAATCCAGCCGGCGGCTCAGCGTCCAGCGGGTAACCGAAGATGAGCATGAGTTGCAAGAACAGCGTGTGCATCTCGCGCAACTGTTCGAAGAACGCGATGCGGCTGTGCAGGCGCATGCAGAGGCCGAAGAGGAGCTCAGTACTCTGCAACGGCACCTCGATGAGGCCGAGGCCAGCCAAGCGCAGGCCGAGCAACGTCTGCTCCATGCCCGCAGCATCGTTCAGTGTGAGCTCCTCACCAAGCGCCTCGCTGAAGTGCGCGAAGCCGACGCCATCCGCACACGGGCTGCGGCTGTACTCGATACCAACCACATCGATGACGCGGCCGTCGTTCGCCTCGTCACGCTGCAGGCCAACCTCGACGCCGCCACCGCAGCCAGCGAGGCCGCAGCCGCGCTCGTGACCGTCGACGTGCATGGCCAACAACCAGTACAAGTCGACGATGAATCGCTGGAACAAGGAACACACCTCGAACGTCCAGTGCTCGAACCCGTACGAATACATGTCGACGATGTGCTCACCGTGGAGGTCCGGCCGGGGAAATCTCCCGACGAGGAACACACCCGCCTCGCAGAAGCCACCACTGCGTTGCATGAGGCGTTCGACGAACTCTCCGTGGTGACAATCGATGATGCGAAGGCTGCTGCAGCGGCCCGGCACGACGCGTCGTTGGCGCTGGAGCGCGCATCGGTTGCGTTGGAACACCTTCTCGACGGCGCATCGATCGCCGATCTCGAACACGAGGTAGCGGCGCTGCAGGCCACAGTGGGGGAGGAGCCAGCCCCTGAAGTACCCATCCGGGAGCTCGAGGACGCATGCATCCATGCCGGGCAGCGTCGCGACGAAGCCCAAGAGCAACGAGATTCCTCCGCTGCTGTGCTCGCCGCGCTAGAAGCTTCGGCACACGCTGCGGCGTTAGCGTACGAGAAGACGGTCAGCGCTGTGGAATCACGCCAAGCCGCATTCGAACTCCTTCAAGAGCGGCTGGCTCAAGACCGTGCTGCCAAAGCCGATGCCGTCATCGATGAGGAAGCCACGCAAGCTGAAGCCGCCGTAGCGGAAGCAACCGCCGCACGCGACGCGGCCCAACAGGAGTTCGACGCTGCCGACGTCGACACCGTCCGCATGTGGCTTGCCAATGCCGAAGGCAACCATGCCTCGGCCACCGAGCAGCTGAACGATGCGAAGTCGCGGCTCACGGAGCTGGGTGCGCTCATCGACGATCGTGCCCGCCTCGGCCTCTTTGATGCTCTCGTCGAAGCCAAGGCCGAACTCGAGGCAGCAGTCGATGAGCATGCGCGTCTCCACCGTGCAGCATCGGCAGCGAAACTGCTGCGTGAGGTGTGGCTGCGGCATCGAAGCGCGGCCCAGGAGCGCTACGTGGAACCGTTCAAAGAACGTCTAGAATCGCTTGCCAAAGTGGTGTTCGGGAAGGATGTGCAGATTGAGATCGACCCCGAGCTCAACATCGTCTCGCGCACGCTCGATGGGCGCACCGTCGCGTTCAGCCAGCTGTCCGGCGGCGCGCAGGAGCAGCTCGCGCTGCTGGGCAGGCTCACGTGCGCTCACCTCGTCGCCCCCGATGAGGGCGCACCGCTCATCATCGACGACGCCCTCGGCTTTTCAGACCCCCAACGGCTGCGCGCTCTGGGGTTGGCGCTAGGGCAAGTCGGCCAGCACGCGCAAATTATCCTCATGACGTGCCAGCCCGATCGTTATCAGCAGGTGGGCAAGGCGCGTCGAGTGGAGCTCACGAGCATCACCTAGGCAAACAATCGGCACGTGTTCCTCGTTGTTTGCTGAACGTTTACCCCAAGAGCCGGCCAGTTGCACCACCCGCGCCTCTATTGTCTGGGGCATCGACCCAAGGAGTTCATCTATGTTCAAACGCATCGTGGCCCCCGTGCTCACCACGTTGCTGGTGGCCAGCGGCCTCGCCAGCACGGCTCAAGCTGACGAATCGGCGCCCACGTCCCTCCGCATCGCCACCTTCAACGCGAGCCTGAACCGCTCCGCGGAAGGCGAGCTCATCGAGCACCTCAGCAACGGCGACAACGAGCAGGCACGCAATGCCGCTGAAACCATCCAGCGCGCGAACCCCGACATCGTCTTGGTCAACGAATTCGACTACGACAAGAAGGGCACGGCCCAAGACCTGTTCCGCAAGAACTACCTCGAGGTCTCGCAGCACGGCGCCGACCCGGTCACCTATCCGTATGCCTGGAGCGGCCCGGTGAACACCGGTGTGCCCTCGGGCCTCGACCTCAACAACGACGGCGAGGTCGGCGGCCCAGATGACGCCTGGGGCTTCGGCGAGTTCCCCGGCCAATACGGCTTCGTCGTGTACTCCAAGTACCCGATCAGCGCCGACGATGTCCGCACGTTCCAAAACTTCCTCTGGAAGGACATGCCCGACAACGCCATGCCGGAAGATTGGTTCGACGCCGACGAAGTCAAGCAGGTGCGTCTTTCGTCGAAGACCCACGCCGACATCCCCGTCCAGGTCGGCGACGAGACGCTTCACGTCCTCGCTGCGCACCCGACGCCGCCGTCGTTCGACGGCCCGGAGCAGCGCAACAAGCGGCGCAACAACGACGAGATCCGCATCTGGGCCGACTACATCTCCGGCAAGGCCGATTACCTGTACGACGACAAGGGCACCAAGGGCGGCCTCAAGGCCGGTTCGCACTTCGCAATCCTCGGCGACTACAACTCCGACCCCAACGACGGAGACTCCATGCCCGGCTCTATCGACCAGTTGTTGAAGAACCCTCTCGTACTTGACCCAAAGCCGACGTCGGAGGGCGCCGTCGAGGCCGCGAAGCAGGGTGGCGCGAACGACAGCCACAAGTCTGACCCGAAGTACGACACCGCTGACTTCAACGACGATCCACGCCCCGGCAACATCCGCGTCGACTACACCTTGTTCAACGCTGAAACCATGCAGGTCAGCGATGCGGGCGTGTTCTGGCCGGTGAAGTCCGATCCGCTGTCGCGGCTCACCGGGGAGTACCCGTTCCCCACGTCGGATCACCGCCTGGTGTGGGCCGACGTGACGCTCAAGGGAAGCGCTCAGGAAGACGAATCTGGCGACGACACAGCACCTTCACCTGAGAAGCCCGGTCCGTCGCCAGACGAGTCTGACGACGACCCGCAGCCCTCGCCTGAACGTCCTGATCTTCCACAAACTGGGGTCTGAGCCCGGCACAGTGCAACCAGTAGCGGGCACCGCAGTCATGGGTGCCCGCTACTGTGTGTTGCAAGGTACGTTCAAGCAACAAGGAGTACTCGCATGCCAGGTGCCGTTGCACCCCACCCTGAGTTCGCCGACGACGCCGCCACCCTCGCGCCGATTACCTACGAGCGTCTCGTTGCAACCCTCGAGAGCATGGCGTTCGACTTTGAAGAAGACGACGGGGTCCTGACTGCGGTGATCGAGGGCGGACACCCGTGTTGGTTCTCGATTACCGGCCCCAACGACGAAGAGATCGCGCTCAACGTTCAGGCTCGATGGCGGCCGAGCCTCGACGTGAGCCATCTCGCTCAGGCGTGGCAAACCGTCAACGATTGGAACGGCACCCAGATCTTCCCTCGAGCCATCACCGTCCCTGACGAGAATGACAATTGCGTTTTTGTGGCGGACTTCACGCAGGATTTCGACCGGGGTGTCACCGATCTGCAGCTCGAGAACGCCATCGCTATCGCGCTGACCACCACCATGAATTTCCTGGAGTATCTCAACGCCCAATTCCCGGATCTGCTCGACGAGGATGACGACTTCACCGGGAACGAGCAACCGGGCGTTCAGTGAGCCTTGTGAGCCGAGATGCGCCAGCCACCGATTCGAGAGATGATGGCTGGCGATGATCGTCGAAACCAACATCACCCGGCTCTATGACTCTCGGCACCCGCTGCGCACGGCATCGGGTGTCGAACTCACTGAGGTGGACGTCGCCTACGAATCCTACGGCACGCTGAACGATGCCCGCAGCAACGCCGTCTTCGTGTGCCACGCCCTCACTGGCGACGCGCATGCGGCGGGGCACCACGCAGGGGAGGCGAAGCCCGGCTGGTGGGACAACCTGATCGGGCCCGGCAAGCCGCTCGATACCGACCGTTGGTTCGTCGTCTCCGCCAATCTCCTCGGTGGCTGCTCGGGCACGACGGGGCCCTCGTCCACCAACCCTGCGACGGGTAAACCGTACGGTCTCGATTTCCCGCTGCTCGCTGTCTCCGACTTTGTCACGGTGCATCGGCGCTTGGGGGAGTATCTGGGTATCAGTCATTGGGCCGCGCTCGTCGGCGGCTCGCTGGGTGGCATGCAGGTGTTGGATTGGGTGCTGCGCCACCCAGAGGACACGGATAACGCGATCATCATTGCTGCGTCGTCGCGCCTGACAGCGCAAAACATTGCGTTTTCGGCCGTCGGCCGGCAAGCCATCATGCGCGACCCAGAGTTCCACAACGGCCAGTTCCACGAGCTCGACACTGCGCCTGCGCGCGGATTGTCCGTCGCGAGAATGATGGCGCACATCACCTATCTGTCTGAGGAAGCGTTTGGCGAGAAGTTTGGGCGCCAAGCTCAGTATCAGCAGCTGACCAAGAACTTCGGGGTCGACTTCGCCGTCGAAAGCTACCTGGAGTACCAGGGCGAGAAGTTCCTGTCGCGCTTCGACGCGCTCAGCTACCTCTACTTGTCGCGCGCCATGGACTACTTCGACGCGTTTGCCGACGACGACGCGCTGCAGCGCCTGCGCCAGCACCAGGTGACCTTTCTCATCATGAGCTTCGACACCGATTGGCGCTATTCGACGAGGGACTCGCGACGCATCGTGCGCCATCTGGAACGCGCCCACCAGCCGGTGTCATTCCGAGAAATCAAGTCGCCGTGGGGGCACGACTCATTCCTCCTCGACATCGACGACTACCACGCCACCATCCGCGCATTCCTCAACCGAGCATGGGAGAGCCGATGACCGCACGCGCCGACTACGACCTCATCACCCAGCTGGTTCCGGAGCGCTCACGCGTCCTCGACTTGGGCTGCGGCGACGGCGAACTTCTCCTGCGCCTGCACGACAAAGGCTGTACTGGGCTCGGCGTCGAAATCGAACCATCCGAGGTGCTCGCCGCGATCCGCAGTGGGGTGAGCGTGATTGAGCTGGATATCGACGAACAACTCGACGAGTTCGCCGATGACTCGTTCGACGTCGTCATCCTCTCGCGCACACTGCAGGCGGTGCATCGCCCGACTGAGGTGCTTTCCCAGATCCGGCGCATCGCGCACCAAGCCATCGTGTCGATGCCGAACTTCGTCGTCTGGCGCAACCGCGCACGCATCCTGCGCGGCCGGATGCCCATCTCCAGTGATCTCCCATTCGAGTGGTTCGACACGCCCAACCTGCACTACACGTCCATCAAAGACCTCGAGCCGCTGTTCAATCGCATGGGCTTCCGCATCGTCCGTCGGCTCACCCTTGACGAGCACGGCCACCAGCACCGCTTCGGCAACCTGTTCGGCAACTGGCTGGGCAGCGCCGGCCTGTACCTACTGCGTCGCGACGAGCGCATCCACAAGCCGCGCTACTGACTGCCCGAGCCCTAACCGCTCCGTGATGTCGGCGACGGCATCACGGTCCGGGCCGGGCGACGCCGGCGCCGCGAGGGGGAGTGTGGCGACGGTGGTGGTCACCTCGCGCGCCCGCAACACGTAGTCAGCGGATTCTTGCAAGCTCCTGCGCACCGCCGGGCGCATCGTCGTCGACGGGTCTCCCGCCGCCTCAACCATGGCCTCCAGCGTCGGATACTGCTGCACCAGCGCGGCCGCGGTCTTGTCACCGATGCCCTTCACTCCAGGGAGTCCGTCGGAGGGGTCGCCGCGCAACACCGCATAGTCGACGTAGCGCGCCGCCGGCACGTTGTGGCGGGCCAGCACGTCGTCGGGAGTGATGAGTTCGCTCTTTGCCACCGACGAGCCGACGTACACCACCGACGTGTGCGCGTCGACGAGTTGGAAGAGGTCGCGGTCGCCGGTGACGACGAGCGTCGTTCCCTCATGCTGTGCCGCGAGCGAGGCGAGGACGTCGTCGGCTTCGTATCCGCTGGCTCCGACGACGGGCACCCCCGCGGCTTCGAGTGCTGCGCGGATCCAAGGGATTTGGCGGGCGAGGTTCTCATCGACGAGCTCCCCACCGTCGTCGGCAACGCGATGAGCCTTGTAGCTCGCGACGAGCTCGACCCGCCAGTCAGGCCGCCAGTCGTCGTCCCAAGCGCACACCAGTTGGTCGGGGGAGTAGCTCTCGATGAGACGGGTGAGGAAGTCGCAGGTGCCGCGCAAGGCATTGACGGGGTGTCCGTCCGGCGATGTCAACGTTGCTGGTAGCCCGAAGAAGGCGCGGTAGAAGAGATACGACGTATCGCAAGCCATGAGTGTGGTCACGTGCCTAGCATGGCATGTTGCAGGTAGGCTGCGTGCATGATCGAGCGTCGAGAGCTGCCCGCCTGGGCCACTGCGTTACTCGCGGTGGTGGCGGGTCTACTCATCGGCGCCGGTCAGGCGCCGCTTGGGCTGTGGCCAGCAACGATGATTGGCCTTGCCCTCCTGACCTGGCTCGTCGCCGGCATGCGCAAGCGCGCCGCGTTCGGCTACGGATACCTTGCGGGCATCGCCATGAACACCCTCACCATTTCCTGGATTGCGGTGTTGGGCGTACCGATCGCCATCGGTCTGATTGCCTACGCATCACTGTGGATGGGGCTCACTGGCCTGCTCATCGCCTTGCTGATTCGGCTTCCACTGTGGCCAGCGTGGGTGGCGGCGGCGTGGGTCTCGGTGGAATATGTCTCCGGGAACTGGCCCTTCGGCGGTTTCGCGTGGACACGCTTGGCGTTCACACTTGCAGATTCCCCGCTGAGCGGATTGTTGCCGTACATAGGCATGGCTGGTGTGACGCTCATCATGGTGTGGCTCTCGCAACTGCTGTTGCTGCGTCGCTGGTGGCGCACCGCTCCTGTCATACTGCTCGCTTTCGTTGTGAGCGGCTGCTTGCTGTTCGTGCCGCCGAGCCAGCCGGAGCAGCACGTGACGGTGGCCGTCGTGCAACCGAACGTGAACCGCCACGAGTACGGCGGCCCCTACTACGCCAGGGCGGTGACGAACAACGCTCTGAGTTCGACGGTGATGGCCATGGCGACGGCGCGAACCTCCGATGCCGACGTCGACTTCGTGCTGTGGCCGGAGTCCGCCGTCGACATCGATCCGTTGCGCGACGACGAGTCCAGGCGCCGCGTCGACGCGGCAGCAAAGCTCTCTGGGGCTCCGGTGCTCATCGGGGCTGTGACGCTGCCCGACAACCCACCAGATTCTCGCCAAACCTCTGCCCTGTGGTGGGGGCCAACGACTGGGCCCACCGCCACCTATCACAAGCGCAATCTCGTGCCGTTCGGCGAGTGGATCCCGTTCCGTGACGTGCTGCTGCCACTCATTCCGATGCTGGAGATGACGGGCCGGCAATCCGTTCCAGGCACCACGCCTGGAGTGCTCGACGCGCCCGTCGCACGGTACCCGTCGCTCAAGGTGGGCACCATCGTGTGCTTTGAGCTGGCCTACGACGACACCGTCTATGACACGGTGCGGGCCGGCGGGAACGTCATCGTTTCGCAGTCGAACGAGAACACCTACGCCAACACGTTCCAGATTCCGCAGCAGCAAGCCATGAACCGCATCCGTGCGAAGGAGCTGGGCCGCGAGATCCTCGTCGGCACCCTGAACTCCATCTCAGGGCACGTCACAGCCCGCGGGGCCTTCATTGCGCCGACCGCGGAATTTGAGGGCGCTCAGCGTGTAGTCACGGTGCCGCTTCGCTACCGGCTCACGCCGGCGGTCACCGTCGGGCCCCTCCTGTCGAGGATGGCCCTCGTCGCGACGGTGGGAGCAGTTGCCTTCCTCTTGGTTCAGCGTTTCCGATCCCGGGGTAAGCTGGCCGGCACGACGTCGAAAGAGGTGCTTGATGCGTGACGACAACGCGGTGGGTCGAGTTCTAGTAATCATCCCCACCTACAACGAATCGCAGAACATCGAATCCGTCACCACGCGTTTGCGCGTCGCCGTCCCCGACGCACATGTGCTGATCGCAGACGACAATTCTCCCGACGGCACCGGTGACATCGCCGATCGCCTCGCTGCGAACGATGACCACGTCCATGTGATGCACCGGCAAGGCAAGCAGGGCCTCGGCGCCGCGTACCTCGCAGGTTTTCGCTGGGGTCTCGATAAGGGCTATGACGTGCTCGTGCAGCATGATGCCGACGGCTCTCACCAGCCCGAGGAACTCCCGAGGCTGCTCGAGGCCATCGCTGACGGCGCCGACATGGTCAAGGGCTCGCGCTGGGTTCCCGGTGGGTCCGTGGTGAACTGGCCTGCTTCAAGGAAGTTCATCAGCAAGGGCGGCTCGTTATGGACGCGGCTGTGGCTCGGCATCCCCGTGAAAGACGCCACCGGGGGGTTCAACGCCTTCCGTGCCAGCACGCTGAAAGGGCTGAACCTCGACGAGGTCGCATCAGCCGGGTACTGCTTCCAGATCGACATGGTGTGGCGCGCGCTGAAACATGGTTTCAAGGTGGTCGAGGTGCCGATCGCGTTCGTGGAACGCGAGCTGGGTGACTCCAAGATGAGCCGCAACATCGTGATCGAGGCTCTCATCCGCACCACCCTGTGGGGCATCGACCACCGCATCAAGCAGGTGAAGGGGCTGTTGCGTCGTGGCTGAACCCGCTCAGCGTCCACCGTCGCCCTGGCTCGTCTTCGCGATCCTGGCCGCACCCTTCGTCCTCTGGGCCGTCGCTGAAATCGCGGTGCTTATTTGGCTGTCCCGCACAATTGGGTGGTGGACGCTGTTCCTACTCGTCGGTACATCGCTGGCTGGCGTCGTCCTGCTCATGCGCGCGGGTAAGCAATCGCTGCGCCGTATTAAGCAACGCGCCCTCGCTGACGAGCCGCTCCCAGATGGTGACAGCGACACCAGCCAGGTGGTCTTCGGATCGGTGTTGCTCATCATCCCCGGCTTCATTTCCGACTTCGTCGGACTGCTCTTCGTGCTGCCGTTCACGAGACCACTGCTGAAGGCGAGTTTCGATCGTATGCACCGCTGGGCGATGCGCCGCAAGGCGGAGCGACAAGCGGCTGAGAACGGCGTGATTCCGGGCGAGGTTGTCGATGACGCGCCCGAAACGTCGCAAGAAAATGACAACGGCCCCCTCATGATCGAGGGGACCGTAATCGACGACGAGAACAAGCCGAATCAGTAGCCGTCGCCTTCGCGCTTCTTAGTGAGCTGTTCCTTAAAAATATCTTCCAGCTCCGGCATGGAACGGCGCTCGCGAAGCATGTCCCAGTGCGTGCGCACGGGCTTTTCTTCTTTCTCTTCCCCGACAACCCCGTCAGAGCGGACAGCCGGCTGGCCGCACTTCTTGCACTCCCATTCGGTGGGAAGGTCAGCTTCGACGGAGAACGTCACCTCGAAGTGGTGCCCGTTGGGGCAGTCAAACCCAAGCGATTGACGCTCTGCGAACTCGATGCCTTGTTCATCTTCAAAGGTCTTTGAACCGAGGCCAACGCCTCGGAGTGCATGATCTGCCATGGAACCTCCTCACCATGTAGTAACGAGCTACGGCGCCATTTGGTTCCCGACGGGTAGCTCTTGCTATCGAGTAGACCACATGCCGCGCATGCGTAGGACCGTTTTCAGCAATTCGGGACGATCCGTCATGATTCCGTCGACTCCCCAGGAGATCAGGCGGTGCATGGTGGTGTCGTCGTCGATGGTCCACACGTGGATCTTCTTACCCGCCTTGTGCACGAGGTCGATGGTTTTCGGCGTCACGATCTCGCGCACCACTGGGCCGATGCGTTTGCGCATCGGCACCTGATAGACATCACCTCGCGTACGCACGACGCCCGCAAGCAGGCCTGCGACGGCGCTAGGCGATGCCGCAGTGGTGACGGTCGGTTGGAGTTTGCGGAACAGATGGAGACGCGCCTGGGAGAATGATGCGACGCACACCCGGGCGTGAGCGTTGTGGCGTGTGATCGCTTTCGACAGCGCTATGGTCGCGCGTTTGTGTTTGATGTCGATGTTGAACTTCGTTTGGGGGAACTCGTCGAGAAGTTCATCGAGCGTGGGGATCTCTTCCCGGCCACCCACCCGGAGCTGCTTCAGTTCTTTGAGCGTGAGGTCGCCTGGTTTGCCGTGGAAATCCGTCACGCGTGCCAGGTGGTCGTCGTGGAAGGCGACGAGGTGCCCATCTGCGGAGACATGGACGTCGGTTTCCATGTACCGATATCCCAGTGCCGCCGCGTTATGGAACGCTCTGAGGGTGTTTTCGATGCCCAGATTAGCGGGCATGAATGAACCGCCACGATGCGCGAACGGGATGAACCGGGGGCTCAAGAATTCGCTCGATGTGACAGCCATACCTGCCATTATGCCTCGTGGTCACGAGTAGCGCAGTCCGGGCCTTCAGCAGGCCCGCTCGGCGGGGGAGAGGAATCAGTCTTCGACGTCGCCCCAGAATGTGCTGATATCGGCGCCGAGCTTGTTGAGCCGCTGCGGAAGATCCTCGTAGCCACGGTTGATGACGTACACGTCGAGCAGATGCGTCGTGCCCTTCGCGGCCAGCGCCGCGAGCAGCAGACAAACCGCAGGGCGCAAGGCCGGGGGAGTCTGCACAGTGCGCCCGCGCCACTTCGTCGGGCCGATGATGAGCAGGCGGTGGGCGTCCATCACCTGCACGTTGGCGCCCAAATCTGCGAGCTTCTGCAAGTGCACGGCACGGTTGTCGTACACCCAGTCGTAGATCATCGACTGCCCGGTTGCTGTGGCACAGATGACCGCGAAGAAGGGGAGGTTGTCGATGTTGAGGCCTGGGAAGGGCATCGGATGGATTTTGTCCATCGGGGCCTTGAGTTCAGAGGGGAACAGGGTGATGTCGACGAGGCGGGTCTTGCCGTTGCGGCTCAGGTATTCCTTCGACAGCTCCAGTTGCTGACCCATCTCGTCGAGTACCGCGAGTTCGACGTCGAGAAACTGCACCGGGCAACGGCGCACCGTCATCTCCGACTGAGTGATGATGCCTGCGGTGAGCAAGCTCATCGCTTCGATGGGGTCTTCCGAGATGTCGTATTCCACGTCGACGTTGATGTTCTCGACGCCGGTGATGCGCAGGGTAGTGGTGCCGATGCCCTCAATCTTGACGCCCAGCAACTGCAGGTAGAAGCAGAGGTCTTGCACCATGTAGTTGCCCGACGCGTTGCGGATGGTGGTGGTGCCGGAGGTCCCCGCTGCCGCCATGATGATGTTCTCGGTCACGGTGTCGCCGCGCTCAATGAGAGTGACGAAGTGCTTGTCAGCACCGTCCTTGCTGACCGTGGCGTGGTACTGCCCATCGGTGGCAACCACGGAGAGTCCCAGCTTGCTGAGTCCAGACATGTGAGGGTGCACGGTGCGCGCGCCGAGGTCGCAGCCGCCTGCGTAGGGAAGCTGGAAAGAGTCGAACTCGTGCATGAGAGGGCCGAGGAACATCAGGATGGAGCGCGTGCGCTTGGCTGCGCGCTGGTCGATAGTTTCGGGCGTGAGACGTTCGGGGCGGCGAATGACGAGGTCGTTGCCGTCGCCAGTCCAGGTGAGTTCGACGCCGATGGATGCGAGTACCTCGCTGATGCGGTCGACCTCTTCAATACGGGCGATGCCGCGCAGCGTGGTGGTGCCGCGGTTGAGGAGCGAAGCGCACAGCAACGCCACGGCAGCATTCTTCGACGAGCGCACCTCGATCTCGCCGGTGAGCTTGGTGTTGCCTTGGATGCGGAAGTTCATGGTACCGCGGGTGGCGGACTGGATGAGCGGCATGTCGAGCGCTTCAGCGAGGCGGTCGATCATGCTGAGCGACAGGTTTTGCTGGCCCGTCTCGATGCGGTGAACGGCACTCTGGGCGGTGCCCACTTCGTCCGCCAGCCGTTGCTGGGACCAACCGCGCGAAACGCGGGCGTCGTGGATGAGACGGCCAATGGATTCACTCGTTGCACTGCTCATCTGCCCGATGTTATCTCACAAATGAGATAAACCAAGGAGTTGGGGGAGGTGTCGCATACTTCGCTTCGCGACTAGAGTTGCTGTCATGAGCTCACATTTTGAAACGGTCGTTCTCGGCGCCGGCCCCGGTGGGTACGTCGCCGCCATCCGCGCAGCCCAGCTGGGTCAGAAGGTTGCCATCATCGAGAAGGAATACTGGGGCGGTGTCTGCCTCAACGTCGGCTGCATCCCGACGAAGTCCCTTCTGCGTAATGCTGAGTTGGCGCACATTCTCACCCATGAGAAGGACACCTTCGGCATCGAGGGTGACGTTACGCTCGACTACGGCAAGGCGTTCAAGCGCAGCCGTGGCGTCTCGGAGCGGATGATCAAGGGCATCCACTTCCTCATGAAGAAGAACAAGATCCAAGAGATCCATGGCTGGGGCACGTTCGTCGACGCGAAGACGATCTCTGTCGCCGACGACGAGGGTAAGACGCAGGAAATCACCTTCGACAACTGCATCATTGCCGCTGGCGCGACGACGAAGATGCTGCCCGGCACGCAGACGTCGGACAACGTCGTCACCTACAAGGAGCAGATCCTCGCTGACAAGGTGCCTTCCTCCATCATCATCGGCGGCTCCGGCGCCATCGGCACGGAGTTTGCTTACGTGCTCAGCCAGTATGGCTGCGACGTCACCATCGTCGAGTTCCTTGACCGCATCGTTCCCACCGAAGACAAGGAAATCTCGGCGGAGCTGGCGAAGGCGTACAAGAAGCTGGGCATCAAGCTCATGACTTCGACGAAGGTGGAGCAGATCGAAGACACCGGCTCGGGCGTGCGTGTCACGGTGAGCCCCGCCAAGGGTGGAGACCAGCAGGTGCTCGAAGCCGACCGCTTCCTCTCCGCCATCGGCTTCGCTCCGCGCACCGAGGGCTACGGTCTCGAGAACACTGGCGTCGAACTCACCGAGCGTGGCGCCATCGCAATCGACGACTACATGCGCACCAACGTCTCCGGCGTCTACGCCATTGGCGACTGCACGGGCAAGATCATGCTCGCGCACACCGCTGAAGCGCAGGGCGTGGTCGCCGCCGAGACCATCTCGGGCGCAGAGACGTTCCCCGTGAACTACGACATGATCCCGCGCGCCACGTACTGCCAGCCGCAGATCGCGTCGTTCGGGTACTCCGAGGAGCAGGCCAAGGAGAAGGGCTACGACGTCAAGGTGTCGAAGTTCCCCTTCGCTGCGAACGGCAAGGCCTGGGGATTGGGCGACGGCACCGGCTTCGTGAAGATCGTTGCCGACGCAAACTACAACGAGATCCTGGGCGCACACATGATCGGCCCCGACGTCACGGAGCTCCTGCCTGAGCTCACGCTGGCGCAGGCCTATGATCTCACCGCCGACGAGATCGGACGCAACATCCACGCGCACCCGACGCTGTCTGAGGCGATGAAGGAAGCCGCCGAGGGTATCGCCGGGCACATGATCAACTTCTGATTCACGTCCCAGCTTTGAGATGGTGTGAGGGTTGTTGCGGATATCCGCAACAACCCTCACACCATCTCAAAGCTGGGACGT
>JAEZVO010000068.1 GCA_023443125.1 Actinomycetes bacterium
GCGTCATGCGGGCCGGGCAGGTAGCCCGTCGTGCGCACGAAGGCGTAGTTATCGAGGATGTCGACGATGCCGCTGACGTTGGCGAGCACGTCGCCCTCGCGGATCTGGGGTTCGGCGTCGTTGTTGCCCATACCGCCACCGCGGTTGCGGCGGTTCTGGCGGTCGCGGTTACGTCGCCGGCGACTGCGGCGCGACGTGCCTTGACCGTGATCGCTGTCGTAGTCGCCCGAGAAATGGGAATCGTTGCTTTGCCGGTTATCGGAGACGTCGTTGGAGCGCGACTTCGTGCTGGTCTCCCCCATCGCGGCAGCCAGCAACGAGCCGACCTCTTCGTTCGTCTCCTCTTGCGCGGAGCGATCGCGTTCGGTTTTCTCCCGACGGCGACGGGCGCCACGCGATTCGCCACGCTCGGCATCGCCAGCGCGCTGCGAGCCAGAACCCGCAGCCTGCGTGGTGCTTTTCGCTTTAGCGCCGGAGCGCTCGGCCTTGGGCGAGGCATCCTTGGAGCCTTCAGACGGCTCCTGAGTGTTCTGGGCGGGCTGCGCACTGGCTTTGGAGTCTTGCTGCGCGGCACGGGGCTTCGACGAGCTGCCTGCCTTCTTGCCCTCAATGGCGGAGATCAGGTCTGCCTTGCGCATGCCGGAGACCCCTTTGAGGCCCATGTCAGCCGCGATAGTTTTCAATTCAGCGAGCTTCAACGTCGCCAAGGATTCTGTCACGAAGGTGTCCTTCTGGTCGCTCAAACGTGGAGCGAATACGAAAATGTGTGGTACTTGATTCCCGGTTGCGTCACTGATGTGGAAGCTCGACATGCACGCAACGCGAACTCATCGGGAATCGAGTCGACACTAGCAGGCTCAGCAACTGGGGACAAGCAGCCTCGTCAAGCAGGTGTCGCGCAACCTCTCAGCGAATGAGCTGTACGCCGGCGCCAATGGGAAGCTCCAGGCAGCGGAACCCTTCCGTGGGTACCTGGAAATCCAGCGCGAAGTCTTCGGCGGTACCGATGGCGAACACCGTCGGCCCGGCACCGGAAATCGTCGCGGGCACACCCACTTTCCGCAGTCGTTCCATCAGCGTGAAGCTGGGCTGCATGAGGTCGGCGCGGTAGCGCTGGTGCAGGCGGTCGTTCGTCGCCCGCAGCAGGAGCTCAGGGCGTTGTGTGAGTGCGAGCATGAGCGTGGCGGCAGCCGCTGCCTGGTGGACGGCGTCGCCTCGTGCGACGGTGTCGGGTAATACAGCACGAGCACCTTTGGTAGGAACCTCGAACGTGGGAATCCATACCTTCGTGGAGAGGCGGTCATGCAGGGCGAACGGCTGTACATCGACGGTGTCGCCGTCGATCCATCCGAGCGTGGCACCGCCGTACACCGCAGCCGCAGCGTTATCTGCATGGCCTTCGATCAGGCTCGATACCCGCGCCAGCTCTCCGACGTGCAGGTCATCAGGCCGGCTGAACCCCCAGGCCAGCGCAAGGCCAGCGACGATAGCCGCAGCCGACGAACCGAGGCCGCGCGAGTGCGGAATCACGTTGCGGCACGTAAGCGTGCAGTCGGGCAGCACGCCGTCGCCCCACTCTTCAACCCCACGCTGCATACTGCGTACCACGAGGTGGCTCTCGTCGCGCGGAACCGTATCGGCGCCTTCGCCCTCGACGTCGATGCGCACGCCATCGCCGCCTGGCGTCAGCTCGACCTCGTCGTACCAGTCGACGGCGATCCCGATGGAGTCGAATCCCGAACCGACGTTGGCGGTGGTGGCGGGCACTCGTACCCGCATCAGGCACCCTCGATCCGCATGAATCGCACGTCATAGCCGACGAAATCAGCTGCCTTGAGCGCTTCGACGACGTTCGACAGGTCGGACTCCCTCGCCTCGTGGGTCATGAAACCAAGGCGCGCGGAGAACCCATCGTGGCGTTCGAGACCTTCGAGGTAGGACTGCTGCACAGTCTGCACGGACACGTCGTGTTCGGTGAAGATCTGCGCCGCCTTCGCCAGCACACCCGGGCGGTCGCTGACTGCGATGGAGATGAAGTAGCGCGTCGTCGACTCTCCGATCGGCGCGACGGGCCGGTCGCGGTAGTTCGACGACGCCATCGCGGTGGTGCCCCGCACGAAGTGACGAGCGACGGTGACTACGTCGCCCATGATGGCGGAAGCGGTGGGCGCCCCTCCGGCGCCGGGGCCGAGGAACATGAGTTCGCCGGCTTCCCTCGTCGTGACGAACACCGCGTTGAACGCTCCAGATACGGAAGCCAGCGGATGCTTCAGCGGCACCATGGCCGGATGCACCTTGACCGCGATGGAATCATCGTTGGCGCGTGCCACCGCCAGCAGCTTGACCGTGCAGTTCATGGCCTTCGCCGCTTCGATGTCTTTCTGCGTGATCTGGGTAATCCCCTCGCAGAACACCTCGCTGCCCTTCACATTGGTGTGGAACGCGAGCGCGGCCAGCAAAGCCGCCTTGGACGCGGCGTCGTGGCCCTCAACGTCGGCCGTCGGGTCGGCCTCCGCATACCCCAGGGCCTGGGCTTGCTCCAGGGCCTCGTCGAAGCCCATGCCAGTGCTCACCATCTTGTCGAGGATGTAGTTGGTGGTGCCGTTGACGATGCCGATCACGCTGGTCACCTCGTCGCCAACGAGGGACTCTCGCAGCGGACGAATAATGGGGATGGCCCCCGCCACCGCAGCCTCAAAGTACAGGTCGGCGTTATTGGCGTCGGCCAACTCTGACAGCTCGATGAGCCGCTCACCGAGCAGTGCCTTATTCGCCGTGACGACGGAGCTTCCACGCTCAAGTGCACGTCGCACAAGCGCCTCGGCCGGTTCGAGGCCGCCCATGACCTCCACGACCACGTCTGCGCCATCCACCACGGACTCGAGGTCGGTCGTCAGCAGGGCAGGATCGATACCCGGGCGTTCCTTCTCGAGATCGCGCACGCCGATGCCGGTGAGACAAAGCGGGCGCCCGACGCGCTGCTCCAGCTCCTCAGCCTGGTCAATGATGATTCGGGCAACCTGCGTGCCGACGGTGCCCGCCCCCAGCAGGCCAACTTTCAGTGCTTCCATCTCACTCTCCTACATCGAGACGCATGAGGTCGTCCAAGGTTTCTCGTCGCAGCATCACCGACGAGACACCATCGCGCACGCTGACAAGCGGCGGACGCGGCACCTGGTTGTAGTTGCTGGACATCGATCGTGCATAGGCGCCCGAACCCGGCACGGCGATCACGTCGCCGACCACCAAGTCGCTGGGCAGAAACACATCGCGGATGAGGATATCGCCACCTTCGCAATGCTTCCCAACGACGCGACACAGTACGGGCTCTGCGTCAGATACGCGGTTAGCTACCACCGCGGAGTACTCCGCCGCGTACAGCGCCGGCCGAATATTGTCGCTCATCCCACCGTCGACGGATACGTATGTGCGTACTTTCCCGCCTTCAAGTTCGACCGGCTTGGTGGTGCCGACGGTGTACAGCGCCACGCCGGCTGGGCCGCTGATGGCACGCCCTGGCTCGATCGCCAGCCTCGGGCGGCTGAGACCCAGCGCACGGCACTCGTGCTCGATCATCTCTTCGAAGGCGGCCGCGAGTTCGCCCGTCGGCTTGGGAGAATCGGCCTCGGTGTACGCGATACCGAAGCCGCCGCCCAGGTCAAGGGCCTGCAACTCGACGCCCGTGGCGGTCTTGAATTGGTGCGCCAGCTTCAACGTCCGCCGGATCGCCACCTCGAAGCCCATGGTTTCAAAGATCTGCGAGCCGATGTGCGAGTGAATGCCCAGCAGCTCGATGTGCGGCGAATGCTCACACCGCACGAGCCCGGCGAGCGCCTGGCCACCGAGGATGGACAGCCCGAACTTCTGGTCTTCGTGCGCCGTGGCGATGTATTCGTGCGTGTGCGCTTCAACGCCAGTGGTGACCCGAACCAGCGCCTTCGCCTTCGTCCCAAGCTTCTCGCACGCCGATTCGATGCGCTCAATCTCTTGGAAGGAGTCGACGATGAACTGCCCAACACCCTGTTCTAGTGCGAACTCGATTTCTTCGACGGATTTGTTGTTGCCGTGGAAACCGAGCCTGGAAGCTGGCATGCCACCCGCCAGCGCGATGCGCATCTCGCCCATCGTCGTGACGTCGAGGTTGAGCCCTTCCTCGAATACCCACCTGGCCACTGTTTTCGTGAGCAGCGACTTGCCCGCGTAAAAAATATTCCATCCATCGAACGCCTGGCGGAAGTCGGCGCAACGCTCGCGGAAATCGACCTCGTCGATGAAGTAGGCGGGGCTGCCGTGACGGGCGAGGAGCTCCGTCGACGAAGCCCCGCCCAACATCAGCGTGCCGTGCTCGTCGCGGCGGGTGCCTCGCGGCCACAACTTCTCATCCAGCGCGTTGATGTCGTGGGGACGATGCAGCCACTGCGGCTGAATACCTGAGTAGTCCGCATGAATCGACCCGGCAATGTGCATGTGCGTCATAGTGCTCCCAAGCCTGCCAGAAGAAGTTCAGGAGGCTCTGACCTCGATCACTTTGTGGCCACGAAACTGCACCGAGGCAGGATCCGACGCCGGTTCACCGTCGACGAGCACCTCCACGTGGCACCGCTCAGCCAGGCACTCACCGTCGAACTCGACACCCCAGAGAGTGAAGAAATGAGACAGCGTCGCCTGATCGTTGTCAGGCCCTTCGAGCCAGACGTCGCCACCGGCCTCATGCGTGTGGACGACCGCCTGCTTGGCGCGGAGCCTGTCGATGCCGATCATGGCGGGGATGTCGACGGGCTCGCCATCCACCCGCACAATGAGTTCCACGATCCACGGATCGGTGCTTTCACCCAGCGGACGCTGTTCGAGACCGGATGCATCGATGTACGACACCGCATCACGGGGCGCATCCCACGGTGGTGCCGCTGTGCGCATGACCGCCGGGTCAGGGTCAGGACGTGAGACACAACCCGCGCACAGCAAGAGCACCACGAGAAGAACTTTCCGCATACGCACAACCTATCGGAACCTTCGGTAGCCATCGTTTGCTAGTATCTTCCGAGGTTTCAGCCATTGGCTGATTGCCCCCGTAGCTCAGGGGATAGAGCACCGCCCTCCGGAGGCGGGAGCCGAGGTTCGAATCCTCGCGGGGGCGCCACATGGCGTCGGTGAATGCAGGAGTGCTGTTGAAGCGGAAAACTACCCTGCGGGTATGGACACCGTTGCTACTTGTCACGGTGTTCCTCCTCACACGCTGCATCACGTATCTGCTGTGGCTTCGCCCCGACGTGAACTTCGTTGCCAACGACGTTTCCTACTACGGCTTTCACCTCGACAGACTCGAGCGCGGCGAGCCCGGCGTCATGCAGGAATACCCGCCGCCGGCAGTATGGGTGCTTCACCTTCTCTACCGGCTCGGTGGCGGCTGGCAGTCCTGGTTCCCCCTCTTCGCGGGATTCATGCTGCTCCTCGACGCGCTCGTCGCGTTCTGCTTCTACCGCGCCCGAGGCGCTCGAGCCGCCCTGTTCTGGATGCTGTTCACTGCCGCCAATGGCGCCATCGTCTGGTTCCGGTTTGACCTCATCCCGGCCGCGCTCGTCGCCCTCGCCTGCCTGCTGCTCTCGAGCAGACCGTGGTGGTCAGGGGCCTTCGTGGGCATGGGGGCTGCGATCAAGTTCTGGCCGGCCCTGCTCATCTTCCCCATGCTCGCGCCCGACCCCCGCCGGGGTGAGGGGCCGCGTCGGTTGTTCGGCTTTCTCGTGGTTGGGGGCGGCCTTGGCGCAGTATCGCTGCTCGTTGAGGGATGGCATCGCAATGTCGCCCCGCTCAGCTGGCAGCGCGAACGCGGTCTGCAAATCGAATCAGTACCGGCAACTCCCATCATGGCAGTTCGCACATTCACGGAATCGCCGCATTGGACGCTGGAGCTGTCACCGTACAACGCCATCGAGCTGTTTGGGCCGGGCGTCGACGCCATGCTGGTGGTGGCGTCGGTGTGCACGACGCTGGCCACGCTGTTCGCAATCTATCTCGCCGTGCGCCTGATCCGACGAAAGGCGGACGCCACAGCGATCCTGCTCGTCATCTTCACGGTGATCCTCGCCACGGTCGTCGCAAACAAGACGCTCTCGCCTCAGTACGTTTTGTGGCTCGGCGGGCCGATCGCTGCCCTCATCGGGCACGACACGAGTGCGTTGGTGCGTCGGCATATTCAGGTTCTGGCGACGGGGCTCGTCACCGTCGGTCTGCTCACGCAGATCACCTACCCCTGGGCGACCATGGGAATCATGGCGCTGCCACTGGGATCAGGTCCTGAGACATCCGTGCTCGTGCTGCGCAATCTGCTGCTCGTCGTGATGCTCGGCCACGCCGCTTGGTTGACACTCAAAACATCGCCACAACGCGTCCCCCACGAACGCGAACAATTGGCTAAGCTTTAACGTGCAGCCGCAGAAGTCTGCGGGAAACAACACACGAGAGGGACGTGGCCAAGCCACACGCACAGATGTCAACAGCTCAGCCCAACGACGAATTCGGTGCCAACGCGTGGTTGATCGACGAGATGCGGGATGCCTACGAGCGCGACCCCGAATCTGTCGATGCATCCTGGCAGACTTACTTCGCAAAGGAGCGAGGAGGCCAACCGGCGCCACACCAGCCAGCCGCTGCTAGCGAACAGCCGAAGCCACAACCCACGCCGTCACCTGCGAAGAAGGCCAAACCTGCCGACGGGGACGCAAAGCCTACGCCATCAACTGCTGCCACCGCAGGCAAGACGAGCACCTCCGGTGACCACCCCACGCCTCCGAGCGCCAATGCCCCGGCGACGGAGCAGGTCACGACGACGAAGGAATCGCCGGCGCAGCCCGGCAGCGGCGCTGGTCTATCAGCGAACGCCCCGAGCCCTGCTATCCGGCCGAAGGTGGAAGCCAAGGAGTCCTCCTACACGGTGCTCCGTGGCGCGCCCATGCGCACGGCGAAGAACATGGAAGCGTCGCTCACGATGCCGACGGCCACCTCGGTGCGCTCCGTGCCGATGAAGCTCGTGATCGACCAGCGCACCACCATCAATAACTTCCTGAAGAGCACTAAGGGCGGCAAGGTCTCCTTCACCCACATCATCGCCTACGCGATGATTCAGGCCATCAAGGCTGTGCCCACCATGAACAACGGCTACGACGTCGTTGATGGCAAGCCTAATCTCGTCACGAATCCGTCGATCAACCTCGGCATCGCGATCGACGTGAAGAAGGGCGACAAGCGCCAGCTGCTCGTTCCCAACGTCAAGGGCTGCGAGGAGCTGAACTTCGCGCAGTTCTGGTCGGCCTACGAAGAAGTCGTGGCGAAGGCCCGCAACAACCAGCTCACCGTCGACGACTTCGCGAAGACGACCGCCACCATCACCAACCCTGGCGGTATCGGAACGAACCACTCGGTGCCGCGCCTCATGAACGGCCAAGGGCTCATCCTTGGTGTGGGCAATATCGACTACCCGGCGGAGTTCCAGGGAATGTCCAGCTCCCGCATTTTGGAGCTCGGGGTCTCGAAGATGACCACGCTCACCTCCACATATGATCACCGGATCATTCAGGGTGCCGAGTCCGGCGAATTCCTCAAGGTGCTCCACGAGCTCCTTCTGGGCAACAACGGGTTCTACGACGAGATCTTCGAGGCACTGCGTATCCCCTACGAGCCGCTGCGCTGGGCTGCGGACGTGTCC
This sequence comes from Actinomycetes bacterium, assembly GCA_023443125.1. Classification (GTDB taxonomy): domain Bacteria; phylum Actinomycetota; class Actinomycetes; order Propionibacteriales; family Propionibacteriaceae; genus Arachnia. The sequence goes on from JAEZVO010000068.1 coordinate 7,703, forward strand.
GCGCATCGCCCGGATCAGGTGTCGAAGCAGGCCCGCGTGATCGAACTCATCAACGCCTATCGCGCGTTCGGGCATCTCGTGGCAGACACCGATCCGCTCGAGTACCGCGCCCGAAGCAATGAACAGCTCAGCCTGGAAGCCCACGGCCTCACCATCTGGGATTTGGATCGCGAGTTCCCCATCGGCACGCTCGGTGGCGAGCCACGTCGCTACATGACGCTGCGTGAGATTCTGGCCAGGTTGCAGGATTCCTACTGCCGGACGCTCGCCGTCGAGTACATGCACATTGCAGACAACGAGCAGCGCACGTGGTTCCAGTCGCGCCTCGAGCAGGCACGCACCCCGCTCTCCCACGAAGAGCACATGCATGCCCTGGACAAGCTCAATGAGGCGGAGATCTTCGAGACCTTCCTCCAGACGAAGTTCGTCGGCCAGAAGCGTTTCTCGCTGGAAGGTGGCGAATCGCTCATTGTGCTGCTCGACGAGGTGGCACAACGCGCAGCGAATGATTCGCTCGACGAGGTGTGCATCGGTATGCCTCACCGCGGGCGCCTTAACGTGTTGGCCAACATCGTCGGCAAGAAGTACGGGCAGATTTTCCGTGAGTTCGACGGCGTGGCTGATACCAAGGGCACAGGCGATGTGAAGTACCACCTCGGCAACGAAGGTGTCTTCGTCGCTTCAAACGGGAAGTCGATCAAGACCTCGGTGGCGGCGAACCCGTCACACCTCGAGGCTGTGAACCCCGTGCTCATGGGTATTACCCGCGCGAAGCAGGACGTGCTCGGCGGCGACGATTTCCCCGTGCTTCCCATCCTGCTGCATGGTGACGCGTCGTTCTCCGGGCAGGGCGTCGTCTTCGAGACGCTCCAGATGAGCCAGCTACGCGGTTACAAGGTGGGCGGCACGATCCACGTCGTGGTGAACAACCAGGTTGGTTTCACCACCTCTCCGGTGGAATCTCGCTCCGCCACCTACTGCACCGACGTCGCCAAGGCCATTGGCGCTCCGGTACTGCACGTCAACGGTGATGACCCCGATGCGTGCATCCGCGCCGCGCGCATCGCGTTCGAATACCGGCAGGCGTTCCACAAGGATGTCGTCATCGATCTCGTCTGCTACCGCCGCCGCGGCCACAACGAGGGCGACGATCCGAGCTTCACGCAGCCGAGAATGTATGACCTCATCGAGCAGAAGCGCTCCACCAGGCGGCTCTACACCGAGTCGCTCATCGGGCGCGGCGATATCTCGATGAGCGACGCCGAAGACGTCATGAACCGCTTCCGTGAACGGCTCGAGGGCGTGTTCAAGGAGATGCGCGAGAGCCAGGGCGAGGTGGATGAGGAATACCGCAAGGTGCCCTACTACCCCACCAAGCCCGACCAGCGTCTCACCGAGATCACGCCCGACTCGGTGCGCCGCATCGCCGAAGCACACCGCACGTTCCCCGAGGGATTCCAAGTACACAAGAAGGTGCTTCCCCAGATGGAGCGTCGTGCCAAGGCAATCCTCGAAGGGCCCATCGACTGGGCTACTGCCGAGCTGCTCGCGTTCGGATCGCTCATGATGGAGGGGCGCCCTGTGCGCATGTCCGGGCAGGACACCCGTCGCGGCACGTTCTCGCAACGCTTCGCAGCTGTCGTCGACCGTGTCACGAATGAGGCCTACGTGCCCATGAAGCACCTCACCGACGATCAGGCCCCGTTCGAAATCTATGACTCGCTTCTGTCTGAGTACGCGGTGATGGGCTTCGAATACGGCTACTCGGTGGCTCGCCCCGACGCACTTGTGCTGTGGGAGGCCCAGTTCGGTGACTTCGCCAACGGCGCGCAGATCATCGCCGACGAGTTCATCTCGTCCGCTGATGCCAAGTGGAGCCAGAAGTCGGGCGTCGTGCTGCTGTTGCCGCACGGTTACGAAGGTCAGGGCCCCGACCACAGCTCGGCGCGTATTGAACGGTGGCTCCAACTGTGTGCCGAGAACGCGCTGGCTGTGTGCCAGCCGTCTACCTCGGCGAGCCACTTCCACTTGCTGCGCAACCACGCGTACGTGAATTACCACCGTCCGCTGGTCATCGCCACGCCGAAGTCCATGCTGCGCAACAAGCTGGCTACCTCGCAGCCCGAGGAGTTCACCTCTGGCAAATGGCACCCCGCGCTCGACGATCCGTCGATCACAGATGCCAGCAAGGTGGAGCGTGTGCTGTTGTGCTCAGGCAAGATCCGCTGGGATCTCGTCAAGGCTCGCGAGAAGCAGGGTCTGGAGGGCAAGGTGGCTATCGTCAGCCTCGAACGCCTCTACCCGCTGCCCGACGAGGCTCTGGCCGAAATCTTGCAGCGTTACGCCCACGTTACCGACATTCGCTTCGTGCAGGATGAGCCCGAGAATCAGGGCGCATGGCCGTTCATGGCACTGCATCTGGTGGATGCGCTGCGCAAGCATCTGCCTGATCAGGAGATCACGCTCAAGCCGATTACCCGGCCGTGGGCGTCGGCACCTTCCGTCGGTTCTGCGAAGCGCCACCTGGAAGAAGAAGCGGAACTCATGCGTCGCGCAATGGAGGTGTGAGTTGTACTTCACTGACCGAGGGCTGGAAGAGCTCGTCGACCGGCGAGGTGACGAGGAAGTCTCGTTTGAGTGGCTCGCGGAGCACTTGCGAACTTTCGTCGACCTCAATCCGGAGTTCGAGACTCCGATCGAGCGCCTCGCGTCCTGGCTTGCCAGATTGGATGATGACGACGAGTAATCGACGATGAACCGAGAGCGGCCCTGCAGTTAGCGCTGTAGGGCCGTTCTCGTCTGCGGCAGTATCGAGAACACGCCCGTGGCGATGGCGAATATCAGCCATGACAGCGCCAGCCACCGCTGGCCCGATGAATCGGTTTGTAGGAATGATGCGGCAGTGCAGGCGTTCAACAGGGATACTGCGACGAGCAGCCCCCACGCCACTGGCTGCCGCATCCACGCGAGCAATGCCACGCCCACGATGATGAGCCCGTAGATGAGTAACACGATGCCCACGCTCAACCCGAGTGCCTGCGTGTGCGAAATCATCGACCACACACCGGCCCCGAGGATAATGAACCCGGTGAGGGCAGTCATCACCACAGCAGCGCCATACGGCCACGGGCTGAGGCGTGCGCGCAAGGATCCAGGCATAGCCACAAGCATCCCGCATTCCTGGATGCGATGCCAACGCTCAACGAAAACCCCTATGCCGGTGGCCTGGTCGCTTGTATGCTGGCAGGAAGATATCGGTAACCGCCGTGGTTTTGATCGCGCGGTGCGCACAATCTCAAACTTTCAGCCATTGAGTAGGCAAAAGGTCTTGTCCAACGGAGTCTTCCGGGGTATCTTTCAATGGTTTGGTTGTCGAGGCGACGTTGGAAGGAGCGTGTTGGATGGACTGGCGTCACAAGGCTGCGTGCCTGACTGAGGATCCCGAGCTCTTCTTCCCGGTCGGCAACACTGGCCCTGCTTTGGCTCAAGTTGAAGAAGCAAAGAAAATCTGCCACAAGTGCGAGGTCATGGACCAGTGCCTCGCCTGGGCCCTCGAAGCCGGCCAAGACCACGGTGTCTGGGGCGGTATGAGCGAGGACGAGCGCCGCGCCATCAAGCGCCGCAACGCCCGTACCCGCCTGCGCAACAATTAACCGTCGTTACCCCTTTCCTTTACCCTTGGCGCGCATCTGCGCTACGGGCAGTCCAATCACGGCTTCCGTGCCCTGCACGCCGTCTCGGTTCCGTAGCTCGAACGTACCCGACAGGTCATCGATGAGGGTTTGGATGATCGACAATCCCAAGCTGCGCTGATGCCCCAAGGTGAAACCCTCCGGTAGTCCGGCGCCATCGTCGCGAATGCGAATGTAGAGCGTCTCGTCGGTGCGTTCAGGGATCACCTGCACCGCGCCCGACGAGCTGTGTAGCCCGTGCTCGATCGCGTTTTGGCACAGTTCGGTCACCACCATCGACAGCGACGTGGCAACCCCGGCTGGAACGACACCGAATGATCCGATGCGCTCGGCCTTCACCGTGCCCGACGCGGCGGCCAAATCACCAACCATGTCAAGAATCTTGTCGCAGATGTCATCGAATTCGACGTCTTCGGCGAGCGATTGGCTGAGCGTCTCGTGCACGACCGCGATAGAGCTCACACGGCGCATCGCATCGCGCAACGCTTCCTTCCCCTCAGATGATTCCAGGCGTCTTGACTGCATCCGTAGCAGCGCTGCAACTGTCTGGAGGTTGTTCTTCACCCGGTGATGGATCTCACGGATCGTCGCGTCCTTCGTGACGAGCATGCGGTCGCGGCGTCGCAAGTCCGTCGTGTCGCGGCAGAGCACCAGCATGCCGGCGGATCGTCGCTCTCGCCAGAGTGGCATGAGGAGGAACCGCATCGACGCGTTGTCTCGGCTGAGCTCAAATTCCAGGCTGAGCGTGCCATCGAGGTCACCCTGCACTGTCTGGCCCACGCCTTCGACGCCCTCGCGCAGTCCACTGGTGAGCTCACGGAACGTCTCGCCCTCGATGTCGCCCAGTGCCCCCAAGCGACGAAAGCCCGTCACCGCATTTGGACTCGCGTAGGTGATGGTTCCGTCTGGCTGTACGCGCAACAGGCCGTCGGCCACCTTCGGCGCGAGGGCCCTGTCTGCGGGCTGCAGCAAAGGGAACTCTCCGCGCACGAGCATGTGAGCCAGGACGTCGGCAATCTCAAGCGAGTTCTCCTCCAATCCTCCTGTAACACGCACGCCCATCTGGTTGGTATGGCGTTCGACGACGGCGATTACCTGCTCTCGTCGAAACACGGGGATAGCCCAGACGTCGACGGGAATGCCCGCTCCGAGCTCGTTATCGCTGGTCTCCACGATGTCGTGGGTCATCCAAGCGCCAATCACCGGATGGTCAGCCTCGTCGAACGAGATGCGCTCTCCGATGATGTCGTGCTCGATGGCCGTCGGCCCCGTCACAGGGCGAACTTGGTTCGTGCACAGGAATTCTGAGCCATCCTCATCGACGGGTCTCCACAGGACCAAATCGGAAAAACTCAGGTCGGCTAGCACATGCCATTGGTCGACGAAAGCATCCAGCCATTCGGAGTCTGTGAGGAGATGGGCATCAAGCATGACCATAACTGTGCCACAATGGACTGCTGCAACATCAAGCAAGGAGTATCAGCATGGGTAAGAGAGGTCGTAAGCGCCGCGCGCGTCGTAAGAACCAGGCCAACCACGGCAAGCGTCCCAACGCCTGACGTGACGAAGCCCCCGCCAGCAGATGGTGGGGGCTTTTTGATGCGCGGCGCGAGGTGTGAGCGTCAGCTGCGCCTGATGCGCAGCGACCGTACTCGGATGGTCAATGATTCGGGCGCCTTCGTCGCTGCAGAGCGGCGGATCATCTCGTTGATCGTGCTTTCAATCTCGAAATTCTCCATACATCGCTCACAGGCATGCAGGTGGTGGCGAATCGCATCGGCATCGGCGTCGACGAGTTCATGATGCAGGAACGCGTGCACCCGTTCGAGCGCAGCGACGCACTCATCGACTTCATCGTGTTCGTGAGAGAAATCACTCATCGCTGTTCCTCCCCTCGCAGAAAGCCGTGCTCGATGGCGTAGTCGGCAAGTGCTTCTCGCAGTTGCTTGCGCCCTCGGTTGATTCTGCTCATGACGGTGCCCATCGGCGTATCCATGATCTCGGCAATCTCTTTGTAGGAGAATCCTTCGACGTCCGCGAGCCACACCGTGATGCGGTATTGCTCGCCCAGATTGCTCAACGCATCGGCGACGGCGCCGTCGGGAATCTGGTCGAGTGCCTCCATCTCAGCCGAGCGCAGGCCGCGGGAGTCGTGCGACGCCGCGTTAGCGATCTGCCAATCTTCGATGTCGGACGCACCGGAGATCTGTGGAGAGCGCTGAGCCTTCCGGTAGTGCGAGATATAGGTATTGGTGAGAATCCGGTACAGCCAGGCCTTGAGGTTGGTGCCCGGCTTGAACGAATCTCTGGCTTTGAAGGCTTTGGCGTACGTTTCCTGCACCACGTCCTCGGCATCCGCAGGATTCTTCGTCATACCCAGCGCCGTACCGTACAGGCGGTCAATCAGCGCTAACGCCTCATCTTCGAAGGAATCAGGCGCCTCCGCGACCTCGGTGGACGTGTTCATCACCCCACACAGTAGCGCACAGCACACCGCGAGTGGCCGTATGTTCCTCGTCGTGGATGCAATCTGCGCCATGTTCAACCAAACGCAGCAAGACGGCGTTCTATTCCGGTGATGACAACCGAGTTGACCGTCATTCCAGGCGGTGTTCCAAGATGAACGCGAGCGTTGCGGTGAAACACGCGCATGAAGCTCCAGGGAGCAGGTAGGCTGGCTGGCATGAGTCTTGTTCGATTCGCAGCACGTTCCCTGTTTGGTAGCTGGTTCATTGTCGACGGCATCGAAGCATTCCGCAAGACGGATGAGCTCGCTTCGAAGGCCGAAGGCGCCACTGAGAAGGCAGTCCCCCTGGTACAGCGCGTGGTTCCGGCCGCATACTCCTCGTCGGTTCCCGAGCGCGCTGAGACATGGGTGCGCATCGGCGGTGCTTGCAAGGTATTGGGCGGCGTCATGTACGCCACTGGCGTTGGCCGTCGGCTTGGAGCTGCGCTCCTCATCCCCGCAGCCGCGCTGGATGCCGCCATCGTCGCCCCTTCCGAGGATGCCGCCGCCGAGGAGAAGAAGGCCGGGCGCGCTGAAGTGATGAAGCGCCTCGCGCTGCTCGGTGCAGCCGTCGTCGGCGCGATGGACCTCCACGGCCGCCCTAGCCTCAGCTGGCGCGCAGGGCACCGCATCGACTCCGCATCCAAGTCAAACAACAATCTCTCGCCGAGTCAGCTGAAGTCGCAGGCGAAGAAGGCCAAGAAACAGGCACGTAAGCAGGCGAAGAAGGCAAAGAAGGCCGCGAAAAAGCAGGCCAAGAAGGTGCAGCGTTGAGCACTGCGCTCCCATCGGCTGATGGGCCGATCGAGGGCAGCGTCGTTGTGCCCGGCTCGAAATCAGAGACCAACCGAGCCATCGTCTTGGCGGCGCTGTCCGATGGGCCCAGCCGCGTCGAGGGCGCTCTGCACTCTCGAGATTCCCAGTTAATGATCGACGCTTTTCGCGCCTTGGGTACGCAGATTCGTGTCGACGACGATTCGACGGTGCATGTCACCCCCGGCCCCGTACGTGGTCCCGCGGAGATTGACTGCGGGCTGGCTGGCACCGTCATGCGTTTCATCCCTGCGGTCACGATGCTCGCAGACGCCACTGTGTCCTTCGTCGGTGATCCCCACGCGAGCAAGCGCCCGATGCGAGGGCTGCTCGACGGGCTCCGCTCGCTCGGGGCGACCGTCGACGGCGATCAACTCCCCTTCAGCGTCACCCCTGGCGATGCACGAGGCGGGGAGATCACCGTCGATGCTTCTGCCAGCAGCCAGTTCGTGTCCGCGCTGTTGCTCGTCGGTGCTCGGCTTCGAGGTGGTCTCACCATCCGACACGAAGGTGCGTCGCTCCCGTCGCGCCCTCATATTGCGATGACGCTCAGCATGCTGCGTGACCGCGGCGTCGATGCTCGCGAGATCGACGAGCGCACGTGGAGCGTCGCGGAAGGGCCGGTTGCTGCGCTCGACACCCGTATCGAGCCTGACCTCACGAATGCCGCGGTGTTCCTCGCCGCCGCTGCCGTGGTCGGAGGTGCCGCGTCCGTACCGAGATGGCCGGCAGAGACATCACAGCCGGGTGCAGCGTTCCTCGATGTGGCGCGTGCGATGGGCTGCCGCGTCGAGTTTTTGGATGATGTGGTCACGCTGAGCGGCGATGGCCACCTCACTTCGCCCGGACGCATCGACCTGCACAGCGCATCTGAGCTCACTCCGGTCGTTGCCGCATTGGCGGCGCTCGCCGAGGGAACCACGACGATCGCGGGCGTCGCGCATATCCGTGGGCACGAAACCGATCGGATCGCCGCGCTCGCTGAGCAACTCTCGGCTGCCGGGATTGCCGTCGAGGAGTTGGATGACGGACTGCGCATCACCGGTGGCTCGCCCAAGCCCCTCGAGTTCGACACCTACGCTGATCATCGAATGGTGCATTTCGCTGCGCTACTGGGCTTGAAAGCCAAGGGGTCGAGCGTCAACGACATGGAATGCGTGTCGAAGACCATGCCCGATTTCCCGCAGATGTGGGCGGAGCTTGTGTGAGCATCTACCACGATGACCACGCGGGCTTCGACCGTCCCCGCCGGCGCACCCGGCCGCGCACAAAAGAGCGCCCTGACTACTCCAACCTCCCAGTTGCACGAGTGGTGTCGATCGACAGGGGACGCTACCGCTGTGACGTCGACGATCGACGAGTCACCGCCGTTCGCGGACGGCTCATACCTCGAAAGGGCGTCATCGTCGGGGATCGCGTACGTCTTGACGGCGACGTATCCGGCGACGAAGGAACCCTCGCCCGCATCGTCGAGGTGGAAGAGCGCGCGACGATGCTGCGTCGCTCCGCCGACGACGCCGACACGTTTGAGCGCCCCATCGTCGCCAACGCCACCCAACTCATGATCGTCACCGCATTGGCCGACCCACCGCCGCGCATCGGGATGATCGACCGCATCCTCGTCGCGGCATACGATGCGCGCATCGACCCCGTGCTATGCCTTACGAAGGCTGATCTGGCTACGCCCGACGAGCTTCGTTCGACTTATGAGCCGCTGGGCATTCCGATCGTCGTAACCGATCCTGCCTCCGACCTCGCTGCGGTACATGAACTCCTGCGCGACGAGGTCACCGTTCTCGTCGGACACTCGGGCGTCGGAAAATCTACCCTGGTCAACCGTCTTGTGCCCGGCACGAATCGTGAGACGGGTGCAGTGAGCGACCTGACGGGTAAGGGGCGTCACACGTCGACGTCGGCGCTCGCGTTGCCGCTGCCCGAAGGCGGCTGGATCATCGACACCCCTGGTGTGCGGTCGTTCGGAATCAGCCACGTCGATCCATCGTCGATCGTCGGCGCGTTTCCAGACCTCGCCGAATTCGTCGAGCAATGTCCGCGGGGCTGCACACATACCTCGACCGAGCCGGAATGTGCGCTCGACGAGGCAGTTCGCACCGATGCGCTGGCTGAGACTCGCTTGCAGAGCTTTCGCCGCATGGAACGCGCATTCGGTTAGACCCTGTAATAGAACTCGCGTTTCGGTTACGCTGCATGCGTGCAGATGACCAAGAACCGGATCGCTGTCGCGGTCGCTATCGCCCTGGTGTTCCTACTCTTCGTGGGGGCAATTATCTGGTGGCCGCGCGAATCGCACACGGCAGAGCCGACACTCAGCCCATCCCCGAGCATCTCCGTTTCGACGTCGCCCACCCCGTCGCCGTCTCCCTCACCAAGCCCAACGCCGTCGCCATCGCCTTCCCCCTCGCCGACGCCTTCCAAGGCGCGGCCCGGATCGGAGCAGTGTGCGAATCCTGCAAAAGCGTTCACGCCTTCCTCGTACACCATCGAACGAGTGGGCGCACACGAACGCGTCATCCCGAAGGCGACCAAAGGCGGGCAGATCCCCGCCCCGCCACTGAATGATCGGCGCTCTGCCGCCTGGTGGAGCGGTGGCCCGAAGCCCGGATCTGACCACGGCAAGATCGTGCTCACCATCCACACGTATCGGCCGAGTCTCAGGCCCGCACTGGGCAACGAGCTGTTCCAGGGCGGTCAGTCCGCACTGCAGCCGGGCGATATTCTCAAGGTGCACGGCTCTGATGGCGAGATCGTCTGCTACGAGTTCACGAAGGCGTCGAGGGTCATGGTGAGTGATTACGACCCCGATTCCACACTGATGCTGGACCCCAGCGGCCCATCGTCGGCGGTCATCGTCATCTGCTGGGACTTCAACAAATCCTCGAAGGACTGGGATTCGCGAGTGTTCTTCCAGTTCAAACAGCTGAAGGTGTGAGGCTCAACCGGGGCTGATCCATTCGACGCGCAGCCCGTGCGGTTGGCACCATGCCCGGGGCACACCGTCGAGGGTGAGCAGCGTGTCGCCCCAGGGCGGCGCGTCGGGCACCGACTGTGCACACAACGGGGCCAGCACCTGGCGCGGCTCGAACGCCACCCATCGAGCTCCGCTCCCCCGCACGGCGTCCGCGACCGCCTGCCGCTTCGCACGCGGCAAGTACCCGAGCACCATGGAGTGAAACACGATGACGGTGGCCTCCGGGCTGCGTGCGCGGAGCTCGTCGACGAGGTCTGGGATCCAGCATTCTGGGGCGTCTTCGAGGTTGGTTACCCGCACCTCAGGAGGCTGGTTGGCGGCTATGTTGAGAGCGTGGTGCAGCCGCCGTTTCCTTTCGTTCTCCCCTGGCCACACCAGTGAGTCGAGCCAGCGGCGAGTGTCCTCGTCGCGTGGGTCGAGGGGATTCGAATCGATGCCGAGGCGTTCGGCGACGGTGACGTCGTCGAATCCGAGCAGGTCGGGCAGGAGGCAGAGCCCGGCGGATGCGCCGAGTTCCAAGAGCGACACTGGCTGAGGTAACGACGCCCACAGCGGCGCGAGCGCACGCAACCTCCCGGGTTCATTGGTTTGGGTGGGACGCTCGACGATGGTTCGGCGCACGGCTTCCCAGTGGTGCTCGAGCCACTCGTGCAGAACGGGGCCCGGCTCGAGTGGGGCGTCGTGAAACTGGAGTGCCGCGAGAAAGCGGTTTGGCTGTCGCGCTTGGCCAGGCAGTGCGTCGAGGCGTTCAACAAGCCAGGGCTGGGCAGCGATCCAGAGGCAGAGGCGCTCCCACGTCGGCGACGTGCTGCGAGTCTGCCCAGCGAACCACCGATAGAGCTCAGCAATCGGAGTTCGCTCGAAGAAATGCGCCATGCTTACTCGACGGGTTCGATGTCCGCCTGCTCGGATTCGGGGATCTCGTCGACGAGCACCGTCGTCATGCGCTGCAGCACGTAGACGAGGATGCTCATGACCACCAGCGTGGCGATAAGGCCAGGCAGGACGCTCTTCGTGGTAGCCGCAACGAAGTAGCCCACGAGTGCGGAGCCCGCAGCAACCATCGAGTACGGCAGCTGGGTTTCGACGTGGGTGATGATGTTCGCCTGCGAACCCGTGGCCGACAAGATAGTGGTGTCGGAGATCGGCGAGATGTGGTCGCCCAGCACTGCGCCGGCAAGCACCGCGCCCAGAGCCGCAATGAGCAGGTCGTCCGCGCCAAGGTTCAAAATGATATCGCCCGCAATCGGGATGAGCAGCCCGAACGAACCCCACGAGGTACCCGTCGAAAAGGCCATGAACCCTGCGGCAACGAACATCACCGGTAGCAGCCAGGCCGGTGGCAGGTCAGAGCTCTCCACGAGATGAGCGAGGAACTCGCCGGTGCCCAGCGAACCGATGAGCGCGCCGAGTGTCCATGCCAACAGCAGGATTGCGATAGCGGGCCACATCGACTTAAAGCCTTCCCAGAACCCTTGCAGCACGGTCTTCCACGTGAAGTCGTCGTTGTCCTTCGTGGCTTTCCAGTAAAACCACAGTGCCAGCAGCAGGCCGACGCCGCCGCCAATCACGAGCGATTCGGTGAGCATGGTGCTGCCAAGTGCGTCGACCGGGTTCGGGCTACCAGACGAGATGTACCCGGTGAGGTACATCGTCGTGACGACAGCGATGATGAGCCCGATAAACGGCACGATGAGCGCACGTTTGGCGCCGTCGTCGTGGATGGGCAGATCTTCCGACAGCTCGCCGGGGATTTCAGCGCCCTCTTCATGCACGTCGGCGTGCTTGATGGCGCGACGTTCTTCCGTGCGCATGCTGCCGATGTCGAGCTGCAACAACACGGCGACGATGACGAGCACGAGGGCAGCAATGCCGTAGTAGTTCGCGACTGCCGCGCCGAGAAAGGTGCCGAGGTCGCTCTTGTCCAGCGAAGACTTGGCAACCACGGGTGCAAGAAGCGCCATGATGCTGGCGCCCCATGACGAGAACGGCACCAGCACCGTCATGGGCGCAGCGGTCGAGTCGACGATGTAGGACAGCTTCGCTCGCGAGACGTTGTGGCGGTCGGTGATGGGGCGGGACACCTGGCCGACGGCAAGGGCGCTGAAGTAATCGTCGATGAACAGCACCAGTGCGAGCACCAACGCCAGCAGCTGCGCACCGCGTCGCGACTTGATTCGCTTGGACGCCCATTCCGAGAACGCCGCTGTGCCCCCCGACATAAAGACGAACGACGTGATGGCGCCCAGCATCACGAGGAACACCAGGATGAACAGGTTGTATGTGCTGAAAGCGCCCTCTTCCCAGAACTGGGCGGCAAACCCGTTCCAGATTTCGACGAACATGCCAAGCGGGTTGAAGTCGGCCAGCAGCAGTGCCGCGGCAATGATGCCCAGACCGAGGCTGATCTTCACCTTTCGGGTAGCGATGGCTAAAACGATGGTGACGACGGGAGGAAGGATGGCCAGCCAGGGGTACTGTTCGATCATGGGCGCCTCGGGTTGGGGATGCGAGAGACAGATATTACCAGTGAGGCTGCACCCGGCACCGAGTTCGCACTTGTGGACTCTGTGAAGTCGAGAACCCTAACCCACAGCAACCTGTGTTCGTGTAATCTCCAAACCATTCCTCTTCGAAGGCAGTCGGGGCGCTGTCCGGCGAATACACAGCGTCGCGGTTTCTTCATGCTGAGGTGTGTTGTTCGCCGGCTCGGCTGAGCGCAATGTGTGCGTTGGCGGGGCCACCCAACCTGAAGGAGTAGCGCGTGATCGACAACGGACTCGTCATGATCGGTGTCATCATGGCCCTCGCAGCCACGCTTATCGTCCTTGAGCGCAAGACTGAATCGAAGTTCTTCAAGTACGTGCCGGGCATGGTGCTGATGTATCTGCTGTGCGCCACGCTGAACTCGCTGGGTGTGTTCGGTAGCGCTGAGGAAGTCACAGCCCCCTTGGGCGAAGTCAAGAGCGTTGCGCTGCCCGCCATGATCTTCCTATTTCTCTTCGGATGTGATCTGCGCAAGATCATCAAACTCGGACCCAAGCTGCTGCTCACGATGGCCGTGGCGAGCGCATCGCTGTTTGTGGCCGTCGTCGGCGTCTATTGGATCTTCCGCGCAGCCCTCGGCGACGGTTCGTGGAAGGTGTTCGGCGCGATGCTCGCTTCCTGGACTGGCGGCAGTGCCAACATGGTCGCGGTGCAGGACATTCTGCAAGGCCCCGAGACGCTCTTCGGCTACGCCCTGATCACCGACACGCTGGTGTACTCTGTGTGGCTGATGGCGATGTTCTCCTCTGTCGCGGTCTCCGATCGATTCAACAAGTTCACCAAGGCGGGCGATACCTACCTCACGCGCCATGAGGGCAACCTCGACACAGAAAAGAAAACGATCACGCTCGAATCGTTGGCCATCAGCAGCTTCGGCGCCATCGCCGTCGCGTGTTTCTCAATCTGGTTGGGCAAGATGCTGCCGGATATCGGCGACGTGATTAACTCGAGCGCTTGGACTATCATCATCGTCTCGGTGCTGGGCCTGGTGGCCGCGCAGACGCCACTCGGGAAGCTGGCTGGTACCGACGAAGTTGCCACCTTGATGCTGTTCCTCGTCATCGGCCAGATTGCCTCCGGGTCGGATTTCTCGGCCATCACGCAGGCGCCGCTGTACATCGCGTGCGGCTTCCTGGTGCTGCTCATCCACGCGATCATCATGGTGATCTATGCGAAGCTCTCCCGCACCGAGCTCTTCTCCTTGGCCGTCGCGTCCACCGCCAACATCGGCGGCGTGGCCTCTGCGCCCGTCGTGGCTGCGGCATACAACAAGGCTCTCGCACCCGTCGGCGTGCTCTACGGCCTGATTGGTGCGCTGCTCGGCACATGGATCGGGCTTGCCGGCGCGCAGGTCATGGCTGGGTTCTGAGGCGGGTTGTCATCGTGGCTGTGCTCATGACAGACGAGATTCTCCATGTTGTCGACGTCCGGGTGCACGGGCACCGCTCGCCCCTCACTAGACCATTCATTACGGCAGCGCGCCGAACCGATGCGGTGGACTACGTCGTTGCCGACGTCGAACTGGCCACGGCTGAGGGCTCCGTCGTCGGGCAGGGTTCTGCTGCGGAGACAGTGAAGGTGACTGGTGAGAGTGCGCAGACGATCATGCGAGCAATCGGCGGTCCCGTTCGAGATGCGTTGGTGGGCGTCCGTGGCACGCTGCGCGAGCTCACCGACGCGCTGGTCGCCGCTACGCCCAACGCGACCAGCGCGAGGGCTGCCGTCGACGTGGCTCTGCACGATGCGCTCGCCAAGGCGAAGGGGCTGGCGTTGGGCGAGTTACTGGGGAGTCTCGCTGAGCCCTCGCTCGATGCCGACGCCGTGCGCGAGGGTCTGCGTGGTTCGATGGCAAACGACATGACCGTGAGCCTGGATACGCCGGAGTCGATGGCCCGCCACGCGCGCGAGGCGGTCGCAGACGGGTATTCGATCCTGAAGATCAAGCTCGGAGCTGATCCCGAGGAGGATCGTCGGCGCCTCGGGGCTGTGCTCGACGCGGCACCGGATATACGGTTGCGTCTCGATGCGAACCAGGGCTGGGATGCCCGCGACGCCATCGCGCTGCTGCACCGTTTCGTGGAAGATGGCTTGCCGATCGATCTGATCGAACAGCCCGTACCCCGCGCAGACGTCGCGGGGCTTGCGCAGGTAAAACGGGAGTCGCCGATCCCGATCATGGCCGACGAGGCCGTGTGGTCACCGGATGACGCGAAGCGTCTCATCGACGCCGACGCAGCGCACCTGCTGAACATCAAGCTGGCGAAGACGGGCGGGCTGCAACCTGCGCTAGAGATTGCTCAGCTCGCATACTCAGCGGGTCTGCAATGCATGGTGGGGGCCATGATGGAGCCGCGCATCTCGATTACTGCAGCTGCCCATCTGGCGCTGATGCATCCGGCTGTGACGATGATTGATCTGGATCCCCCAGCTTGGTTCGCCCACGATGTGCCCGAGGGAGGCTACGTCGAGCGAGACGGGATGCTGAGCCTCCTGCCCGGCCCCGGCCTCGCGCTGCCCCTCCTGGACGCAGCCACCGACCCGCTGCCTTCCCACACCTGATGCTTGAGTAGCCGCTTCGCCCCTCCCTCGATGATTGAGTAGCGCCCGCACCCCCACCGATGATTGAGTAGCCGCGAAGCGGCGTATCGAAATCACCCACCGAAGACGGCGTGTCGAACCCAGCCACCTGCGCGTCTCGATGCAGAGCTTCAGGCCTTAGCGTACTTGGCGTGAGCGGCTTGACGGCTGACGCCGAGGGCCGCACCGATGGCCTCCCATGTCTGCCCTTTGGCTCGGGCTCGGGTGACCGCTGCAGCGAGCGCTTCGTCAGCTGCTGCTGCTGCACGTCGAGCAGCAACAATCTCATCGAATGCATCGCCGTCAATTTCGGTGACGATGTCGGGGCCCGCCCCGTCGTGAGCGGTCTCGAATCGGATGGAGTCCTGGTCGTTGATGTGCATGGCGATCACCTTCTGTCAGGGCCAGTACTTGGCGCGAGCGGGCATAGCGTGGACGATTGCTCCGGTACGGCCGATGCCGACCTCAAGCATGGCGGCGTTCTCGGCAGGGCCGATGATCATCACCATTTCATCCTCAGTAAGGAGTGTCTTGACCCGGTTCCGCATCGCGTGCCGAATATCTGCATCGCTGACGCCGTGCTTATAGGCGCTGCGCCAGATCACGATCTCCATGGTGTCAACCATTCCAGACAGTAGGGCGCCCGTCAAGATAACCAGACAACTCGTCACGCCCATATAAGTGACGACATGATTCGTCCCTGGCGGCGGCACTCGCGCCTCTCCCGATGATTGAGTAACCGCTTCGCCCCTCCCTCGATGATTGAGTAGCGCCCGCAGGGCGCGTATCGAAATCATCCCCGGTTCTTCCGACACGCCTCCTCCGGCGGCTACTCATTCAGTTCAGCGTTAGAAGACCATTGGACAACAGCGCACTCGCGAGGGCCTCGATTGTTTCGTTTGCTTCTGCCTCGCCCATTCCCGACGTCATCACCGCGAGCGCTATCCCGGCATCCCCGATGAACGCAACGTCGTGGCGGATGCCGGGGATCTCTCCAGATTTTGAGCCATGGTCGACGGCATGTGGAATCGCCCGCGCAATCACGGAAATCTGTTGATCTCGCAGAGCCGCGAGTGCCACCGCTTGCGTCTCCTCGCTGAGGAATGTGTCGTACCGAATCGCGTGCATCGTCGAGGAAAGGTCGATGGCACAAGTCTCATTCGTGAGCCCACGAGCGACGGCTACCGCATCGCCGATCTGCCTCTCCACCTTTGTTCCCACCAGCTTGAGCCGTCGACATACGTCGGCAATAGCGTTGGGAAAGTTTGGCA
This sequence comes from Actinomycetes bacterium, assembly GCA_023443125.1. Taxonomy (GTDB): domain Bacteria; phylum Actinomycetota; class Actinomycetes; order Propionibacteriales; family Propionibacteriaceae; genus Arachnia. The sequence goes on from JAEZVO010000068.1 coordinate 24,098, forward strand.
ACAGTGCCAGACACATGTTGGTGGCCTCGTTGCTCGACCGGGAGATCATCAGATACACCGCCTGCTCGACGTTGAGCGGATCACCCTCTTCCGGGAACTCAGGATGGAGGTGATCGCCGGTCAATGTGAAGGGTCTCCCATCGCACCCGGTAAAGGTGCGTGTGGCCGTGAGCTCGTCGTCGAGACGCAGCTCGCCCGCCTCCACCTTCTGCAGCACTGCAAGCATGATGTGTAGTTTGATGGTGCTCGCCGCGTAGTAGCGCCGCTGACTACCCCGTACGGCAAGCGGCTCACCTACCGCATCGAGAAGCGCATACGACACCGACGGGGGACCCTCCACGCGGGCCGTGCTGCTACGCCAGGAGTCGTCGTTCACGGCTCCACTGTAGCGGTGGGGAGACGGGTGCACCGATACATCGGTGTTGTGACCCCGACGCAGCTTAGGGTGATGGAGAGCGCAACCACCTGAGCGCTCACGCCACACCCAATCTTCTAGTCACCCAGGGGAACAGGACAGAGATGGATAACACGGACGACAACAAGCAGGAGAAGAAATCCGGGTCGAAGGACTTATGGGTCATTCCCATTGCCATCGTGCTCCCTTTGCTCACTCTGCTTGTGTAGTTCTTCATCAATGGGAATGACGACGATGAGCCCGACGACAAATCCTCCACGGGCCACATTTCGGTCGTTCAAGAGCAGCGTCCACAGCAGCAGTCATCACTGCTGCTTGCTACCGCTTGATCGCTGAATTGCACTGCAACACACAAGCCGGGTCTAAGCCCGATTGCACTTGCTCGTACAGACTGGTCACAGGCGTTGCACCGGTTGGCTGGTGATCGAAGCGATCAATTCAAAATCTTTGTCAACATGCAACACCACGCGTCCAGTGATCTCGGCAGTGGCAGCGATGAGCAGATCGGGAACGGAAGGAGCTCGGTGCTGCCCCCGTTCAGCCAGAAGGCCCTGCACCTCGAGTGCTCGGTCCTCGATGGCGGGAGTCAGGTACTCAACTGGCATGGACGAAATCGGCGGCAGACGGAACATGCGTTTGTGGTCGACCACGTTCCGCGCCGAAAAGCCCACTTCGAGGCGGGTGAGGTTAGAAATCGCCACCAAGCCGCGGCCGATGCGATTGGCCCACTCCGCAGCATCCGGGTTGGCCGCGAGGCGCACCAAGGCTGACTTGTCGACGAGCCAGGTCATGACCACGCGTCCGCCATGACTTCATCGTCGCCCAGATCCTGCAACAGCTGCGTCATGGTTTCCAGGTCTTCCACTGCGACCGGCGTTGAGCATCGGCGAGCCTGCTGCTGGAGCTGTCTGCGCAAGAAGTCAGCGCGCGAAAGCCCCGCTCGCCGGGCTTGCTCATCCAACAGTTCGAGGTCTTCTTGCGGAATGTCGCGAATCAACACGTTGGGCATGTCCACCTCCTGCTGATATCAAACGATATCAGGCATCGTGGCGAGGTCTTGGGCATCGCCGCATCAGCCGCCATGACAAGGTGCCGCACTGTCTCGGACAACGACCACTCCTCGCTGACCTGCTCATCCATCGAGCCGGACAAATCACGAGCTCTCCTATCGGGAGGCTTGTCGAAACTTGCCTCGGCGACTGGGTTGCTTAGGGCCCCAACGCCGTGATCGGCACGACGCAGACGCCATCGGGACGCCGGTATGTGTATCGACCGCCTGTCACGACAATGAGATCGATAATCCGTCACAACTGAAATCGATACTTCGTCAATTCCCGAACTGGCGACTACCACCAGGGCAACCCCTGGGAGCCCAAGTCATCACAAAATGGAGAATGCCCCGCCTGGTGGCGGGGCATTCTCCATTTTGGCATCTGACGTGGGCGCAGAGGGACTCGAACCCCCGACTCCCTGCTTGTAAGGCAGGTGCTCTAACCAACTGAGCTATGCGCCCGGAACCGAGCACACTCTAGTGCCTCTTACGCCGCCTCGCCACTCGTCGGCTTTAGCTCCTTGCGGCAAGGCAGTAGCCTTGCCGAGGTGACGTCGAGAGGAAGGCACATGGACGAGGAGCCGCGCGGCCCGCGTAGGGCCTTGCCCGATTCCTTCGACGACGAACGCCCCCCGCGCGCTGGTGGCGCACGTCGGGCACTCCCCGACGACGCCAGCGATCATCCCGACGACCGTCGAGCCCTCGTCGCAATCATCATGGCCGTGGTGCTCCTACTTGTGGTGGGCGGCGCATACCTGCTCTTTGGCATCCGGAATGGCGCCGAGCCCGATCCGGAGCCGCAGCCTTCTGAACGAACGCAGCCGGGTCCGTCGACGCCCAGCTCCTCCCCCACGCAAGAACCACCCGGAGTGGAAGAGGTGGTAGGCGACGCCGCCATCACGCTCCCTCATGACTGGGAGCTGTATTACGACGAGCTCACCGAGGGTGATCGTCGGCTCATTCGCGCCAAAGACGCGACGGGGAACGTACGCATCCAGGTGGCGACGCTGACATCCATCGACGAGGACATCGCAGCCGCCTGCAGCCTGCTCGTCGCAGACCAGAGCACCGACTACACCGTCGACTTTCGGATCGAGCCCCAGCCGGTGGCAGTTTCGGGAGAAGCACACGCCGTCGTGTGCGGCTACGTCGGGGCGAAGGAACAGGACGAAGCCACCAGCGTACGGTTCACGCTCATTCAGCGTGATTCCGACGAACACACCCTCGTGGTGCGCATGACCCGCCCGCAAGCGTCGAACGCCTCAAGCGACGCTTTGACGGATGCGGCAGCGATGACCTGCGAAGCTTCGCGAACCTTCAAGCACCCACTCGCGTTGTGCTGAATTAGCCCTCCGGCTGCCCCGGGTGGCGCGTGAGGTGGTCCGCAACGGACCTCAGCTTCCACCACCATTGCTCGTACGGGCGCTGGTTCTCCCAGTCCATGCCCTCCAACACGCGCCGTGCGGGCGCCATAATCCCGTCGACGCCGCTCTCGGCCGCAGCGTATTCCGTCTTGCCCTGTTGCAGTTGATCGTCGAGCCAGGCGACGGCGTGGTAGGCCAGCCGGGTAGCGTTCACTCGGTCGAACGGCGACGGTACCCCGCCTTGCTGAATATGTCCGACGATGGCCTGCCGCACCGAGAACAACCCGTGGCCTTCCGCCTCAAACATCTTCGCGATGACGTCGGAGGTGTAGTGCTCGCTGGTCTCTTCGCCCATCACAGCCAGGTAGAACGTGCGCCCGGTTTCGAATGCATCGACGAGCGCGTCGATATCTTCAGCGAGTTGCTGCAGCGACACTCCCGTCTCGGGCAGATATGACTTCTCGGCACCGCCCGCGATGCCGCCCATGAGCGGCAGGAATCCACAGGTGCGCCCCATCGTCTCGACGACGAACGCACGTTTGCTCGCCGATGCCGACATGCGCACCATATCGATGGAGTCCACGACGGTGTTGAGCGCCGTATCCGAGCCCACGGCCATGTTCCATGACGGCAAGTTGTTATCGATCGATGCGGGAAGGAGCGCGATCGGAATGTTGAACGCCGGATAACGGTGGCGTTCCCGCTCCATCATGTTGACCGTCGCGTAGGCGTGGAAGCCGCCCGAAATAAGCAGCGCATCGATCGCGTGCTCCTCGAGCTGACGCGCCATCGGATACAGATCGGCCTCCGTCGGAACGTACCGCCTGGTGCCGAACTGAGCGCCGCCGAGGTGAGCCATGCCCTCGACGTCATTCCAGTGCACCTCTCCGATCTTGCCCGAGATCAGCCCCGGAATGCCGCCGCGAATGGCGAACATCGAGTAGCCAAGATCGAGACCAGTCCGCACAGCGACACGGTCAATCTGATTCATGCCCGGGGCCAATGCGCCGGCATGCATGACAGCGATGCGCTTGCCTCGAAGCTCGGTGACAGTAGGTTCCGCCTCGATGAGCGTGCGATAGATGTCGATCATCGTCGCAAACCCGGGCCCACGGCTCGCAATCGCGCGAGCATAGTCGCCCTCACGCACATAGTCGGCGATCGCACGGGTGGCGACGACGTCGTCCATCAAATGGCGCCGCACCACCTTGTCGCCCTGCACCCCGATGAGCACAGGCTCGGCATCCTCGTCGAGCTCAAGCACCGCCTGTACGGCCTCCACGCCACAAGCGGAGGCCATCCAGCGGTCATACGCCGACGGCTTCCCGCCACGCTGTACGTGCCCGAGGATGGTGATGCGGGGTTGCTCCCCGGTGCGTTCCGCGATGACCTGCTGAATGCGCTGCGCAGAGATGCGTTCTCCGGCGCGGTCTTTGGCCCCTTCCGCGACGACGATGATCGAGTTGCGTCTCCCAGCCGACCGGGCGCGTTCCAGCACCTGCATCATGCGGTCTTCCCAGCCGTCTCGGGGCGGGCTTTCAGGCAGGAAGGTGTAGTCGGCGCCACCCGAGATGGTGGTCATGAGCGCGAGATAGCCGCAGTTGCGTCCCATCACCTCGATGATGAACGTGCGGCGGTGCGACTCCGCCGTCGCAGAAATCGCGTCGATGGCCTCGGTGATGCGGTGCATGGCGGAATCGGTGCCGACGGTCATGTCGGTGCCCACCATGTCGTTGTCGATGGAGCCGACGATGCCCGCCATGCGCAGATGACGATGCCGATCGGCCAGCTCCTGATCGATCTCGCCAGTGGTCACTAGCGAATCAAGCATGTCCGACCAACCCAGCTTGAGCTCACGGGCGCCGGTGAGGGAGCCGTCGCCACCGATCACGATCAAGCGATCAATCCCGTGGGTGACGAGGTTCTTCACCACCTGGCGCTGCCCGGCTTCCGTGCGCATCTCGGTGCAGCGCGCCGTACCAATGACCGTGCCGCCCTTACCCAGGATGCCGGAGACGTCGCGCCAATGCATGCGCGTGATGTGCTCGCCACCCTCATAGGCGCCCTGCCAGCCCTCGCGGATGGAGAATACTTCCACACCCTCGCGAATGGCGGCCCGCGTGATGGCACGCACCGCAGCATTCATGCCCTGCGCGTCCCCTCCTGACGTCAGTACACCAATACGGGGAGCGCAGGGAGCATTCACTTGCGGCTACCCTTCGGTCGAACCACCTTCGTGGCAAGCCAGTCTTCGGCGACGTTCGCCGTCGACGTGAGGCTCAGTCCTGCGATGGTCACGCCTTCCTGGACGGAGGCCGCGTCGATGTACCCCTGACGGCCAACCTTGGGGGTCAGCAACCAGATGTAACCGTCGTCGGCCAAATCTGGCATTGCATCGACGAGGCCGTCGACGACGTCACCGTCGTCGTCGCGCCACCAGAGAATAACGACGTCGACAGCTTCGAGGGCTTCCTCAACCATGTCGGCGTCAATGATGTCCATGATGTCGTCACGAAGATCTTGGTCGACATCCTCGTCCCAGCCGAGTTCTTGGACAACCATGTCGGTGTTCAGCCCCAGCAGCTCTGCGCCGGTGACTGTTTCGGATCTGTGCTCCTTGCCTTTTGTGATAGCCACGCCCCTAGCCTGCCAGATGACGAGGCCGGCTTCCATCACCCCACCCGAAAAGGGAGATTTAGGGCACGCTGCGACGCACGAGGGGCCAACCCATCACAGTGGGCGGCCCCTCGAACTGCTCGCAGATGCGCGCTCAGGCGTCTCCGCCGGCGTTACCAGATTCGCCGGCCGTGACATCTTGGATCCGGTACTGCTCCGCAGCGCGCTGTGGCCAGTCGGCAGGTACCTCGCCCGCAGCGGCAAGACGCTGCAGCACGCGTACCGCGATGGAGGGACCGTCGATGTTGAAGTAGCGACGAGCTGCCGCACGCGTATCGGAGAATCCGAACTCGTCGCAGCCGAGCACGGAGTAGTCGCGAGGCACCCAGGGCCGGATCAGGTCGGGCAGCATCGTCGAGAAGTCAGTGCTGGCCACGATCGGACCCTTGGTGTCGGCGAGCTTCTGCTCCACCCAGGTGCGCTCGTTGTTGCTGGGATCGTTGAACTTCTTCTTGTCCAGCTCCATGCCTTCGCGACGCAGCTCGCCCCACGACGTGACCGACCAGACGTCGGCGACAACACCGAAATCGCGCTTCAACAACTCCTGCGCTTCGAGACCCCACGGAGCCGCGACGCCGGAGACGAGAATCTGGGCGCGACGTGCGTTCTCATCGACCCCATCGAAGTTGCCGGGGTTCAGCAGGTACATGCCGCGCAGGACGCCTTCGACGTCGAGGTTCTCGGGCTCCTTAGGCTGTTGGATGGGCTCGTTGTACACCGTGAGGTAGTACATGATGTTTTCGGGGTTCTCCCCGTACATGCGCTCCAGGCCCTTGCGCACAATGTGTGCCGTCTCGTACGAGTAGGCCGGGTCGTAGGCGACGACCGCCGGGTTCGTGGCCGCGAGCAGCGGGGAATGGCCGTCCATGTGCTGCGTGCCCTCACCGGTCAGCGTGGTGCGTCCCGCCGTCGCGCCGATCAGGAAGCCGCGGGCGAGTTGGTCGGCGGCAGCCCACATGGCGTCGCCGGTGCGCTGGAAGCCGAACATGGAGTAGAACACGTAGATCGGCACCATGGGCTCGTTGTGCGTGGCGTACGAGCTGCCGGCTGCGGTGAAGGCCGCGACGGAGCCTGCTTCGTTGATGCCGGTGTGGAGGATCTGGCCGTCCTTCGCTTCTCGGTAGCTGAGGAACAGCTCGTGGTCAACCGGCACGTAGTTCTGGCCGTGCGGGTTGTAGATCTTGATCGTCGGGAAGAAGGCGTCCATGCCGAAGGTGCGCGCCTCGTCGGGGATGATGGGCACGACGCGCGACGCGAATTCCTTGTCTCGCATGAGGTCCTTGAGCAGGCGGACGAACGCCATGGTCGTCGCCACTTCCTGCTTGCCCGAACCCTTGCGGGCGGCTTCGTAGGCCTTGTCGCCAGGCAAGGAGATGAATTTGCGGTCGCCGCGACGCTCAGGCAGGTAGCCGCCCAGCTCGCGACGCCGCTCCTGGAGGTACTTGATGCGGTCGTCGTCCTGGCCGGGGTGGTAGTACGGCGGCAGGTACGGGTCGGATTCGAGCTGCTCGTCGGAGATGGGCAGCTGCACCCGGTCGCGGAGATTCTTGAGATCGTCCAGCGCCAGCTTCTTCATCTGGTGCGTAGCGTTACGGCCAGCGAAGTGCTTACCTAGGAAGTAGCCCTTAATGGTGTGGGCGAGGATCACCGTCGGTGCGCCGGTGAACTCGGTGGCAGCCTTGTAGGCCGCGTACACCTTCTGGTAGTCATGGCCGCCGCGTGAGAGGCGCCACACGTCCTCGTCGCTCCAATCCTTCACCATCGCGGCGGTGCGAGGATCGCGCTCGAAGAAGTGCTTGCGCACGTAGGCGCCGTCGTTGGCCTTGAAGGTCTGGAAGTCGCCGTCGGTGACGGAGTTCATGAGGTTGAGTAGGGCGCCGTCGGTGTCGCCCGCGAGCAGCGGATCCCATCCGCGCCCCCAGACCACCTTGATGACGTTCCAGCCCGCGCCGCGGAAATAGGCCTCAAGCTCCTGGATGATCTTGCCGTTACCGCGCACGGGGCCGTCAAGGCGCTGCAAGTTGCAGTTCACGACGAAGGTGAGGTTGTCGAGTTCCTCGTTGGCGGCCAGCTGCAGTGCGCCGCGCGACTCGGGCTCGTCCATCTCGCCGTCGCCAAGGAAAGCCCAGACGTGCTGCTGCGACGTGTCCTTGATGCCGCGGTTGTGCAGGTAACGGTTGAACTGCGCCTGATAGATGGCGTTGATGGGGCCCAGGCCCATGGACACCGTCGGGAACTCCCAGAAGTCGGGCTTCTGGCGCGGGTGCGGGTACGAAGGCAGGCCGCGCAGTTCACCGTCGACGTAGTGCGAGTGCTCCTGACGGAAGCCGTCGAGGTCGTCCTCGGTGAGGCGTCCGGCGAGGTAGGCGCGCGCATACATGCCCGGGCTCGCGTGACCCTGGAAGTAAATCTGGTCGCCGCCGCCCGGGTGATCCTTGCCGCGGAAGAAGTGGTTGAAACCAACCTCGTACAGCGTCGCCGACGACGCGAATGACGAGATGTGTCCGCCCACACCGATGCCGGGGCGCTGCGCGCGGTGCACCATGATGGCCGAGTTCCAGCGAAGGAGGCGACGAATGCCGCGCTCGAGATCTTCGTCGCCGGGGAATTCTGGTTCCTTGTCGGCGGGGATGGTGTTGACGTAGTCCGTACCGACGAGCGACGGCACGCCGATCTGGCTCTCACGTGCACGTTCGAGCAGTTTCAGCATCACGTACCGGGCCCGGTTGCGCCCGCCGTGCTCAATGACGGCATCGAGTGATTCCAGCCACTCCGCAGTTTCTTCAATGTCGGAGTCGGGCAGGTTCGTGGGTAGACCGTTGATGATCGGTCCTACATCGTGCGTCACGTTGAGTCCTCTCTACCGACGCAGCGGCGTCGTTCGCTACTTATCCACTCTCAGCGAGCCTAGCGTAATCCTCTGCGCAAACCGTCGCGTACGCTGACGTTTATGGGGCTCGAGGTACGCGAAGCACACGTCGATGAATGGCAGCAGTACAAATCGTTGCGTCTCGCGATGTTGAGCGATTCTCCGCGAGCCTTCGGCCACAGTCTGGATGAGGCGCGCACGCAGCCTGGCAAGTGGTGGCAGATTCGTACGAGTTCCCAACTCATGCCTGATTCCGGCTGGTTCGTCGTAGCCGACGCCGACGAGTGGTTCGGGCAGATGCTCACGCGTGATTTTGGAGAACGCGCATATCTACTGGAGGTGTACCTCTCCCCCACGCTGCGCGGTACCGGCTGGGCCAACCAGCTACTTACCGAGGCCGAGCAATGGGCCAGCGCGCGTGGGCACCGTCGGTTGTGGCTGGATGTGAACGAGCAGCAGGTAGCTGCCCGCAGGTTCTACGAGCGCGAAGGATTCGTGGCGACGGGCGAGCGCCAGCCGCACGAATTGTTTCCTGACGACTACGAGCTCGAGATGGTCAAGGAGGTTCGCAGCTCGTAGCAGAAGATCGACGCGGCTGCGGCAACGTTGAGGGAGTCGATACCGTCCGCCATCGGGATGCGTGCCCGGACGTCGGCCGCACGCTGCCACGCTTCCGGCAGACCATGGCCTTCGTTGCCGAGCACGACGGCGATCTTGCCGTCGCGAGGGACTTCGTCGAGGGTGACGGAGTCGTCGGCCAGTGTTGCCGCCACGAGGCGGAATCCCGCGTCCTGGATCCGCCGAAGGTCAGCCATGTCGTCATTCATGCGCCGCCACGGGAGCTGTAGCGCCGCACCCATCGATGCCTTGATGGCGCGGCGGTAGAGCGGGTCGGCGCATGTCTCGCTGACGACGACGCCTCCCCACCCCAGCGCTGCACCGATGCGCAACAGGGAGCCAACGTTCCAGTGGTCGACGAGGCCCTCAGCGACGATGATGCGGTCGGTGCGCAAGAGCGTTGCCCAGTCGACGGGGGCAGGGCGGTGGAATGTGGCGAGCGCCCCGCGGTGCACGTGGAAGCCGCTCACCTGTTCGATCAACTCCTCGGATGCGATGAAGCAGGGCGCGTCCGTGGCGGACAGCACATCGTCGAGTTTGGCACGCCACCGCTGCGTGAGCAGGAAGGCGCTGGGTGTGAGGCCCGCTTCCCAGGCGCGGTGGATGATCTTGTCGCCTTCTGCCACGAACAGCCCGCGTTCGGCCTCGAGTTTGGTTCGCAACTGCGAGTCACGCAGGCTCGCGAACTCGGCGAGGCGTGGGTCGTGGACATCGTCGACAGGGATGATCATGTGGCCCCACAGTACAACTCCGCCACATATGAGGGGCGCGGAGGACGGAGACCCCCGCAATCTTGACCGTTATCCTCCACGTGCGCGATGTAGCCCCCTCATTCGAGCACTTCTTGGCCGCGTGTGGAGGATAACAGTCATTTTTCGGCGATCACCGGCCCGCGTGCATGTGCAAAAAAGGCGAGTGAGCGAAGCGTATTGGGTGTGGTCAGTGGCGCGAGGTAGAGTTTCCAGCCGTGTCTTCTGCAGGCTTTGAGCACCTCTCTCCCGCATATCCACAGCGGGCGGCTTGGGGTACCGCGCAGAGTTTGCGCGCCTGGCAGGCGGAAGCGCTGGAGCTCTATCACGAGCAAGCACCGCAAGATTTTCTCACCGTCGCAACGCCCGGTGCAGGCAAAACTACGTTCGCGCTGCGCGTCGCGAAAGACCTCCTCGAACGACGCGAAGTCAAGCGCATCATCGTTGTCGCCCCCACCGAACACCTCAAGGTGCAGTGGGCCGACGCCGCCGGCCGTGTGGGCATCCATCTCGACCCCGGCAATACCGCGAAGCGTGGCCGCTCGAAGGAATACGTCGGCTCCACCATGACCTACGCCGGCGTTGCTGTGCGCCCTTGGGTGTATGAAGGCATCTGTTTGAGCCAAGACACGCTCGTGATCCTCGACGAGGTCCACCACGCTGGCGACTCCCTCAGCTGGGGAGACGCGCTCACCGAAGCGTTCGGCTACGCCAAGCGCCGCCTCATGCTCACCGGTACGCCGTTTCGCTCCGACGACAACCCCATCCCCTTCGTCACCTACGACGAACTGCCAGACGGCACCCGCATGAGTCATGCCGACTACACCTACGGGTACGCCGATGCACTGAAAGACAATGTCGTACGCCCTGTTGTATTCATGAACTACGGCGGCCCGATGCGGTGGTGCACGAAGGCCGGCGACGAGGTGGCCGCAAATCTCGGCGAACCCCTCACCAAAGATCTCACCGCACATGCATGGCGCACTGCACTCGACCCGAAGGGCGAATGGATCTCCGCCGTATTGGCGGCCGCAAATACGCGGCTGAGCGAAACCCGTCGGCACGTTCCCGACGCGGGCGGCCTCGTGATTGCTTCCGACCAAACCACAGCCCGCGCCTACGCCCGCGTACTGGAGTCCATCACCAACGAGAAACCCACCCTGGTGCTCTCCGACGAGGCGAAATCCTCGGAACGCATTGACGAGTTCAGCGCCGGCGATAGCCGCTGGATGGTGGCTGTACGCATGGTCTCCGAAGGCGTCGACGTGCCTCGGCTCGCGGTTGGCGTCTACGCCACCGCTACGCAAACACCGCTGTTTTTTGCTCAGGCCGTCGGGCGCTTCGTCCGGCTGCGTCGTCGTGGTGAGCTGGCGACGGTCTTCCTGCCGACGGTGCCGATCATCCTCTCGCACGCCAGCTCGCTGGAGCGTCAACGCGATCACGTGCTGGGCCGCCCCAAAAACGATGACGAGGCGCTGTGGAGCGAATCCGAGGCCGAGCTGGCCGAGGCAAACCGCTCGGAGAACGCAGCCGACGAGCTTCTCGGCAGCTTCGAGGCGATGGAGTCGAATGCGACGTTCGACCACGTCTTATTCGATTCCCAGCAGTACGGGCTGTTCGCCGAACCACAGTCGGCGGATGAACAGGAGTACCTGGGGTTGCCGGGTCTGCTCGATGCGGAACAAGTCAGCGTGCTGCTGGCGGATCGGCAGCGCCGGCAGTTGCGCCGTCGGGAACGCCAAACCAAGCGCAAACCTGAGGTGGCGCTCCACCGAGCAATGGCGGATCGACGCAAGAAGCTGAACTCGTTGGTGTCTCAGTACGCGCGGCTGCGCAGCGTCCCTCACTCGCATGTGCACGCCGATCTTCGACGTCAATGCGGCGGCCCACCACTGGCCAAGGCATCCAAGGATCAGGTAGAGGATCGCATTCGTATGGTCAATGATTGGCTTTCTGGCCGTTCCGACGGCCCGCGATAGGCTAGTCAGATGACTCCCCCCAGCTCGAAGTCGACCGCGACGCCAGCCCCCTCGGTACGGGGCAAGGCTGCGCTCATCAAGCGTTTCCGCGCTGTGAGCAGCGGCATCAACACCGCCGTGATCGCAGCCCTCGACGAGAATTACCCATGGTTCAAAGGGCTCGACGCCGATTCTCGCTCCTGGATATCCATGGTGGCGCGCACGGGCATCGACGGCTTCGTGAGCTGGTTCTCCGGAGAACACTTCGACCCAGAAACCATCTTCGAGGCAGCACCCCGGCTCATGGCCCGGCGCATCAATCTCGGTCAGACGGTCGATCTGGTGCGCACGACGACCACCGTCGTCGAGGAGCAAATCCGGGAGCTGCTGCCCCGCAACGACCGCCCTGCGCTACAGGTGGCCATCCTCCAATACACGCGCGAGGTGGCCTTCGCCGCCGCAGGCGTGTACGCCCGTGCTGCCGAGGCCCGTGGCGCCTGGGATTCACGCATCGAAGCCTCCGTCATCGACGCCGTCGTCCGTGGAGAAACCGACGAGTCCGTCATCTCTCGAGCGTCCACGCTCGGGTGGCACAACGACAACAAGGTAGTGGTGCTGGTTGCCACGGCCGAGCACGACGAGGGCATCGATCCGCTCCGACGCGCCAGTGCCAAAGCCGGGTTCGACCTACTCGCGACGGTGCAGGGCGAGCGCCTCGTGTGCATCCTGGGTGGCCAGGCGGTGACGACCCCCGTAGAAACCGCGCGAGCCATCGAACCGCTCATCGGTCATATCGGGGATGGGCCCATCATCATTGGCCCCATCGTCCCCTCCCTCGCCGACGCCAGCCGCTCAGCGCGGGAGGCAGCGTCGGGGTATCGTGCCGCCCGGGCCTGGCCTGAGGGGCCGCGCATCATGCTGTCATCCGACCTGCTGCCAGAGCGGGCGCTTGCAGGCGACGGCCACGCCCGCCGCGCGCTGGGCATCGATCTCTACGAACAGCTCGGTGCCCACCACGATCTGCTGGAGACGGTCGTCAATTTCCTCGACCACGGCTCATCCATGGAAGCCACGGCACGCGCCATGTACGTGCACCCCAACACGGTGCGCTATCGATTGAAGCGGATCGCGGAGATCACCGGCTACAACCCTTCCAACGCCCGTGAGGCCTACATCTTGCGCATGGCCGTCACCCTTGGTCGGCTGCACACGAAACACCAGTGACTGTTAGGAACTGCACAACTCCTCCACGCCGAGAACCGCGATTTTTCCGCACCGCTTTGTGGGCTCTCCACAAATCACGCGGTTGTATTTTCGTGTTGGTCACTGCGCTTTCCAAGCGGTGTGATCAGGCAGAGTGAATGACGTGTTAGCAATCGTTGCGCCTGGTCAAGGCGCCCAGAAACCCGGGTTCCTCGCCCCTTGGCTCGAGAACGACGTCTTCGCGTCGACGCTCGCCGAGTTCTCCGAGGCCACCAAACTGGACCTTGCCCACCTCGGTTCCCACGCCGACGATGACACCATCCGTGACACGGCCGTCGCGCAGCCGCTGCTCGTCGCCGCCGCGCTTGCCGCCGCACGCGCGCTCGACGTCGAACCACATCTCGTCGCTGGCCACTCCGTCGGAGAGCTCGCCGCGCTCGCGCTCGCTGGCGTTGTCACCGACGCCGAAGCCGCAGCCTTGGTGGCCGTCCGTGGGCGAGCGATGGCAGAGGCCGCCGCGCACCGCCCGACGGGCATGACCGCCGTCGTGGGAGGCGACGCCGACGAGGTGCTCGCCGCCATCGAGGCTGCGGGGCTGACCCCTGCGAACCACAACGGCACGGGGCAGATTGTGGCTGCGGGCACCGTCGAGCAGCTCGAGGCCCTGGCCGAGCACCCTCCGCACCGCGCCAGACTCATGCCGCTCGCCGTCGCCGGCGCGTTCCACACGGTGCATATGCAGCCTGCTGTCGAGGCCCTTGCACATGCCGCTGCCCAGATCCGCCCCCAACAGCCCCGTGTCACGGTGCTGTCCAACCGCGACGGAGCCTCCGTCGCCGACGGTGCCGACGCGCTCGAGCGGATCGTGCAGCAGGTTGCGCATCCGGTGCGCTGGGACCAGTGCATGGACACCATGCGCACGCTCGGGGTCACCGGCATCCTGGAACTCACCCCAGCCGGAACCCTCACCCGCATCGCCAAGCGCAACCTTCGCGACGCAGAGGTCTTTGATCTGAACACCCCCGACCAACTCGACGATGCACGCGCCTTCGCACAGGCCCACCACCGCTGAGGAACTCATCATGACTATCACCATCCCTCAGGGATCGCAGTACAGCCGCATCATGTCGATTGGCGGAGCCCGCCCGAGCCGCGTCGTGACGAACGAAGAGATGTGCACGATGATCGATTCCACGCCTGAGTGGATCGAGCAGCGTACTGGCATCACGCAGCGACGTTGGGTCGGCGAAGGCGAGGACGCACTCACCCTGGCCGAGACGGCATCGACGAAGGCCCTCGACCGCGCGAACCTCACCCCTGCCGACATCGACACGCTCATCGTGTCGACGGTGTCGCACTACGTCCAGACCCCGTCGATGGCGGCCATCCTTGCCGACAACCTCGGCATGTCGAATCCCGCCGTGTTCGACATCTCCGCAGCATGCGCCGGATTCAGCTACGCCCTCGCCATCGCTGACTCTCTCGTGCGCGCCGGCACTGCGAAGCACGTGCTCATCGTCAGCTCTGAAGTGCTGAGCGAGTACACCGACATCGCCGACCGCAGCACCGCGTTCTTGTTTGGCGACGGAGCCGGCGCCGCGGTGGTGGGCCCGAGCGACGCCCCCGCGATTGGCCCGACGGTGTGGGGCTCGGATCCGGCCGCGCACCAGGTGATCGAAATCGACGACTGGCGCAACACCGACCGCCACCCGTACATCCACATGGAGGGACGCGCCGTTTTTCGCTGGGCGACGACCGTCATCGCCGAGAAAGCCAAAGAAGCCCTCGCGCGCAGCGGTGTCACCGCAGACGAACTCGACGTGTTCATCCCCCACCAGGCCAACAACCGGATCACCGATTCGATGTTGCGCCACCTAGGACTCCCCGACGATGTTGTTGTTGCCCGAGACATCGTCGATATGGGAAATACGTCCGCGGCATCTATCCCGCTGGCGATCGAGGCACTGCTGGAATCCGGGCAGGCCACGAGCGGGCAGACCGCACTTATCATCGGTTTCGGGGCGGGTCTGGTCTTCGGAGGCCAGGTCATCACCCTGCCGTGAACGTTGCACAACCACAACCAATAAAAGGAGCCTTCCATGGCAAGCACTGAAGAAATCCGCGCCACCCTCGCCGAGATCGTGAACGACCTCGCCGGCACCGCCGTCGAAGATGTGCAACTCGACAAGTCGTTCGTCGACGACCTCGGCGTCGACTCCCTGTCGATGGTAGAAATCATCTACGAATGCGAGGAGCGCTTCGGCGTCGAAATCCCCGACGAAGATTCCAAGGATCTGAAGACCGTGGGTGACGCCGTCGCCTACATCGAAAACGCGCAGCGCTGACCACCTGGTGGGGCGCCCACGAAGCGCCCCACCTTCCCTTCTTATCTTGAGCATCCCCAAGGAGCTTGTCATGAATACCCCCACCGTCGTCGTCACTGGTCTCGGCGCCACTACCCCGCTGGGCACGGATGTCGCCTCCACATGGGAGGGCATGCTCGCCGGGCGATCCGGTGTACACAGCTTGCAACACGACTGGGCTACTGACCTGCCCACCACGATTGCAGCCGAGGTCGTGGGGGATCCCTCGGAGGTGCTCCCCCGCGTCGAGATGCGCAAGCTCGACCGCTCCACCCAGCTCGCGATCATTGCCGCCCAGCAGGCCTGGGAGGATGCCGGGTTTGAGTCCCATCCTGACAACGCCGTCAACCGCGATCGCCTCGGCGTGTGTGCCGCGACGGGCATCGGCGGGTTGGAGACCATCATCGGGCAGTGGGACGTCCTGAAGGAGAAAGGCATCCGTCGCGTCTCCCCCTTCACGATTCCCATGCTCATGGCCAACGCTCCCGCGTCGAACATCGGGCTGCGCATCGGCGCCCGTGCCGGCGTTCACACACCGGTTTCGGCGTGCGCATCCTCCAATGAGGCCATCTCGCTCGGCATCGACATGCTCCACCTCGGGCGCGCGGACGTCGTCGTGGCCGGTGGCGCCGAAGCCGTCATTCATCCGTTCGCGATGGCGGCGTTCGGGCAGATGCAGGCGCTGTCTCGTCGTAACGATGAGCCGACGCGCGCATCCCGCCCCTGGGACGTCGACCGCGACGGTTTCGTCATGGCGGAAGGTGCCGCGATCCTGGTGTTAGAAACCCTGGAACACGCGCAGGCACGCGGCGCCAAAATCTACGGCACTCTCCGTGCGGCTGGCATCACCGCAGACTCGCACGACCTCGTGCAGCCTGACCCCGACGGGTACGGGCAGTCGCAGGCCATGATCAAGGGGCTTCGCGAGGCAGACCTCAGCCCTGCCGACGTGGTGCATGTGAATGCGCATGGCACGTCGACACCGCAAGGCGACGTCACGGAAGCCGGATCAATCCGCACGGCGCTGGGCGACGACACGCAGGCCGTGGTGACGTCGACGAAATCCATGACCGGGCATCTCCTCGGCGGAGCGGGCGCGCTTGAGACGCTTGCGAGCGTACTCGCGTTGCGTCACCGAGTGGTGCCGCCGACGATCAACCTCGAGCAGGAGGAGCCGGGCCTCGGCATCGATATCGCCAAGGAACCACGCTCCCTTCCCGACGGTGACCTCGCCGCAGTCAATAATTCCTTCGGGTTCGGCGGCCACAACGTCGCCATCGTGTGCACGAACGAACACGTCACTGACTAAGGCATAAGGAAGCACAAAGCCCCCACGCGTCGAGCGCGGGGACGCGTCACACCACCTGGTGCAGCCAACGTACGGGAGCGTCCTCGGATGCGTGGCGGAAGTACTCGAGTTCCTCGTCCCACGGGGCGCCGAGGAGGCCGTCGAGTGCGTGGTACAAATCCCCCGACGCGGCGGCCTGCCGCAGGCGGTCTTCCGAGACGAGCATGTCGCCGTGCACGCCCACCGTCGCGCAAAAGGATCCGAGGGCTGGGGTGAACATGAAGCGCTGCCCGTCGCAGCCCTTCGACGGCTCCTCGGTTACTTCAAATCGCACTCTGCCCAGACGAGCCAACGCGCTGGCGAGGAGTGCACCGGTGCCGGGTGCTCCGACCCAGGAGAGTTCCGCACAGGTGGAACCAGGTTCTGCCGGTTGGTTGATCCAAGCGAACTTCGCCGGCGCTTGCGTAGCACCAGCCACTGCCCACTCGACATGAGGGCGCAGCGCGGCTGGCGTCGAGTGGATGAAGACCATGCCTCGCGCCTGCTGTGTCGTCGATGCGTTCACTTGTACCTCCTGGTCGGCCTTGATTGCCTTCCCCTGCGATCACGAATCGACCAGGTGCCTTCATCTTGCCCCACAGCTTCCCATGAAACAAGCCGTGAGGGTCCGCCAGCGGTCCCACTCGCTTTTCCCGAACTGAGTTGACGAGCTTGCCGGATCGGACATAGTTAAGAGCATGAGACTTCCACTGGACTTCGTGATCAAGCGCCGCGACGCCATCTCCCAGGTGAGGGCGACGTCGTCGGGTGTCTATTGGCTCGCCAGCATCGCCGATCAGGATGGGCGCACTACGGTTCGCCGGTGGCGCGACGGCGAGACCGTTGACCTCACTCCAGAGGCGAGCGTCCGCACTCGCGTGATGGAGTACGGAGGCGGCGCCTACGACGCGGAACACGACGCCGTCGTCTACAACGACGACCGCACCAACCAGGTGTTTCTGCTCGACGAGCACGGCGCTCGCCCGCTCACGCCCGAGCAGCATCGATACTTCTACGCGGGCCTGCACGTGCAGCTCGCGGATGGGGTGGTCGTCGCGGTCCGGGAAGATCACGACGCGCCGGGCGAGCCGCGCACGGAGGTCGTCGCGCTGCCTCTCGACGAGGTATCTGAGGGCATCGTTGTTGCCACCGGCGCCGACTTCTACGCAGGACCCTGCATCCGCAACCGCGTCGTCGCATGGCAGCAGTGGGATCACCCCAACATGGGCTGGGATACGTCATCGATCTGGACGAAGAACCTCGACGACGACGAGCCCGCACGCGCAGTGTACGCATCCGACGGGGTGAGCGCACAGCGCCCGATGTGGCTGGCTGCAGGGAAGCTTGCGTACACCTCCGACGAGTCGGGGTTCTGGAACTGGCATGTTGTGGAAGACGGGCATCGCGCCACATTTGCCGTCGATCACGACTGCGATACGCCGATCTGGGTTCTCGACCGGCCCGCGGCGTGCGCCGTCGGACCTGACCTGGTGGCCACCATCGAAATCGTCGATGGCTACGGGCGACTCGCGATGTGGCAGCCCTCCACCGGAGGCGTGACGTATCCGCTGCGCAGCACCGTCTGGATCGATTCCGTGGCCACCTTCGACGACAAGCTCTACGCGGTTGCAGAATGGGCCGACCGCCCCGCAACGCTCGTGGCCATCTCGCCGACGGGCACCGTGGACGAGCTCGCCGGTGCCGGCGATGCTCCCTGTGTAGCGAAGATGGCCGCCCGGAAGGCCGGTGGAGCGCACTACTGGTTCGCGGCACCTCCTGGCGTCGAGCGTCCGCCGCTCATCGTGAAGACCCACGGAGGGCCGACGGCGCAAGCCACCGCCGGGTACAGCGAGGAAATGCAGTTCTGGCTCTCACGCGGCTTCGCCGTCGCGGATGTGAACTACCGCGGATCCACCGGCTTCGGGCGGGCCTACCGCGACGCACTGCGCGGCAAGTGGGGCGTGGCCGACGTCGAGGACGTCGTGGCGGCGGTGCGCGATCTGAGCGAGGCTGGCCTCGTCGACCCTGACCGCGTCGCCATCAAGGGTGGTTCTGCGGGCGGCTACACGACGCTGCAGGCGCTCGTCACCACCGACGTGTTCAGCGCCGGGCTCTCGCGCTACGGCATCGGCGATTTGGAGGCGCTCGTCAGCGACACCCACAAGTTCGAGTCGCGCTACCCCTACGGGCTGATCGGTGGCGAGTGGCCGGAGGCACGCGACCTCTACGTGGAGCGCTCCCCCATCCACCACCTCGACCAGCTCTCGACGCCGATGCTGATCATGCAAGGCCTGGAAGACAAGGTCGTGCCACCCAACCAGGCGTTCCAGATGGCCGACGCGGTGCGCGCGGCCGGCAAGCCGCTCGCGCTGCTGACGTTCGAGAAGGAGGGGCACGGCTTCCGCACCATGGATGCGCGCGGGCGTGCGCTCGCCGCCGAGCTCAGCTTCTTGGAGCAGGTGTTCGGAATGCCGATCAGCGACGACATCCCATCGCTCGAGATCGAAAACCTATAGCGACGGCGCCCGTCGCGGCCTCAGGCAGCTGGCCTGGGGCCGAAGATGGCGGTGCCGATGCGAACGATGGTCGAGCCTTCGGCGATGGCGAGTTCGAAGTCGCTGGACATGCCCATGCTGAGCTGATTCCACGCACGCTCGGGGAACGCTTCACGGAGGCGGTCGCGCACCTCGCGCAGGGTTCGGAAGCAGCCGGCCACGTCGTCGAGATTGGGAGACGGCATGGCCATGGTCATGAGCCCCTGCACGTTGAGCGCCTCGAATTCGAGGAGCTGTTCGACGAAACGCTCGGCCTCACTCGGCGCGATGCCCGCTTTCTGGGGCTCGTTCGATGTGTTCACCTGCACGAGCACGGGCAGGGTACGCCCGGCGTCGCAGAGCCGCTGGTCCAGGTTGGCGGCAAGTTCAAGGGAGTCGAGGGAGTGCAGTTCCGCCGCGGCCTCCACCACGAGCTTGGCCTTGTTGCGCTGGGCATGCCCGATCATGACGAAGCGAGCGTCGGGAAGCTCAGCGTGCTTGCGTGCGAGTTCTTGCAGGCGATTCTCTCCGAACACCCGGTAGCCGCGATCCATGCACGCCCGTACCTCGTCGGCCGAGCGAAACTTCGTGACGGGCATCAGTCGAATCTCCGACGGGTCTCGTCCCGCAGCCTGCGCAGCGCGCGCGATCTTCGTCTCCAGTTGTTCCAGTGCAGTTGCTATGGCCATCGTGCTCCCAAGGATATGACCCCGAGCGCAGCGAGGGCAGCGAAGATGAGCGCGAGTCCAGCGTAGCGGTCTGCGATTTCCACAGGCACGCGTTCATATCCCACTGATTCGCTAATGGCGTCGTAGGTTTCGTCGAGCTGCCCAGCCGATTCTGCCGAATACTTCTTCCCGCCGGAAAGCTTGGCGATGTCGGACAGCTCGTAGTGGTCGACGGGCACGCGCTGGCGGGTGCCATCGTCGTCGATGACGTAGCCGTCGTCGGTGCCGTAGGCGATCGTGTAGACGGGCACTCCGCGTTCTTTCGCGGCCTTCGCCCCCGAAGCGGAAGAACGCCCCATGTTGGTGGCGCCGTCGGAAAGAAGCACGATGACGGCGGGCGCGCCCTTGTCGGGATCCTTCGGGTCGGGCGGCACGAGCGCCAAAGAATCCAGCCCGGTGTAGATGCCCTCGCCAATCGCAGTCGACGGCGCCATCTGCAGCGCATCGATGGCCCGGGTTGCGGCACCCCTATCGACGGTGGGTGGGACGACGAGCTGCGCCGTGCCTGCAAACGACACCACCGCGACGTTGAACGCTTCCGGCAATGTGCCGATGAATTCCTTTGCCGATTTCTTCGCTGCCGTCATCCGCGTCGGCTTGATGTCCTCGGATTCCATCGACCACGAGACGTCAATGGCCACGACGATCGTGGCGCGGTCTCGCGGCTTGTTGGCATAGTCCTTGGGCACAGCCCAGGCCACGATCAGCATGGCGATGCTGAGCAACGACAGCAGTACCGCCCCGTGGCGCTTCCAGGCTGCGTCTTTGGGCAGCACCTGGTTGATGCGGTTTCGGCGCTTGGAGCTACGGTTCTGCTGGCGTGTTGCCAACAGGAGGTAGAGCAGGCCGATCGCGGGCACTAGCACCAGCGCGTAGAGCCGCACCGGGTACATGAACTCGAGAATCTGAGGAATCACTTCGGCCACCTCGCAGCCATCATCACCGCACCCAAAGCTGCGACGATCGCGAACCCGAGCGATGCGAACGCATACTGCGTGGTGATGGGTTTTTGCACTTCCTCGTAGCCAAACGTCGATTCAAGGTTCTTGTAGGCGTCTTTGAGGGCGCCGGCGCTGTCGGCGGTCACGGCCTTGCCGTCTGTTTCCTTGGCGATCTTGTCGAGCGTGGCCACGTCGGGGGCAACATGCTCGCGTTTCCCATCGAGGTCGACGTAGCCGTTCTCTGTGCCAAACGCGACGGTATAGATCGGCACCTTGGCCTGCTTCGCGCGCTGAGCCGCAGCGGAGGGTTCGCCACCGTCGGTGTTCGTCCCGTCGGAGAGCAGCACCACCATGGCGGGGGCTGGCTCCTCGTCGTCGCCCACCGGGGCGAGCTTCACGGCGGCGAGGGCTTCGTCGATGGAATCGCCAATCGCGGTGCCGTCTTTGAGCTGCAGCGCTCCGATCGCGCGCGAGAGTGCGCCGCGGTCGGTGGACGGTGGCATCCGCACCGACGGCTGCCCGCTCAGCTCTACGAGTGCGACGTTGTAACTCTCGGGCAGGCCGTTGACGAACTCCTGCGCCTGCTGTTTGGCCGCGTCCAGGCGGTTGGGTGAGACATCGGTGGCCTGCATCGATTGCGACGTGTCCACCACCATCACGACGGTGGCTCGCTCCCTGCGCTCCTTCTCTGTGCCGAGCGGTTGCGCCCAGGCCAGCGCCAGGGCTACCAACGAACACAGCGACATGGCAACGGCCACGTGGCGCGTCCAGCGTTTCTGCCCTCCGACGACTTTCCCGAGCACCCCAGTATTCGTGAAGCGCATGGAGAAGCGCTTCTTGAGGCGCAACAAGACGACGTAGAGCAGCACGAGCACGGGCAACGCCAGCAACGACCACAGCCGCTGCGGCGATTCGAAGTCCGGCACCCAGGAGAACATCTACTTGCTCACCCCCTGCGGGGGCTGGTGGAGGAACGCAGCGGTGCGGCGGTAGTTCAGCACGAACCGGGCGATGTCGGTCACCCAGTCTCGGTCGGTGCGAAGCCGAATATGCCCGGCGCCTGCGCGTCGAATGGCGGTGGCGACGCGTTCTCGCTGCGCCGCCGTCGCAGCATTCATGCGATTGCGCGCAGCCTCGTCGGAGGTGTTGATGTATCGCGCGAAGTCCGTTTCTGGGTCGCGAATGAGCATCTCCCCCACGTCGGGGAAATCCACCTCGGCGGCGTCGAGCACCTCGATACACAGCACCTGGTTGCGCACGCCCAGGCGGCGCAGGGCACGTTCCCAAGGTGGGGGCACATCCGGGTCGAGTTCGTCCTCGCCCGGTGTGAGGAAGTCAGAGACCACCACGCGCATGCCCCGTCGGCGCTGCATCCGGGCGAGCTGTTCAATCCCCTCCCCCAGCTCGAAGGTGGCTTCAGTGTTGTCTTGGACGATGGGTTCTTCGAGCATCTTGCGCAGCAGTCCGTACAAGGCGGTGCGGCCGCTGCGAGCCGGGATGCGTTTGACCTCGTCAGAGCGCATCATCATGCCGCCGAAGCGGTCGCCCATCTTTTGGCTCAAGAATCCGATGGTGGCGATGGCCGCGATGCCAAGGTCACGCTTCGTGATGCCCTCGGTGCCCCAGTTCATCGACGGGGTGAGGTCGAGCAATGCCCAGATTTCGAGCTCGCGGTCGGCCATGGTGTCGCGCACATGGGGAACGCTGGTGCGGGCGGTGACGGCCCAATCCATCTTGCGCACGTCATCCTGACCGGGTTGGTAGACGCGGGCGTCGTTGGTGTCGGTACCCGGACCAGGCAGGAGACCAAGGTGATCGCCTTGCAGGAAGCCCTCGAGCCGACGCACGATGGTGAGCTCGATCCGTCGAAGCGCGGCCTCCGGGGCGAGCCTGTTGAGGGGGATGGTGGGGCCCGTCGGCGCGTGGAGCACCGACGTTGCCGCGCCCAACTGCCCCGGGGCCTCGAACTGTGGCTGTCCCACGGCGATTAAGCGCGTCCTGGTTCGCGAGTGGGGCCCTGCGTCGCTTGTGGTTGCTGATTGTTCCACACCGGTGTGGGGGCGGGAACCATCGCGACGATGCGCGCGACGACGTCGACGGGATCGACGTTGTCAGCCACCGCGTCGAAGCCCAGCACGAGGCGGTGCGCCATCACGTCTTTCGCCACGGCCTGCACGTCGGTGGGAAGCACGTAGTCGCGACCATTGATGAGCGCAAGCGCCCGGGATGCGGCGACGAGCCCCAAGGTGGCTCGAGGCGAGCAGCCAATGGAAATGACCGATTCGAGGTCGGGCATGCCAAAATCCGACGGTTCGCGCGTCGCGAGCACGAGCCGCACGATGTACTCGGCCACGAGATTGTGCACGAACACGTTGGAGGCCATGTCCTGCAGGTGACGGATCAGCTCCGGGTTGAGAACGCGCTGCGCGGTGGGTGGCGTGACGGACATGCGTCGGAGGATTTCGAGCTCCTCGTTGCCGCGCGGGTATGGCACGTCGACTTTGACGAGGAAGCGGTCACGCTGGGCCTCAGGCAGCGGGTAGACGCCTTCGGATTCGACGGGGTTCTGGGTGGCGATCACGATGAACGGCTTGGGGGCCGGGTAGGTCTTGCCGCCGATGGAGACCTGCTTTTCAGCCATGAGCTCGAGCATCGCGGACTGCACCTTCGCGGGTGCGCGGTTGATCTCGTCGGCGAGGACGAAGTTGACGAACACCGGCCCCAATTCGATGTCGAATGACTCCGAGGAGGCCGAGTAGATGCGTGTGCCGACGATGTCGGAAGGCACGAGGTCGGGCGTGAACTGGACTCGCGCGAAGTCACCACCGACGACGTCCGCGAAGCTCCTCACCGCGAGGGTCTTCGCCACGCCGGGAACACCTTCCAGCAAGCAGTGGCCTTTGGCGAGCAGCGACACCATGAGCTGCTGCACCATGTGCTCTTGACCGACGATGACTCGTTGCACCTGGCTGATGGCTTGCCCCAACAGTTGCGACGCTTCGGCAACGTTGGTGGGCATAGCTGCCTGTTCGTTCGGCGAACTGCTCACGCGCTTGGTCTCCTTGATCGAAAATGTACTGCCGCCACGATACCGTCCAAGGCAATCGTTCACCCGGGACGCGCTTGGCCGTTGCACTGTGATGCTTGCAATATATGGTTCGATGGAGTCAATGAGCGACCCGTACGAAGAGCTCGGGCCTGAACCCGAACCCGACGCCACCACCGAAGTGCCGCGCGAAGCACTCACTGAGCGCAGGCGCGGCGGTGCTGCGTTCCTTGAAGAACCGTTCCGGGGCCATGAGCCGCTCGTCGAGGACGATCCCGTCAAGATCAACTCGTTCTGGCTCGACGCCCGCCTGGCCGTCACACCAGCCGGTGTGGCCTACGCCGCCCATGAAGACCACTCCGACGAGGTCATGCTGCTCCTGCTCAGCGAAGGCGCGGCAGGCGATGCGGCGGCACGAGCACGCTTCTCGGGCGAGATCAATGCCATGCACATCGACACCGTCGTGGCTCGCGGTGGAGACGGCCAGGACGAAGGCCGCATGGGCGTGCGGTTTCGGCCGGAAGAAGACAGCCCGCATCTGGAAGACCTGCCACCGGCCGCGCCTTGGGCGGCCCTCGCGTTCGACGGGTCTGCCGCCGCCGTGGCGGAAGCTCGTCGGGTGCTCAACGCCGTCGACCTGGAAACGGCCACGCCCATCAGCAAGCCGAGTGGTCCGAGCTTCCAGTTGCCTTGGATTCACCAGACAGGGGTCGGGCGCACACGGGTGTGGCCGCTCGCGTGGCCCGTCCGCAAGGATCAGGCCGGCTGGATTTCCATCTTCACGTCATGGCTGCTGATGCTGCTCATCGCGGCGCTCGGGCTCCTGCTCGCCATTCTGGTGTTCCAAAATGCGCCGCTGGTGTCGCCCCCGGCGCCCATTCCGTCGCAAGCATCCGACGGTGGCAGCGGCAGCGGGTCGCCCCAGTCGGGTTCTCCGACGTCGGGAGAGCCGTCCGGCCCGCCCAAGACAGATCACACCCACGAGCCCACCATGGGTGAACCCGATGAGTCGGAGTCTGACGGTGGCGGTGAACCGACGGTGAACCGGCGGCTGTAACCGCGTCGGCGATGCACGTGGTGGGGCGTGCGGGGCTCGAACCCGCGACCCAGGGATTATGAGTCCCCTGCTCTAACCGGCTGAGCTAACGCCCCTCGTCGCGTCCAATTGAACTCGACAAGCTTAGCGAATCCCCGCCGTGTCCTGCTTGCTACGGTGCGACGGTGTCCAGCCAGCGCGCGACGCCCGCAGGTCCGTCGCACAGCACGTCGGCACGTGACACGAGCTCTGGGCGCTCGTCGGAGGTGGACACCACAACGACGCCCGTCCCACCTTGCTCCTGCCGCTGGCGGATGACGTCGAAGGCGGGGACGTCGCCCAGATCGTCGCCGACCATCGCGACGACGTCGCAGCCCACCTCCTTGATCAGCGCGCGGAGCGTGTCCCCCTTCGAGATTTGGTGCGCTCGCAGTTCGAGCACTTCCTTACCCGGCTCGATGGTGAGGCTGTAGCGCCGCGCGACGGCGAGCACATCTGGTTCGATCTTGTCGAGCGTACCGGCGGGGGCTCGTCGGGTGTGTACCCCCAGCGCGTGGTGCTTGTCCTCGAGGTAGAGCCCCGGATATTGCTCTGCCAAACTCGCCAGATCCCGCAGCGCTGAGCGCACCGATTCCGGAGATTCGGGCACCTGCCGCCCGTCCTTGTCGAGGCGTTCCGCGCCGTACTGGCCAAGCACGATCAGCTTGGACAGCAGGGCCGCGTCGAGACAGGCCAGCTCCTCTACTTCATCGACGGGGCGGCCCGTGATGATGGCGACCTGGCCGATGCGTCCGATGAGACGCCCGAGTGCGTCGCGGGCGTCGGGATGGATGTACGCCTGCGTTGGGTCGGGTACCACATCGGAGAGCGTGCCGTCGAAATCCAGTGCCACAAGGGTGGATTCGGGGTGAGCTGCTGCTGCTTGCAGAAAGGCCTTCTCGTAATCGTTGGGATGTGCAGGTGTTTCCATGCATCAAGCTTGGCATGTTTCAGGCTTCGGTAGGGTGGAGAACGATACTAGGAGGAGCAGATGTCCGCTTCGTTCGTTGTTGTCGCTAATCGTTTGCCCGTTGATCGCGTCGTTCATGATGATGGATCCGTCGACTGGCGCACGTCGCCAGGCGGGCTCGTGACGGCCTTGGAGCCCGTGATGCGCAGCAAGGGTGGCGCCTGGGTGGGCTGGCACGGAGCCCCAGATGAAGCAGTCGAGGGGTTCGAGCACGACGGGTACGAGATCGTTCCGGTGGTACTTGGGCAAACCGAGTACGAGGAGTACTACGAGGGCTTCTCCAATGCGACGTTGTGGCCGCTCTACCATGACACCGTCGCGTTCCCCGAGTTCCATCGCGAGTGGTGGGACGCGTATCAGAAGGTGAACCGACGTTTCGCCGACGAGGCCGCTGCTGTCGCCGCCGACGGCGCGACGGTGTGGGTGCAGGACTACCAGTTGCAGCTCGTGCCCCAGATGTTGCGGGAGCTGAGGCCTGATCTGAAGATCGGATTCTTCCTCCACATTCCCTTCCCGCCAACCGAGATTTTTGCGCAGCTGCCTTGGCGCCGGCAGATCGTCGAAGGCCTTCTCGGCGCTGACCTCGTCGGGTTCCAGGTGGAAGGCGGCGCCCAGAACTTCCTGCGCCTGGTGCGCAAACACACCGACCTCACGGTGGAAGCCGACACGGTGCGCGTCGATGACGCCCACAGCTGCACCGCCAGGGCCTACCCCATTTCGATCGACTCGGAGGGCTTCGCTGCGCTGGCCGAATCTCCTGAAGCCGTGGAAGAAGCCGAACAGCTCCTCGACGACCTCGGGAACCCCAAGCACGTGTTCTTGGGCGTGGACCGCCTCGACTACACGAAGGGACTCCGGCAACGCGTCCGGGCCATGGGTGAGCTATTCCGCGATGGGAGGCTCGACCCGCAAGAGACGGTCTACCTGCAGGTGGCAACACCGTCGCGTGAGCGTGTGAGCGAGTACATGAAGCTGCGCGACGATATCGACCTGCTGGTGGGGCGCATCAACTCCCAGACCGGCGATGTCGGGCGCGCTCCCATCGTGTACATGCACCGCGGATTCCCCCGTCAGACGATGGCAGCCATGTACCGGATCGCCGACGTCATGCTCGTCACGCCACTGCGCGATGGGATGAACCTCGTCGCCAAGGAGTACGTGGCCTGCCATCCTGGCGACGGTGGCTCCCTCGTGCTGAGTGAGTTCGCCGGTGCCGCCAGCGAACTTGAGCAGGCCTACAGCGTGAACCCGTACGACCTCAACGGCATGAAGGACGTGTTCATGCGCGCACTGACCGACTCGTACGAGGAACGTGCCAAGCGCATGCGGGCCTTGAAGGAACAGGTATCTACCCACACCATCGAACGCTGGGCTGATTCCTTCCTCGGTGATCTCGCCGGGGTGTAGTAGTCGCGTCCCACTCGACTGAGCGCACACCAGATGCTGATTTTGGGTCTCGTAGCCCCATTTTTTGCATCTGGTGTGCGCTCAGTCGAGGAATGGCTGGAAAACAGCGTCTTACCCTACGGGCGCCTCGTCGAAACCAGGCTCTCGGATGAGCCCGTTCGAAAATCATGCCCAAGCCGAACACCTAGAGGACCACGGAATACCAGTCAAAAAACTCAAACATAGCTACACCCTCCCAGCATCATCTGACAGGAATCAGGAATGCTGCCTGGAACTCGGAGGGCCTGCCCCAACGGCTTCCCTCTAACGTCGTCAATTACGCACGACGTTGTGCGGTTGGTCAACCTGAGCGCCGGTCAACCCGCACAGCACTAGACCGTGGAGCGGCGATCGAGCAGCCAGATGATCGCGGCAAATATCGATGACGCCGCCAAGAACGGCGCAACCAGCCGACCAGCCCCCGAGACGAACCCTGCGGCATTGACGTCATAGCTGAACAGCAGCAGGAGGATCGCCGCGGCAATCCCCGGGATGACCAGCCAGCCAGGGACTCGTCCCCGGACGAGACACGCCGCCAGCCCCACCGTCATCACGGTTCCGCACATCAGCGAGAGGACTGGAACAACGTCGAGATAGCCAAGGAGAAAGGGGTCGAACCATCGATGGGTCTCGAATCCCCGCCCTCCACCCTGAGCGCCGAAGGCGGTCGTATAGGTAGGGAGAATCATGAGCACGACTGCAACCGCGGCGGAGAGCAGCGCTACTAGAATCCCGATTGCTTTCTTCATTTCATCATTTCAACATAAAGTGCGTATTTGTCGCCACGATCCCCGAGTTCAAAACGACCGCTTGCTTACCCTTATAGGTGTAGTGGACGATATTGTGACCATCCTTCGACTTACCGTAAGCGACGACAGCGTGCTTAATGGTTTTTCCGTCAGTGTAAGCATCCGGGAGTTCTCCGAACAAGATCACAGGCCGACCATTGTTAAGCGCCGAATTCACGTTGGTGCTGAGCCAGTTGTACCACGCCGTTGAACTCACCTTCATGCGGATGGCTGCGTGGTATCCGATGCCATCGGCAACCGGGAGACCCCATGACGCCATATCTCGTCCGTTACGGATCAAGTCGGCGAAGTCTGCACCAGAGACTGCCTTGATGTTGGTTCCAGAACGATGAGCCGCTGGGATCAAGATCTTTCCCTTGCGCGCGTGCCAGTAGCGCATCACGATCGTGGCCGCGATCCAGCCGCACCGTCCTTCCGCAGCGGTATTGTGCAACACCGTGCAGCCGGTGATATAGCCGTAGCTCGGGATCCGGAAATTCACGTTCGTTCCTACTGGCGGAGGCACCTTTGCGACGGAAACACCTGGCGAACGGTTTAGGGTTGATCGGATGTCCGCAACAGCGGAGATAGAGGCGATCTGATCGGTAGCCTCTCCGATACGAGCCCTATCGAATGTGTCTCTTGGTGCGCCGTTGAGTGCGTTGATCGAACGGCCGCCAGAAATCTCTACGATGTATTCTCCTAGCCCAAGATACGCAGCGTTGTTGCTAGCGAACCCATGCAAAGGGCTGATGGCGTCGTTGGAGTATTCAATCATGGCTTGCGTTGCAGCATCGACCAAGAAGTAGCCACTGCGCGGCAGCTCCCAGACCTCAAGCTGCGACGCCGCGCCGGAGACCAGTTCCTTGACGACGTCAGAATGGGTTGCTGAGCTGCGGTCGCTAAGGAAGACGGCCGACGAGGGCTGATTGGACTTGTCCGACACGGTGGTCTTCCGGTGCTTCGTGTTGTGTGGGCTGATGCGTTCGCGGGTGCGATGAGTTCGATGCCGGCCGGGATCGATGTCGGGCTGGCCGTTGCGGCCCTCTACGCGGGCGCGATCGCGGCGGTGGTGGCGTTTCAGAGCTTGCGGAGGTTATGGCAGAGCGCGTGCAGCAGCCATTCTCCCTGCGCGCTGGCCAAGCCACGCAGCCGGAGCTGCCCGTTACCTTGTGAGTACCCCCGACCGCCGGGGGTCCTATGCCGGGATCGCGCCAGTCACGCGAAGATCCGGAACCTCGATCCGTGGAGCGCACGCTCGGGCAACAAGCGGTTGAAAAACGCGCTGCTCTACTCCACCTGGGTCTCCTCGCACTCGGACCCGAACTCCAAGGCCTACTACGATCGCAAGCGCGCCGAGGGCAAGCACCACAACACCGCCGTGATCTGCCTGGCCCGCCGCCGCTGCAACGTCATCTTCGCGATGCTCCAACACAGCACCTACTACCAGCCAGCAACCACCACCCCTACACCCGAGCCAGCCACACTCGCAGCTTGACTCAGAACATAGGTACACCCCTTACATTCAAGTAAAGAGCAGTAGATGCGAGGTTGGGAATCGGACTCGCTCCATCTCATCCATACGTGCCTGCCCCAATATGCCGAACGGCCCGGCTAAGCTTCTTGCCTAGCCGGGCCGCTGCACTGGCTCCCCGGACTGGATTCGAACCAGTAACCCTTCGATTAACAGTCGAATGCTCTGCCGTTGAGCTACCAGGGAATGGTGGCGTAACCACGCGAGGAACAACGATAGCAGGCCTGCCGCGAGGACGCCAAACGCTGATCAAGTCAGCCCGTACTCAGCTTTCAGACGGTCGGTTTCCTCCACGACCAAAGCGGCCGTCATCGGATCGGTGAGGCGCGCACCACCACTGGGTACAGCGAAGAACTGGAGCTGCTCGTCCGTACCGAGCGATCTACGAACGATGATCCTCACCTCGCCGGGATCGAGGTGGTGCTGCACTGACCCAACCGTCGATGCCTGCACCCGCTCCTGGAACAGCATCG
Organism: Actinomycetes bacterium; assembly: GCA_023443125.1. Taxonomy (GTDB): domain Bacteria; phylum Actinomycetota; class Actinomycetes; order Propionibacteriales; family Propionibacteriaceae; genus Arachnia. The sequence continues at coordinate 54,226 of JAEZVO010000068.1, forward strand.
GGAGTTGTCCGGGGCGTTCGAGGCTCGCCTCGTAGGCTTCGCCGTGCATGTCTGTCCACCGAAAGATCCCCTTCTCGGCGCGCCAGCTTCCGCGCTCTACCTCGTGCCAGCCCATGGCGACCCATTCCCCGTCGCGCTTGACCGCAACCTTATCGACGGTGCCTACGACGACGGGTTGCCCATCGGCGTCCCTGCCCTGCGCCAGAATCTTGGCCCGAGGGCCCAGGGCCGTCGCGAGGTCTTGGTCTTTCAGTGCCGTCATGGAACCCATCCTGCACCATGTGGACAAAAAAGTGTTGTCCGTTGCTTCTGCAAAAGTTCCTGTGGAGAACTCAGCGAGGCGCCCGTCGACCGTGGTTCGGTGTTGCCCATGATTACTCTGCCTGATTTCGACATGACCCCCGATGAACAACGCCTCCTGACTCTTGCCGTCGCCACCATCGAGCCGGCATATGCCCTCGTGCGCCTTGCCCCCACCAGCCTCGTGTGCTGGCAGGCCATCGTCATCGGCCTCGCCGCCGAACGCCGACTCTGGGAGGGCAATCTCCGTCTCGTCTACAGCATCGCCTACGACGCCCATCGACGCGGCAACGGCGACTTCGAGGAGCTCTTCCAAGAGGGCTGCCTGGCACTCCAGCGTGCAATCCGCAGATTCCGCCCCGAGCTCGGATTCCGGCTCTCCACCTACGCCCACGACTCCATCGTGCGCCACGTACGCCACCACGCCGACCCTGGCCAGTACGTCTTCGATTCCAGGCACTTCAAGCGGGTTCGCCACCTCGTCCTGGAAGACAAGGCGCCGGAGCAGGTCAGCATGGCGACGATGGCTCGTCGCGTGAATCCTGAGGTACTCGACCGGATGGCGGACCCCGTCGACGCCTATGAGGAGATCCACGAGCAGAACATGGAATTCCTCGAGCTCCTCCCCGAGTTGCACGCAGATCTACTACGGCGACGCTTCGGCCTCGACGGCCCCGTGTGGAGCCAGGCAGAACTGGCCGCGGACCTTGGTGTGTCGACCTCCACGATCTCGAGGTGGGAGCAACGAGCGCTCGAGCAAGCCCACCAGCTCCTCACCGCTGACCGCATGCTCAAGGTGGCCTAATGGCCTAGCTGAGGCCCACCTGCTGCAAGCGCTTCCGCGCCATCTCCAGCTCGGTGAGCTCCGCGAACTTCTGGCGATACTCCGCCTCATTCTTCGTCGGATCGGTGCGCTGCAGCTTTGACTTCAAATCATCAATCTGCCTCGACACCCGGCGAAGCTGCAGCCGCGACGAATATACCAGGGAGTACTGCTCGTCGGGCTCGCGCCACAACGGTTCTACCAGCAGCGCCACCATGAGCTGAGCCGTATTCTCCGACGGCGCCTCCTCACGCAAACGCGTTTCCCAGTCGTCGCCGAACGGGACCCGTCGGATCAGCGTCATCACCGCCACATAGCCAGGGTGGGTGAAGTCGTCGGGCTGCACGCCGTTCCAGTCGGTGTCGAAGGTGGTCGGGTGCTGCAACATGAGCTTGAGCGCGTCGCGTTCGAGCCGCAGTGAGCGATCGTTCGGATCGGGCCACCCGTCGTCGCGCGGCCGGCGAGCCGGAGGCGCTTCCTCGTACGACGGCTCGCTCTGGCGCCGACGCTGCACCTCGCGGCGGACATCGTCGACGTCCATGCCCAAGATCCCGGCAAGATCGCGCAAATACTGCCCGACGAGGGATCGGTCGCGGATCGAAGTGACGAGCTCCCCCGCTTCGCGCGCGGCCCCCAATCGTCCTTCGGCGCGGTCGAGGTCATAACGTCGGGCGATGTTCTCCATCACGAATCGGTACAGCGGAATTCTGGTGGCGACGAGTTCCCGCACCGCCGCATCGCCGGACTGCATGCGCAAGTCGCACGGGTCCAGCCCCGTCGGCTCCACCGCCACGTAGGTTTGGGCGACGAAGTTGTGGTCGCCTTTGAACACCTTCAGTGCCGCAGCTTGCCCGGCGGCGTCGCCGTCAAAGGTGAAGATGACCTCGCCGTGCAGGCCATCTTGTGTACCGAGCAGGCGCTGCAGCACACGGGCGTGGTCGTCACCAAATGCCGTGCCGCACGATGCGACGGCGGTCTCCACCCCAGCGATATGGGCGGCCATCACGTCAGTGTAACCTTCGACGATCACTGCCTGCGACCGCTTACCGATCTCTCTGCGAGCGAGATCGAGCCCGTAAAGCACCTGCGATTTCTTGTAGACGGGTGTCTCCGGCGTGTTGATGTACTTGGCGGGGAGGCGATCGTCGTCGTAAATCCGCCTGGCGCCGAACCCGAGCACCGATTGCGCGGAATCGCGGATGGGCCACAACACTCGCCCGGCGAAAAAGTCTCTGCCGAAGTCGCGGATGAGGCCCGCGGCCTTGAGCGTTTCGTCGTCGAACCCTTGAGCCCGCAACGCCTGACGCAGCGCGTAGCCGTTCTTCGGTGCGTAGCCGATCTTGAAGTGTTGGGCGTGCTCGCGAGTGAAGCCACGGCTGTCGAGGAACACGCGTCCCGCAACGCCTTCCGGGGATTCCAGTTGCTGGGCGAAGAAGTCTTCGGCCGCGGCATTGGCTTCCAGAATGCGTTTCCGCAGCCCCGGCGCCTGCGCGGGTTGCCCGTCGTCTTCCATGACGAGTTCGACGCCATAACGGTCGGCCAGCATCTGCACCGCTTCGAGGAACGAGAGGTTCTGATTGCGCTGCAGGAACGTGATGACGTCTCCCCCTTCACCGCAACCAAAGCAGTAGAAGAAGCCTCGCGCAGGGGTGACGTGGAAGCTGGGCGTCTTCTCGTCGTGGAATGGGCACAGGCCCTTCAACGACCCGCTGCCGGCATTGCGCAGCATGACGTATTCGCCGATGATCTCGTCGATCCGGGCGCGCTCGCGAACCTTCGCGATGTCTTCTTCCCTGATCCGGCCAGCCACGCCCCACATCCTAGCCGTTCGTGAACGGGTGACAGCGCGTCAGGCCCCACGCCCGATGCCACGAGGCAACTTCTTCGGATCCCACCCCAGCAGGCGCTGCGCCTGCTCGAATGCGAACCGATCAGTCATGCCGCTCACGTACGTCACAGCGCCACGAACTCGGTCGTCGACGCGGTGGCTCTCGGGCATCGCGTCGGGCCGCTCCATGTAGTGCTCCACCAGTCCGCGCAGTACCGCCACCACAGTTTTCGATTGCGCCACGGACTCTGGGCGGGTGTAGATGCGCTCGTAATTGAAGCGTCGCAGTTCGGCGAGCGCTTCGGCTCTGAGCGGGTCGAGCCCGACACGGCCGGTGGTCATCGTCGTTTCAATCACACCATTGATGAAGGTAGCGAGCTGTTCCCGACGGGTACGCCCGGCCACTTCGGTGACGACGGGTGGGAGCTGATTGATATCGACGATGCCCGCGTGGATGGCGTCTTCGAGGTCGTGCGAGCAGTACGCGATGCGGTCGGCCCAGCTCACCAGCTCGCCCTCGATGGTCGACGGTGCTGGCCGCGACCAGGAATGGTTGCGGATCCCGTCGAGGGTTTCCTTGCACAGATTCAGGCTCGTCAGCATCACATCCGCGCCCCAGGGGCCGTGATCGTAGCCACCCTCGATGAACAGATCGAACGCGTCCTCGCTCGCGTGCCCGCCGGGCCCGTGGCCACAGTCGTGGCCGAGCGCGATGGCGTCGACCAGCGCAACATTGACGCCAATTCCCCGTGCCATGGCGACGGCGCACTGCGCCACCTCGAGCGCGTGTGTGAGTCGCGTGCGTTGGTGATCCGTCGGGTACACCACCACCTGCGTCTTCCCTGCGAGCCGGCGGAAGGCCGTCGAGTGCACGATCCTGTCGCGGTCGCGCTCGAAACAGGTGCGGAACGGGTCGGGTTCTTCTGGCCTTGCACGGTTGCCCGCCCCTTCAGCGAAGGTGGCGTTGGCGTCGAGCGTGCGGCGCTCCACGTCCTCGCGGAACTCACGCCCGCGCTGCACACTCGCGGCAGGCCCGACGTGGCTCGTGGCGTGGGCGGTGACCAATTCGTCGCCATGCCCGCGCATGGTGTTGGCCCACTGTTTGGCCCTCGGCAATGGCTCGTTCACTGTCTCACCCTCCGCTGACGTCCAGTTCCGCTTCCTGGAGATTCAACTCGCAGCCGCTAGTGTCGTCGTACCATCCATGCGGCAACACCACTTTGCCACGAGGGCTCCCCTGCCTGCCGCGTGGCGTGCCGAGCTCTGCGACGGGGAACTCCGCGTCCGCGTCGAGACGTGCCACAAGTTGCTGGAGCTCTTCCATCGTCGAGACCATCGCGAACTCCCGACGCAGCTCCCCCACCGGGTAGCCCTTGAAGTACCACGCCATGTGCTTGCGTAAATCGACGAGCCCGCGTTCACCGAAGTAGCCCTGCAGCAGTTCGGCATGACGGAGGATCATCTGCCCGACCTGACCTAAGGTGGGGCGCTTGCGGTTGGGGCTGCCTTGGAATGCGGCAGTGAGGTCGCCAAAGAGCCAGGGGCGGCCGAGGCATCCTCGCCCGATGACCACACCGTCGCACCCTGTTTCGTCCATCATCTTCAGCGCGTCTTCGGCTTCCCAGATGTCTCCGTTGCCGAGCACCGGAATATCGACGGCCCGCTTCAGCTCGGCGATACGAGTCCAGTCGGCCTCCCCGGAGTATGCCTGTGCGACGGTGCGTCCATGCAGCGCGATAGCTGCGGCACCCTCCTCTTGGGCGATGCGGCCTGCGTCCATGAAGGTCTCGTGGTCGTCGTCGATGCCGATACGGGTCTTGATCGTGACCGGAATGCCGAACTCATCAGCGGCGCGCACTGTGGAGCGAATGATGGCACGCAGGCGATCACGCTTGTAGGGCAGCACTCCGCCCCCACCGCGTCGGGTCACCTTCGGCACGGGGCAACCAAAGTTGAGGTCGATGTGGTTGACGTCGAATTCTCGAGCGAGGATGCGGGCCGCGTCGGCCATCACGTCGGCGTCTACGCCGTAGAGCTGGACGGAGCGGATCCTCTCGCCGGGGTCGAATTGAAGCATGGTGCGGGTTTTCGGGTCGCCGCACACGAGCGCGCGGGAAGTGATCATCTCGCAGACGTACAGCCCTGCACCTTGCTCCCGGCACAGCTGCCGATACGCGGCATTCGTCACGCCAGCCATGGGGGCAAGCACGACAGGAAGGTCGACCACCACAGCATCCCGATGGCCAGGCGCATGAAGATGCAGTGCTTTGGTCATGGAACTCCTCACATCGAAACCACCCAAGCATGCCTCAGGGCTCCAGCAGGAGCCTAATGGCAAGCCCTGCCGCACCTCGCGCCCAATCGGTGAAGTCCAGCTGTTTCACCCAGATTTCCGGCGGATCCACGTCGTGTAGGGCACGCCAGTCGAGACCTTCCTGAAACTGGTTCCAGTGCCGGTCAAGGAGCCAGATCCCTTCTCCAGACAGCACAATGCGCTCAGGGCCCCAGGTATGCCGTGCGAGGATCACGAGATCGGCAAGTACGCGGGCAGCATCTGCTAAGACGGGCTCAGCGAGTGGCTCTAAGCCCATGCGAAGATCATCGACAGTGAGGCTCTTCCCTGCGGCGGCGCTGGCCCGCTGCACGATTCCTGCCGTAGACAGTACCTCGTGATAGCTGCGTCCATCTCTACACCACAGATCGCCCAGCATGCCGTTGAATCCTTCATAGCCGACGGCCAACGTTCCCCCCACAACAGCTCCGGCACCAACACCGGATCCGATGGTGAGCACAGTGAGATTCTCTGTGCCTCGGCCAAGACCCACCCAGTGCTGCGCCAATGTCAACGCATCGACGTCGTTTGCGGTTGTGCAGGGCAACCCGGTGGCCTCACTCACCTGGCGAGAGAAATTGCACTTCGGCCAGCCCAGTAGCACAGCACTGCGCACCGTGCCAAAAGGATCAACGGCACCGGCAAGACTCACACCTACGGCAAACAGTTCGCCGGTGGTGCGCAACTCGCGAGCGAGTGCTGCAAGGGCGCTGACTGTCATCGCAGGCGATGAGGTGTCCGCTGGCCGCACCACCGTGGTTCGAACCTTCCCGCGCAATCCGGTGACGACGGCATGCAGCGCTCCGGGAACAACCTTGACACCGAGTACCAACGCCGACCCATCGCACAGGGCTAACGGCTGTGTGGGCCTCCCAAACGCGGTCGGTTCGGGCTCCAACTCCTCCAGATACCCTTCCAGAACGAGAGGGCGGGTGAGACGAGTCAACGATGGCATGCTGAGGCCGGAGAGACGTGTGAGATCCCGACGAGCAATTGGGCCGTATTGCAGCACTAACTGCAACACGCGCCGCGAATTCTCATCGAGGTCATGCAGCGTCCGACGGGAGGTGGGGGTCATGAGTCAGTCAGCTCCAACAAGCTGTTTAACTGCGCGTTGAGATCGGTGAGAGAAGATGCATCCTCCTTCCCAGTGTAGATGGCTTCCATCTGGGGAATAGTGAGCGCAGAGATATCGGCTGCCTGACGAGTGACCGGCATGAGCTGAGTCGTGCCTTCATCGACGTGTGTCGTAAATGCGGTGACGTCGAGGCCAGCCTCCTTGCGGACAGCAAGCGAACGTTCAGTTGCTTCGGTTCTAGCGGGGAAAACTACTCCGGCCTCGGCAATGATGTTTTGGCATTCTTCCCCAGAAAGGTACGCCACCCAACGTGCCGAACCTTCAGGATTATCCGTAAATCTGGTAATAGAATCCGCCAGCCCATTAAACATTGAGCTACGTTTCCCTGACGGGCCCACGGGAGTGGGGGCGATATGGAGATCGGCCTTGGCTTGCGACATGAAGCTGGAAATCATCCAAGACCCATTGGGGGCAAGCACTGCCCTACCTGCTGCCCACTGCTGATAACTTCCAGTCAATCCGCCAAAGGTATCGTACTTCGGCATATAGCCTTTTTCAGCCAAGCCAAAGTACCACTGGAGGGTTTTCTGGAAGTCAGGATCATCGAATCGGAACTTCGTTGCCCAAGGATTTTTGTCTGTCGGCTCCCAATTGGGCAACGACCCAGTGTAGAGCGACCACTGTGTCTGGCCGAAGGCGCCGCCCCCAGCTCCTTCGGATGCCAAGCCAAAGATCTGCACATTATTCTTGTCGAATCCCGGCTCGTCACCACGGACCCCGTTCTTATCAACGGTGAGATGCGCGATGATATCCTCGAATGTTCCGCCGTCGTCGGGGTTCCAGGTCATGGTACGTAGTTGTTCTTCGGTGATACCAGCAGCATCGGTGACGTTCTTGTCATAGAAGTAGCCGACCGTATCCCAGTCTTTGGGAGCACCATAGCGGTGCCCGTCCTGACCTTTCCAGAGTTCCGCCAGTTCACCCGAATAGTCAGAATCTTTGATCCCCTTCGTGGGCTCAAGTTCGTCGAGTGGAAGTAGGACGTCAAGGTCAACAAACTGGGGAAATTGATTGAGATGGTTGGTAAATACATCCGGTGCCTGGTCGGCAACAAACCCTGCGGTCAGTTTACTCCAATAGTCGCCCCAGCTAAACTGCTTGATCCGAATTTTGAGATCGGGGTTCTGCTGCTCGAATTGGTCTGCGCACCGCTGATACCCAGGCTGCTGCGCCGAGTCCCACAGCCAGTACTCAATAGCTCCATCATCGGCGCCTTTGGTGGGTTGACTAGAACAGCCAGCAGCCAAAATCAGAGTCGTGATAGCGCCAGTCGCGGCGGCGCGAATGAGGTTGCGACGTTGTTTCATGATTCGTTTCCTCACTTGATTCCGGTGAAGCCGATGGAATTAACAATGCGTTTGGCGAAGCAGGCGAACAGCACCAACATCGGCAACGCGGCGATGAGTGTCGCAGCCATCAGACCAGACCAGTCCGGACCAGTCTGCGGGGTCTGCGCTCGGAAGATGCCAAGGCCGACAGTCAGCACTGTGGACCGCTCCGAATAGGAAACCATGAGAGGCCAGAAGTAGTCATTCCATGACGTGATGAAGGTCAACAGCGACACCGTAGCGATGGGCGCTGAGGACATGGGGACGATGATGCGGAAGAAGTTTCCAAGCTTGCTAGAGCCATCAATGAGCGCAGCTTCTTCAACTTCGATGGGGACGTTCATGAAGAACTGCCGAAGGAAGAACACGGTAAACGGCGCCATCAACATGGTCGGCAAGGAGATTCCGAGCAGAGTATCAATCAGGCCGAGTTCCTTTATCAGCACGAAGTTGGGCAGGAACGTGAAGATGGTAGGCACCATCAGTCCACCCAAGAACAAGGCGTACACCAAGTTCCTCCCCTTCCAGCGCAGCCTCGAGAACGCGTACGCTGCCGTAGCTGAGAAGAACACCTGGCCGATGGTAACCATCGTGGCGACGAGGAAACTGTTCACGAGATAACGCCAGAACTGAACCTGCTGGCCAGAACCACCTTGCGCCAGCGATTCTTCAGCGCTTTGCAATCCGAGCACTCGTGCAAATCCGCCAGTATTGAACTCCACAGGCAGCCAACTCGTCGAGCCTGCATACAGCGCGTGGTTAGAAGAAAGCGCAGTTCGAATCATCCAGTAGAAAGGAAACAGACTGACGAAGATGATCAGCGCCATCGCAGTCCAAGCAACGATTCTCCCCACAGGCCAGCGCCGCGGAGAGCGAGTGGGACCTTTAGGGGTGGCATCGTCGAAAACAGAAGCAGTTGTTGCTGTAGCTAGAGACATCATCGACCTCAGTTCAGGTCAGTCTCGCCAGCACGCATCAGGCGGTACTGGACAATGGAGACGATGAGCAAGATGACCAGCAAGGCCACCGAAAGTGCAGACGCGTAGCCGAACTGGAAACGACCGAACGCCATATCGTAAATGTAGAGTTGCAGAACTCGCGACGAGTTGACTGGGCCGCCCGACGTGGTCACCGCCACCGTATCGAAGACCTGAAACGATCCGATAACAGTCATGATGAGCACCAACGCCAGGATTGGGCGGAGTAGCGGAATGGTGATTTTCCGGAACATACTCCATTCAGAGGCGCCATCGACCCGTCCCGCTTCATAGACACTTTCTGGAATCGACTGCAGGCCAGCGAAAATGAGTAGTGCCGTGTATCCCATGTGCCGCCAAACATTAATTAAGGCAATCGTGGGAATGACATACGCTTCATCAGCTAAAAAGGGGATCCGATCGAGACCGATAGCAGAGATGATTTGGTTCGCCACACCCAGTTGGGTATCCAAGATCCAGAGGAACAGCAAGGCAGCGACGACGTTTGAGACGAGGTAGGGGGTCAACACAATCGAACGAATGAACGTCGATTTTGTCAGCCGGTGCATAAGTACTGCAATCAGCAAGGCGACAATGGTCTGTACACCGATGTTGATTACGACGTACTCGATAGTCACCCATGCGGCATTCCAAAATATTGGGTCTTTCGCCATGCGGATGTAGTTGTTAAATCCGACGAAACTTGGCTCAGTAAGAAGGTTGAAATCAGTGAAGCTCAGCCAAACTCCCCGGACCAGTGGCCAGAGCAAAAACAGCACTAGCCCAATGGATGCCGGCAGGATCATGAGTAGTGCAAGCTTGAGGTCGCCGAGACGATCTCGGCGCCTACTACTCACAGCAGTGGTTGTTGGAATGGTAGTTGACATTCATATCTCCATTGATGAGGAATGTGGTTGCGTGGCGGCTCTTACTGGAGCTTGTCCAGCACGAAAAGCATTGCGGTACAGGGACGCAAGACGGGTGCTTGTAGACCCACTGCGGCAAGCTGGGCACCGGTGAAGACCACATCGTCGGAAGCGGTAATCCACGGCGTTTGCGCATCGGCTTCCCGCAGTGGCTGACGGTTAACCACGTGCACGCGATACCGGGCCTCCGGTTCAAGACCAGGAAGTCTGAGTCGGCCAATGCTCGCACAGCAGGTGCCTTCTAGCTGCGCCAGCGAAAAGATCGCTTGGTCAGCGCTGACGACACCTTTGCAGTAGACACCAGCATCGGGCATCTCCACTCGAACTACCCGACCGGTATGCAGCGTCGTGCGGTACTGCTTGTACCAGTCGATCCACCAGCCAAGTTGCTCCAGCTCCTCGTCGGTAGCGCGGGCAAGATCCCACTCAATGCCGAGGTGGCCGAAGACTGCGGTGGCGGCGCGAAAATTGAGATCATGCCATCTGCCTGTCACGTGGGAGCGCCCAGAGGCAACGTGACTTCCCATGAGCTCGAGAGGGAGCAGCTGGCCGGTCCACCACAACATTCGCTGACGGTCCTGTGGATCAATATTGTCGGAGACCCAGACCCGCTCAGCCCGTTCCATAACGCCAAGATCAATGCGTCCCCCGCCCGAGCTGCATGACTCGAACTCAATGTGCGGGAATCGTGATCGCAGTTCGTCGAGCAATCGGTAGAACGCGCGCGTCTGGGCTGCCACCCCGGCCTGCCCGTCGGGCATCGTGCCAGCGTCGATCAAATCCCGGTTGTGATCCCACTTGACATAGTCAATCGCGTATTCCTCGAAGAGGGCAGTCATCTGCTGGAGCACGTGGTCGTAGGCCTCAGGAATACTGAGGTTCAGCACCTGCTGGTGGCGAGCCTCAACCGGCATTCTGTCAGGCAGCCGCATAACCCATTCAGGATGGGCACGCGCCACGTCGGAATCCATGTTGACCATCTCTGGCTCGAACCAAAGCCCGAATTGCATGCCGAGGCGCTTGACTTCGTTGATGAGTGGATGCAACCCATCGGGCCAGACATCAGCACTCACTACCCAGTCGCCAAGCCCCGCAAAATCGTTTCGACGAGCACCGAACCAGCCGTCGTCCAAGACGTATCGTTCGACACCCAGCTGCGCTGCACGCTGTGCCAAATCGGTCAGTCGGTCAAGATCATGATCGAAATAGACAGCTTCCCAAACATTGAGCGTTACCGGACGCTTCGTGTCAGGGTGAACGGGTAGCGCGCGAAGGAACGCATGGAAGCGAGCGGCCTGCGCGTCAAGACCTTGTGCATAGTTGAAGTACACCCACGGCGAGTCATAGCGATCCCCTGCCGCAAGCAGTCCCTCACCCGCAAGCAGGAGTTCTCCACCGCCGATAACCTGGGCTCCAAGCTGATCTCGTTCTGCCACCTGGACGTGATTCCCGCTCCAGGCGACATGCGTTGCCCAAATCTCTCCCTGCTGGTAGCCGAACCCTCGCTCTCCAGCGCTGAGGATGTAGCTCGAGTCTGCCCCGGTTCTGCCGTGACGATTCTCGCGTCGGAATGCGCCAACCGAGAATGATTGGCGTTGCATTGCACGTTCAACAGCCCAGCGGCCAGCGAAATCCATGAGTTCTCTCGCCTGTGCTGGCACGGGGAAGCGCAGGGTGAGCTCGTCGAGTTGAAAAGCGTCGTCAGCGAGATTGGCCAAAGATGCTCGAGCACGAACGAGCCCCATGGGCAGCATCTCTACCCAGATACTCATCGCCAATCCGGCCGTGGGAGCTTCGGCTTGGTATTCGACAACCCCGGTTTCAGCAGAAACGAATCCCTCGACGGGCTTCCCGTCAAGCAGCACCTGGGTGACGTGCCACGTCGGACTCCAGTCTTTACCACCGCGGTGACCGACCAGCCCAGGACGCCCCTTCCACCCCCAACGCTCCTCGGGAATGATGCCCAGCTGAAGGGGGCCGTCGAAGGTGTTATTGGCTACGGGCCACGTCGATGTGCGCTGCAGTGTTGCAGCTTCCTCAGCCGTAAGTGGTTCTATGTCCTGCCCCCAGTGCACAACGCTCGGCATGACCTCCGAGCTAGCGCTAAGCAAGATACCGACGTCGCCACTGTGTAACGAGATGAGAGATTCCATGGTTCAGCTTCTTCGCTATCCTGTACTTAATTTCACGACGGAATTAAGTAGATAATACCACACACCAGACACTTTGTGTCAATACCCCATCGAAAGAATCTTGCGGTTAACCCACGCCCGACACAGGCGCGATCGGCTACAGCTCCTCGCGCACCACATACGCCGAGGGCTCGTCGACGGCACGCAACATGACTGGAGTAAGCAGCATTTTCGCGTCGTAGCCGCCGAAGGCTCTGCGGTATGAGCCGATGTCGCTCCACTCGGTGACGAGAGCGACAAGGCTTGGCTCATCAACGTTGTGCACGACGTCCGCTGCTTCATTGCCGGGCTTCCCCCGCCAGAACTCGGCAACCTCATGCAAGGCCACAAGGAGATCGTCGTCGCACTGCTCGAAGCGGATGATGGCGTACATGCCGCTCATTCAACACCACCCGAGTTGGCAGCGTGATTTGGCATGCAGCCAGCATTGATCGATAATGATTCTCATGAAGAAGTCTGCTGCACTACTACTCCTGCCCGCTGCCATGGCGCTCGCGTCCTGCTCGTCTCCCGCCACCACCGAAGGAGACAAGGATGGCGACAAGCCGAACGTCGTCGTCGCGTTCTACGGGCTGGAATACACGGCGCAGCAGATCGTCGGTGACCATGCGACGGTCACCACCCTCACACAGCCGGGCCAGGAGGCCCATGGCCTCGAGCTCAAGCCTACGCAGGTCGCCTCTGTCGGAGAAGCGGATCTGGTCATGTATCTGAAGCAGTTCCAGCCAGCCGTCGACGAGGCGGTGGCGCAATCCGGTAATAAGCACGTCCTGGATGCCGCCCAGTTCGCCGATCTGCTGCCAGCCACCGGTGCCGAGCACGACCACGATCACGGTGACGATGATGATCACGACCACGATCATGAGGGTCATGACCACGACGACGATCACGAAGGCCACGACCACGCTGACGATGACCACGCCGACCACGATCA
>JAEZVO010000081.1 GCA_023443125.1 Actinomycetes bacterium
GGGGGGTGTCCCTATGTTGTTTGTCAAGCTGCGAGGGTGACGGGTTTGGGGTTGGGCGAGGGTGTTGGTGGTTGGTAGGGGGTGCCGTCTCGGAGCATGGCGTAGATGACGTTGCATCGTCGGCGGGCGAGGCAGATGATGGCGGCGTTGTGGCGTTTCCCTTCGGCACGTTTGCGTTGGTAGTAGGTCTTGGATGCGGCGTCGCGGGTGGAGGCGATCCAGGCGGAGTAGAAGAGGGCGTTCTTGAGGCGTTTGTTGCCTGCTCTGGATGGGTATTCACCGCGGATGGAGGAGCCGGAGCGTCTGGTGATAGGGGCGATGCCGGCGTAGGCGGCGAGATGGCTGGCGGTGGCGAAGCCGGAGCCGTCGCCGATGGCGAGAAGGATCTGTGCGGCGGTCTTGATGCCGATCCCGGGCATGCTCATCAAGACCTTGGAGAGAGGGAAGTCGGCGAGCATGGCTTCGACTTCTTGTGCGACGGTGGCGCGTTGGGTCTTGAGCTCGACGACTTGCGCGGCGATGCGGGGGATGATGCTCTCGACGGCGCGGGTGGCGGGGACGGTCACGGTTTGTTCCTCGAGTGCGGTGAAGATGCGGTCGATGAGCTGGCCTGGATTCCGGTAGTGGTGGGTCCGGGCGTAGCGCAGGACGCGGGTCTTCCCGGCCGTGGCGAGACCGGTGGGGCCGGCGTATTTGATCAACAGGTTCAGCGCGAGTTCGCTGCTGAGGGTGGTGCCGGTGAAGACCCGTTCGAGGGCGGGGTGGATCTGTGTGAGCAGCGAACGGAGCCGGTTCAGCGCGCGGGTGCATTCGTGGGCGAGGTCTTCGTCGAAGCCGGAGAGGACTTTCAACGCGGACAGAGTTTCGCTGTTCTGATCGACCTGCCGGAGTGTGTGGGGCATGGTACGGGCGGTGTCAGCGATGATGAATGCGTCTTTGGCGTCGGTCTTTGCCCGGCCAGGATAGAGGTCGGCGGCTTTGCGCATGGCCAGACCGGGCAGGTAGGCGACCTCGCAGCCAGCGTCACGGGCGACTGCGACCGGGAGCGCGCCGATTGTGTTGGGTTGATCGACCACCAGCAGTACTCGGCCGTGGTCGAGTAGCGTGGTGAACAGTGCGCGGAGTTTGGCCTCGTCTTGTGGGAGGGGTTTGTCGAAGATCTTCTTCCCGGTGGGATCGAGCGCGCAGGCGTGGTGCTCGGTCTTGCCGACGTCCAGGCCAATGGTGATTGCAAATGGTGTCTCCATGGTGGCTCTCCTCAATGAGAGTTTCTGGCTGGTCGCAGTCGTGACACCCACTGCCGGCACCCACGTTACGGTGAGACCTCAGCAATGCTGGGCCGTGTCCCTATCAGCGGTCAACGAGTGTCTCTCGGTCGGGTGGCAACACCCCCCGGACCATCAATGGCAGGGCGAGACAGCCATGCCCGACCGAGCGACCAGATCCCCGACGTTCGAGGACTCTTCCAAGGTAACGGGAGTTCCATGTCGCGGGCGTGCGCGAGCCGTTCCAGTGCGGGGATGCTGAGCGAACCGGTGAAGTGGAGGTGGAGGTGGGCTTTCGGCAGCGACGCCAGGCTCCGCCTCCCCGGGATTCGCTGATCGGCCATGCGCCCGATCCTAGTCATGCCCGCTGTGGCCGGGACCTGGCCCGGCTGGGCAACCCTCGAACACTGCGGGACGCATCAGTGGGGCAGATCGAAGGATCGCAGTGGTGTCCCCGAGGCCACGTCCCAGGCGATGATCCCGGCCGCCGCGTTGTGCGTGTACAGGGTCGCGCCGTCGGGCGAGAAGCTGAGCGCCCGGGCGGAATAGCCGTCTCGCTCCATCCGGGAGGTCCCGCCCGTGGCGAGGTCGGTCAGGTAGATGACCCGGACGTCGTCCCAGCTGCCGAACCCTCCCGCGGAGGCGAGTGTGGCGCCGTCGGGGCTCAACGCGACGAACGAGGCGACGTCGGGGAGGACGCCCTCGTCGACGGGCTCGTAGGTGGTGCTGTCGAACAGAATCCAGGCCATCTCGTCGGAACCCTGTGCGTGGTCGGTCACGATGAATCGTCCGGCGTCCTCGGCGAAGACGATGTGCTGTGGATGGGGCGGGCTGCCGGGGAGCTCGCCGGCCGGGGCACTGCCGTCGGGCTCCCAGAACTGGACGGGGTACCCATTGCTGGAACTGCCCAGGACGAGGCGGCCGTCGGGTGCGTAGACGAGCTCGATCTGCGCGGGATCGTCGCCCTCCAACGGCTGGGATCCCACGGGGGCGAATTCGTGGAGGAGGTCGCCTTCGACGTCGAACACCGCGACCGTGCCGTCGCTGAAGGCGGCCGCGACGTGGGTGCCGTCAGTGGCCAACGCCCGGGGCGGTTTGAACGGCGGGGGCTGGACCGTGCTGTCGTCGCGACGGGACACGTCGTTGTCCACTCGTGCCCGGCCGAGGACCCTGCCATCATCCAGCCCCACCATGAGCACCGAATAGTCGCTGCCGCCGGCGAAGGCGACCACCCCATCGCGCAGGTCCCACAGGGCCGTCGGCTCCACCCCCGGATCCGCGAGGGTGAAGCTCGCGACGATCGCCCCGTCGTCGTCCCAGGAGACGAACTCGGTGTGGGTGGGGGTGTGCACGCGTCCGTCCTCGGCGACCAGCCCGGAGTCCACGGGGAACGGGTGCTCGGGACTGGGCTCGGCAACCTCGCCCGTCGGAGAGGGGGTGGTCATGGTTGGCTCCTCCGGTTCGGACGGCGATGGGCTGGGCGAGCCCCGTGATGCCGAGCAGGCGGAGAGGCTGGCAGCAGCGACGACCCCGGCCGTGGTCAGGACCGCCCGGCGGGGGACCTTCATGGCATGAGCTCCAGCATCTCTTCCTCGGACATGTTGTCAAGGTATTCGGTGCCGGCGCGGCGTGCGTCAATCTCGACGGGCTGGTGGGTGTAGCCGGGTGTGCCCGTGGGCTCGTACGGGATGTCGAAGCGCTCCACCTCGTGAATCGTTGAGCCGCGGTCGACGAAGGGGTCCTCCTTCTGCCCGGCCTTGATCGCGTTGATGTCGTCCTGTGAGAGTGCGTGGTACTCGTCGCGCATGCGCCCCTGGTCGACGTGCTGGATCTCGTGCACGGTCGTCGACATCAGGAAGGGTTCGGGTGGGGTGCCGGTGATCGGATTGTTCTGGATCCCCGTCTCATAGTTGAGGTAGATCGCATCCCCCAGGCGGACCCCGTTGTAGCCCTTCCACTTGTTGGGGTCGTAGCCGTCGGGTACCGGCTGGGTCCCCGGGGGGAGTGGATCCTGCGTGGAGTAGAAGATGACCTCGGGCTTGTCCTCGTCGGGCCAGTCCTCGGTCACCTTGTCGGCAAGGTTGCGGTAGAACTGGAAGCGCTCCTCGGGCGTCAGGTTGGCGAACTCGTCCGCCACCTTGGGTGGCACGGTGCCCCGCTTGTGCCCTTCACCGAGCCCTCGGATGAGGTTGATCGGCAGGATCCCGCTGTAGGCGCTCCGGATCTCGCCGTCGGCAACCGCCTCGACGTGCCGGAGGCGCACCCGCGCTGCGTTCACCACCGCGGACCAGAGTCGCTGCTTGTGCGGCGCCGGGTCCGGGCTGCTCAGCACGGCAGCGAGCGCCCGTGCGGCCTCGACGCAGATGGCCTGCATGTTCGTCTTCGCGGCCGCGACGATGGCGGCTGCCGATCGATGTGCGACGCGGGTGGCCTCCGCCTTCTCGCCCAAGTAGTCAAGCTGGTCGATCGACGTGGCCATCGCGGCGGTGTACGCGTCGAGTGCGGCGCCCTGGTTGCTGCCCTCGATGTCGGAGACGACGCTCCTCGTGCCGGCGCCGACGGTGGCCGCCGCCTGCATCACCGTGTCGAACTTGTCGGACAGGGAGCTGAGCTCTGCTGCGTCCGTCCTTGGGCGGGGCACGCCGGTGAGGGCGTGGATTGCCATGCTGGTGATGCTCATCAGATCTCCCAGAAACGCTCGTTGGCCGCTTCGGCCTCGTCCTCGGTGGCTGAGTAGTCCTCGCCGGTGGCGCGCATCTTCGACACGTCGCTGCCGAGCTTCACGCCCATGTTGCCGATCGCGTCGTACCAGGGCCACTGGAGTGCCGACGTGGTGTCGCCCACCGCCGAATCGATCCGGCTGTCCCCTCCGCCGGTGAGCGGCGTCGCCTGTGCGGCCGGGAAGGTCTCGCGTTCCCAGTCCTCGCGGAAGCCGTCCAGTCGCTTGGATCCGCTGACCCATGACGGGCCGTTGAACTTGTTCACCATCTCGTGGGTCCCCTCTCGATGTCGTCCGCCACGGTTGCGGCGTCCTCAGCCACAGCCGCCGGGGTGAGGACCTCGGCGAACTCCCGCATGTCGCGGTCAGTGTCGAAGGCACCCAATGCGGCGGTGAGCGCTTCGTCGATCTCGGTGGTCAGCAGGCTTCCGGGGGCCTCGCGCAGGGTCTCACTGAACTCCAACGCCGCGATACGCCCGCCAACCACGGAGAGTTGCACGTTGCCCGACGTCGAGTGCCCGACGGCGCGAGGGGCCCCGGCGATCGCCTCGCGCACCGCGCGCTGCAGGCTGGGGGAGGTGGACACCTTGTGCGTGGTCTCCCGCATCATCCGCTCGACGTGCTTCGTCACCTGTTCGGAGAGCCGGTCGGGTGCGTGCCGCAGCTCGGCCAACAGGTCGGCATCGTGCTTTTCGAGGGCATGGTTGAGCACCTCGACGATGCGGGCATCCTGGGTGGCGGGGTCATCGTCGGAGGACACGCGCAGGGCAAAGAGCCGGCCGTCCACGAACCGCGCGCTGTAGTCGCCGCCGTGGAGGGAGGCGAACGTCTCGACGCTCATCCCGCGACTCGCCTACCGCCGTTGCGCAGGACGAAGTGCACGCTGTGCCCGGCCTCGTCGGTGAACACGTCGACGAATGCACCATCGACCTCGGAGCTGGCCTGGCTAGTGGGCCGCATCTCTAGCGCCTCGAGGACGTCGTACTCGTCGCTGGTGTACATCACCTCGTAGGGACGCGCGCCGGAGCCGTCACCGGAGTGGAGGATGACGCGCATGAGCAGCAGCATCAGGGCGCGCTCGTCGTCGGCCGCATCCGTGTCGCCCAGTCCCTCGTGGCAGCGTGCGAGCAGCGCGTGGGCGCCGGGGCTCAGCACCTGTGTGGGCATGATGTCGAACAACTGTGCGCGGGCCTGGGCGTAACGCCCGATCTCGAGCAGCGGGACCACGGTGCCGGTCACGTCGCGGTAGGCGTCGTAGAGCGGTTCGGACTGGATGGCGTCCTGCAGGCGGGAGAGCCCGTCGCGCGTCGGAGCCGCCGCCCACTGGGCAAACATCGATGTGGTCGTCATTGTGGCCTCCTGAGTGGATGTCAGTATAGGAGGCCCGGGGGTCAGAGCGACGATCTCAGGCGAGGGCGCCGTCGAGGGTCTTCCAGTCGATCCTCCCGGCGCCTTCGCCAGCACCGACGCGAGGAGCCCCTGGCGTGCGGCGCGGAGCTCCGGGTCCTCGGCGTTGACGAGGATGTCGTCGAAGAACCGCTGCGCCGCCGTCTCGACCGGCTTCATCTGCTCGATCACGACGGCGAGATCCTGCTCCGCCAGATTCCCCGGCAGCGCCTCGACAGCCTCGCGCAGCTCGGGCAGCTCCTCGCGGGAGGCGTCGATCTCCCGCAGCAGCTTCGCCGCACGTCCGGGCGTCCCGGCCGCGGGCAGGATCGCCTGCACCAGCCCGGCCGACTGGTCCTCGTCGCGTAGCAACTGCGCAAAGCGGCCGATGGTGAACTCCTCCGCCGCGTCCACGGCATCGTCGGCCACCTCGACCCCTTGCTGCGCGATCCGCGCCACGGCAGCCTCGAGGCCGTCGCGCACCGTGATCTTCTCCATGCCGGGCACCTCGCGCAGGATGCGCACCAAGCCGATCTTCAGAAGATTTGCAAGTGACCTTCACTCGCAGAAAGTGAACCAATCAAGCGGCCAAAACGTAGCTCGCGCGCGTTTGTATCCGTCGTGGCATGAAAGTTTCGCGACGCATGACCGCGCCGCACCATGGTCGAAGCATCACAGTGTGAGATCTGTTCCGGAACACCGCAATAGATCTCACACATTGAGTAGTTAGGCGAGGAGCTCGCGCCAGTTCGACGAGTCGAGGTCGATGGTGACCAGACGCTGCGTGGCGCGGGTGAGGGCGACGTAGAGCACCCGCTCAGCCCCCGGCGCCTCAGCGATGATCTCGTCGGGAGCTACGACGCACACACCGTCGTACTCCAGGCCCTTCGCCTGCAGCGCAGTGACGATGAGAAGGCGCTCCTCGAATGCCGCCAGCCGCGGGTCGCCCAGCACGAGCTTCATCACGGTTTCCAACCTCGACGGCGGCACGATCACGCCGATGGTGCCCACCACTTGCCCGGCCAGCTCCAGCAGCTCTGCGCGCAGGGTGTCGTCGAGTGTGTCGGACGCTGTGTGCAGCATCTTCGGCTCGACGCCGGTGCTGCGCACAGCCCGAGGCAGGAGCGCGTCGGGATGCACCTTCGTGATGACCTTCGCAGCGAGGTTGAATACCTCGCTGGGGGAGCGGTAGTTGGTGGACAGCACAAAGCGCCGGTACTGCCCACGCCCGACGATCTCGTCGAGCGCCTTCTGCGTCTCCTCCGGGCGGGGGAACGACGACTGGGCAGGGTCGCCGACGATGGTCCAGGAAGCCTGCGGGCCGCGTCGGCGAAGCATCCGCCACTGCATGGGCGTCACGTCCTGCGACTCGTCGACGAGGATGTGGGCGTAGGTGTGCTGGGGGTCGTCGTCAAGGTCATCTGCGCCTGACATTGCCGTGCGGTCAGCGATGCTGACGAGCTCGTTCACATCATCGTCGAGCAGCGTGAGCGGGTCGAACTCTTCCTCTTCCGGCTCCGGGCCAAGGATGCTGACGAGCTCGTCGAGCAGCGCGATATCAGCGACGGACCAGTGCCGCGGGGTCTCCTGTATCGGGTCGATGCCGTCGAGCCATGCGAACGACTCGACGAGCGCTCGCTGCTCGTCGTTGTTGAGCCCTCGCGCGACCTTGGCGACGACGCCCGGATCCGCCAGGCGCGCCAACACCCTGGGTGCGCTCAGCACCGGCCACCAGGCGTGCATGAACATCGTGAGCGACGGGTGCTCACAGATGTAATCGGGCACATTGGTGTCTTCCACATCCACGTCGTCGGGGAGCTTTGCGGCGAGAGCTTCGACGATGAGCTCGCGCGCCTGCTTACGGCCTTGGTTGAAGCGCGTGGAGGCGAGCACTTGATCGCGAATGAGTTCGAGCTCTCTGCCCTCGCAGGTGAGCACCTCGCCCTTGATGGTGACCCGCACGCGGGGAGTGTCCTCGTCGTTGATGGGCAGGCGCACGAGCCGACGCAGCACCTTGAGCATTGCCCACGAGCCCTTGACCGTGGCGGCGAGCGCTTCGTCGGTGCGTTCGCTCGCCATCCCGACGGTATCCGTCGCCACCTGCCCGATGGCCTTCAGCGTGACGGAGTCTTCCCCGAGGCTGGGCAGCACGCGTTCGATGTAGTTCATGAACACTGCGCTCGGGCCGACGACCAGCACGCCGCCGCGCTCGAGCTTCGCGCGGTTGGTGTAGAGCAGGAAGGCGGCGCGGTGCAGCGCGACGACGGTCTTTCCCGTGCCCGGCCCGCCCGCGATGACAGTGACCCCACGGTACGGTGCCCGAATCGCCTCGTCCTGTTCGGCCTGGATGGTAGCCACGATGTCGCGCATCTGACGGCCGCGCGAACGAGTGACGGCGGCCATGAGCGCGCCCTCACCGAAGATGGGGAGGTCGGTCTCGACGGAGGTGTCGAGCAGGTCGTCTTCGAGACCCAGCACGCGCTCTTCGCGGCAGCGCAACACCCGTCGACGGATCACCTCCATCGGGTTGACCTGAGTAGCGCGGTAGAACGGTTCGGCGGCGGGAGCGCGCCAGTCGATCACGAGCGGCTCGTAGTCGTCGTCGCGCACGCCGAGGCGTCCGACGTAGCGGGTTTCACCGTCGGTGAGGTCGAGTCGCCCGAACACCAAGCCCTCGTGTTCGGCGTCGAGCACCGCCATCCGGCGCGCGGCCTGGTAGGCGAACGCGTCGCGCTCGAACAGCGCGGTGCCGTCTTCTTCGCGCACGAAGTCAGCACGATCGCTGACGAAGATTTCCCGCCCCTGCCGCGCCAGTTCCTTCGCGCTCGCCGCGGCGATGTCCAGGTTGGCGTACACCGTATCGACGTGCGCCTGCTCGACCGCGATCTCGTGCTCTAGTGCATCCCGCGATATGGTCAATGTGATCCTCACTCGAGAATAGGCTGACTGTTCAGTTTAGCCCGTTCTCGCCCCGGAAACAGTAAAGGTGCGTACGTGGAGCACAAGATTAAACCGCTGTACATCGTGGTTGGCGTTGTCATTGCCGTATTGATGATTGGTGGTGCGGCGCTCCTCACATCTCGCGGCGGCGCAGCAACGTCGGCAACTTCGAGCCCGACGAGCCCCGCGCCATCATCTGCCCCTTCGCCTGACGACGCGACCGACGACGGCGCTGTACCGCAGGAACCAGGTGATGAGGAGCAGGGCCAAGAAGGCCAGGAGCAGTCGCAAGAGGAACTGCTGCTCTCCATTCCCAAGCGTAATCCCGACGACGCT
The DNA here is from genome assembly GCA_023443125.1 of Actinomycetes bacterium. Classification (GTDB taxonomy): domain Bacteria; phylum Actinomycetota; class Actinomycetes; order Propionibacteriales; family Propionibacteriaceae; genus Arachnia. The sequence continues at coordinate 8,647 of JAEZVO010000081.1, forward strand.
GCGGCGATCGGCGACGTTGACGCGCCCGTCGTGATCACGGAGTGGTTCGACTACCGGTGCCCATTCTGTTCTGCGTTCAACGAGGAGACGCTCCCTCAGCTGCAGTCTTACGTCGATGAGGGCAAGGTGCGCATCGAATTCCGTGACTTTGCCGTGTTCGGGCCTGACTCGGAGTATGCCGCCATCGCGGCGCGCGCTGCGGGCAAGCAGGGTAAGCAGATCGAGTTCATGGACGCGCTGTTCGTGAAGCTGCCCAACAAGGGTCACCCGCCCGTCGACGAGGCAGTCGTCACGGAGGTTGCGCAGAGCGTGGGCGTAGCTGACATGGCGAAGTTCAAGGAAGATCTAGGCTCGGAAGATCTGCGCAACGCGGTGCTGGCCGAGTCGTACGAAGCGCAGCAGTTCGGGCTGAGCTCCGTGCCGTCATTCCTCGTGCACACGCAGTTCATTGCTGGCGCGCAGCCCGCGGAGGTATTCAAGCAGACCATCGATGCGGAGCTGGCGAAGGCAGAATCGTGACGCTCGGTTGGGCGGCCGCGTTCCTCGGTGGTGTGGCGGCTATCTTCAGCCCGTGCTCGGCCATGCTGTTGCCGAGCTTTTTCGCCATCGCGTTCGGCACCCGTAGGGCGACGCTGCTCGGCAGGGTGGGCCTGTTCATGCTGGGCATGCTGCTCACCCTCGTCCCGCTCGGCATGGCCGCCGGAACGCTCGGCTCCATCCTCATCACCCATCGTCACACCATCGCGGTGGTGGGCGGCGTGCTGCTCATCGTCATCGGCGTGCTCACCATGGCTGGCGTCTCTATTCCCATGCCCGGGCTGCGCTCGAAGGGCGGGACGAGCGGGCTCGCCATCCTCGCGCTGGGCGCTGTCTACGGCTTGGCGGGCGCCTGTACCGGGCCGCTACTCGGCGCGGTGCTAACGTTCGTCGCGGTGTCTGCCTCGTGGCTGTATGGGGCCATGATGCTCTCCCTCTTCGCCGCAGGCATGGTGGTGCCGCTCGCGCTGCTGGCGCTGTTCTGGGACGCGGGGCGCATGGCGGAGCGACTGCAGCCGCGCGACATCACCGTCGGTCCGCTGCGCACGACGGTGTGGGGCTTGGTGGCCGGCGCGCTGTTCGTCGTGATGGGCGTGGTGTTTCTCGCCAGCGATGCCACCGGCGCGCTGGGTGGCATCTTCGACGCGACGCAGCAGCTGCAGCTGGAATCGACGCTGTGGCGCTGGGCCGAGGCCATCCCCGACGTGGCGGTGCTGCTGGGGCTCGCGGTGATCGTCGGGTTGTTGGCCTGGTGGGCGGTTACGCGCCGCGATCCGGAAGCTCGCGACGAATAGGCGGCATGGTGAAGGCGCGGTTCGTCGGGCGGCAATCCTCGCCCGTGAGCTCTTCGTGGAGTGCGTAGACGGTGAGTGCGGCGCTCATCAGTTCCGCCCACGGCTCTCCGCCGGCGAGGCATGCCGCGCTGGCGTGGTGGGCGCTCGGGGCGGGGCGACGGAGCCAGCGGCGGGCGTCGTCGGGGGCGAGGCCGGCGTCGATGTTGGGGGTGGCCTGGCTGTAGTCGAGGCGCGTGGCGCGCTGCTCGCCACGGATGGTGCGGATGGGAGCCGGCCCCGTGAGGTCGACGATCTCCGCCGCCGCACCGGGGTCCGCGGGCTGGGCGGCGGGGGTGAGCGCGGGGCGGGGTCGGCGCCAGCGGCCTTGGGGCAGCGCTGCCCGTGCGTCGACGGTGACCCTGCTGGGCGGTGCGGGGCTTCGTCGGACGAACCGCTCGGTGAGGCGGCGTTCCAGCAACGAAATGAGGGCCGACGCATCTGCCGTGCGGCCCTGCTCGTCGACGAGGCGGTGCCGCCCGAAGATGCGCACGATGGATTGCCGCACCGCGACAAGCGCCGGCGCCTTGCGTGAATCGGTGCCTGCGAAGTGGGCTTCCGCGACGATGATGGGCGCCATCTTCCCGGCGCGGTCTGCGACGTCTGCCAGGGTGCGGTGTAGCCAGAGCGCTCGACGGTCGTCGGCGCTGACAGGGGTGTTCGCGGCCTCGACGCCGAAGTGGCGCAGCGCGGCCCACACGCCGTCGAGTTCGTCGACGAGATCGCGCCAGCGTTCCGCTTGGGTTTGGCCGAAGGCATCGCGGATGGCGTAGTACTGGCCGCCGCGCTCGTCGGGGAACACCAGCTCAGTGCCGCAGGGGAGAAGGTACGTCACCGGCGGGGCTGATTCGAGCGAGAGCCCGAGCGAGCCGAGCGTTCCAGCGAGCGGGCGCCCGGTTTTCTTGAAGAGATCGCGCCACGCGGCGGGAAGCTCGAAGTGGTCGAGCGGAGCGCGCGGGGTATCGTCGCCGGAGAGCACCACGTCGTGCCCAAGCCTGGCCAGGCGAGCCGCGACGGCCATGCCCGCCAGCGTGCTTCCCTCGACGACAATCATGTTCGGCAGTCTATGCGCGAATGCCCTTGGATGCGCGAGCTGAAGTGTGCTCAGGGCCAGCTGGCAAGGCGTAATGCTGGGGGTTGACGAATTGTCAGTGGGGGCGCCTATAGTTATCTATACCGGACAAGCGTTCGATTATCTTGGGGAAGCTCTAGTCGAGCCCTTTCCGGTTGGGCCACCTCGGCCGGTTGCAGATTCGACCCCTGCAGCCGGCCGAGGTTCCCGGGTCGAGCAACACAATCGAACGTTCCCCGGAAGGCTGCCATGCGTATCTATCAAGAACCCGTCACCGTACAGTTTCGCGACGTCCCAACCCAGTTCGTCTGGCGCGGGCGTCTGTTGCGTGTGCTCACCGTGCAGACCCTCACGAGGGAATCGTCTCCTTGGTGGCGAAACCCTGCGGCACCAGGTGTCGAAGAGCGCGAGGTGTGGCGCGTCGAAGCCGAAAGCGGGCGCGCCTGGCGCGGTGTCTACGAGCTTGCCCGCACCGTCGGAGATGACGACTGGCAGCTGCAAGGCGTGGAGGATTAGCGTGTTCACCCACCTTGAAACCTGCTCCAGCTACTCGACGCAGTACGGAGCTTCCCACCCCGACGAGCTCGTCACGCGAGCTGCCGAGCTTGGGATGACGCGCGTTGGGCTCACCGATCGCGACGGCCTCTACGGCGCTGTTCGCTTCGCGAACGCGTGCTCACAGGTGGGTGTTGCGCCCATCATCGGGGCAAGCCTCGCAGTGGTTTCTAACGGATGGGCTCCCGCGCGCCGCCCCGCTGCTGTGAAAGGTGGGGCGCTCCGCGACCATCGTCTTCCTCGGGTCACGTTGTGGGCCACCTCGAGGGCTGGGTGGGGGCAGCTATGCGCGCTCATCAGTGCTGCGCACGCTGCGGATCGTGGCATCCCACGGGTCACCCTAGAGCGCATTGCCGAGCACGTGGCAGGCGGCGACGTGATCGTCGGGCTTGGTGCCGACTCCCCAGTCGGGAGGCTGCTGCTCGACGCTCGGTTCGACGGCGCTGTCAATGAGATCCGGCGCTGGCGTGACGCGCTGGCAGGCGGGCTCACCGTCGCGATGACGAACCATCACACGCCTGGCCGAGGCGTCGCGTCTGCACACCAGGCTGCGGGGCTCGTGCGCGCCGCGCAGCAGGCGGGGGTGCTCGTCGTCGCAACGAACATGGTGCGCATGGCGCGTCCTGAGCAGGCAGCCACCTGCGACGTGCTTGACGCCGCCAGGCGACGAGTGCCGCTGCGGGCCGGCAACATCGACCGCGTCAACGCCGAGGGCTATTTGAAGGGCGAACAGGAGATGCGCCGCGCCGTCGACGAGGTCGCCCGGCTTGCGGGAGCCAACACCGCCACGCTGCTCGCTGCCACCGAAACGCTCGCGGAGCGCTGCACGCTCAGCCCGCGCCACGACGTCGGCCTCGGCGAGGTTCGCCTGCCCGAACTCGACACCCTCGGCACTACCATCGACGACGCACTTCGCGCGCTGCGCGCCCGCTGCGAGGCGGGTCTGGCCGCGCGATACGGCGTCGTCACCTCCGACGCCGCGGCGCGGCTCGACGACGAGCTGGCAACCATCGCGGGCCTTCGCTTCGAGTCGTACTTCCTGACGGTCGCCGACGTGGTGCAGATGGTGAACGAGATGGGCATTCGCTGCGCCGCCCGCGGCTCTGGCGCGGGCTCGCTCGTCAACTACGCGCTCGGCATCTCCGGCGTCGACCCGATGCGGCATGGCCTGCTCATGGAGCGTTTCCTGTCACCACTGCGAAGGGCCTTGCCCGACATCGATCTCGACGTCGAATCCGCGCGCCGCACCGAGGTGTACGACGGCATATTCAAGCGCTTCGGCAGCGCCCGGGTGGCCTGCGTCGCAATGCTCGAAACCTACCGAGTGCGGCATGCTGTACGCGACGTCGGCGCCGCGCTCAGCCTTCCCCCGAGCGAGATCGACGCCATGGCGAAAGCGTTCCCGCGCATCCGGGCCCGCGACGCCCGCACCGCCATCCGAGAGCTTCCCGAACTCCGCAATGCCGGCATGGGGGAGGCGCGCCTCGAGCGATTGTTCACCCTGGTGGAGTCCCTCGACGGGCTGCCGCGCCATGTGGCGCTGCACCCGTGTGGCGTGGTGCTCTCCGACGCCACCCTCGCCGCACGTACTCCACTCGAGCCCAGCGCTCAGGAGTACCCCATGAGCCAGTTCGATAAAGATGATGTCGAGCACCTGGGGCTGATGAAACTCGACGTGCTGGGCGTGCGCATGCAGTCAGCGATGGCGTACGCACTCGAGGAACTCGAACGCACCACGGGCAGTGCCCCCAATATCGACGCGCTCGAGCCCTTCGACGACGAGGAGGTCTACCAGATGATCGCCGAGCGTCGCACGCTCGGCTGCTTCCAGATTGAGTCGCCAGGGCAACGAGAACTCGTCGGCAAATTCGACATACGCAGTTTCGACGACATCGCGATCGACATCTCCCTCTTCCGCCCCGGCCCGGTGAAGTCCGACATGATTACGCCCTTCGTCGACGCGCGCCAGGGCCTGCGCACACCCGAATTCCTCCACGCCGATTTCCAGCCATTCCTCGAAGAAACGTGCGGGGTGGTGGTGTTTCACGAGCAGATCATCCGGCTCGTCGCCGCCGTCACGGGGTGCTCGTTCGCGAAGGGCGACGAGGTCCGTCGCGCACTTGCGGATAGGAACAAGCAACACGAGATAGAGCGCTGGGTCCGGCGGTGCGCCAGCGAGCGGGGATACACCAGCGAGGTGATTGAGCGCGTCTGGGAGATCCTGGTGTCGTTCGCCTCGTTTGGGTTCTGCAAGGCACACGCCGCCGCATTTGCGCTGCCCACCTACCAATCAGCGTGGCTGAAGCGGCACCACCCGGCGCATTTTCTCGCTGGCATCCTCACCCACGATCCGGGCATGTACCCGAAACGGTTGCTGCTCGAAGAAGCGCGGCAGATGGGGGTTGCGGTGCTGGGCCTCGACGTCAACGCGTCTACGGGCAGCTACCGCGCCGAACGTGTCGACGGCGGCTGGGGCATCCGGCTCTCCCTGGCCGACGTGGCAGGCATCACCGACGACGAGGTGGCCCGCGTCGTGCACGCCCAGCCATTCACGTCGGTCACCGATTTCTGGCAGCGCGCGTGCACCAGCCGCACCACCGCCGAGCACATCACTCTGGCCGGCGGGTTCGACTCGCTCTACGGCATCGGGAATGCGGACGAACTGCGCAGCCACGCCCAGGTGACCCGTCGCGATGTGCTGCTCACCATCGCCGACCTCCATGCAGGCACGGGCAAGCAGTTGGAAGGCCAGGACGCCTTCACGTTCACGGAAGCTGACTGCCTCGACGTCACACCCACAGGCCTGCCTGAAATGGGGACTGACGAGCGCATTCGGGCCGAGCTGGAGGTGCTCGGTCTGGACGCGAGCAGCCATGTGATCACGCGATACCTGCCCTTGTTGCGCGCGCTCAGTGTCACGCCTGCACGGCTGCTTGGCAACCAGCGGCAAGGCGCGGAAGTGCTGGTGGCAGGGGTGAAGGTGGCCACGCAGACGCCCCCGGTTCGCTCGGGGCGCAGAGTGGTGTTCCTCTCCCTCGACGATTCCACGGGGGTGAGCGATGCCACGTTCTTCGAGGATGTGCAGGGCCCGTATTCCACGACAGTGTTCAACTCTTGGCTGCTGTTGGTGCGCGGCACCGTCCGGCGCACCGGGCGCAGCGGCGTCTCGCTTCACGCCACGGGAGCATGGAGCTTGGAACACCTCTACACGCACTGGCGGGACTCGCACGAACGCACACACCAACCAGCTGAGGCCGTCGCCGCAGTCCACCGCATCATCGACGCCGACCCCGCCAGTTACCGCGCCCCGCAGCAGAGCGCAGCCCGCAAACTGTGGCACTCCAGCCCAGGGAGCATCGGTCGATGATCGTCATGCATATCGACATGGATGCCTTCTACGCGTCGGTGGAGATCGCGCGCCATCCAGAGCTGGCGGCGGTGCCGATGTTCGTCGGAGGCGACGGGCGCGGCGTGGTGTTATCGGCTAACTATCCGGCCCGGGCCTACGGCATCGGCGCCGGCATGCCGACGAGCAGAGCTAGGCGCTTGTGCCCGGCAGCCCACGTGGTTCCGCCCGATTTCGACCGCTACGAGCAGGTATCCAGCGGCATCAGAGAGATCTTCTGCACAATCACCGACCGTATGGAAATGGCCTCCATCGACGAGGCCTTCCTCGACCTCACGACGGCGATGCGCCGGCTGGGCGGCAACCCCGTCGCGGTGGGGGAGCGTATCCGCGCGCAGGTGATGGACGAGCAGTGTGTGCCTTGCTCGGTGGGCATCGGGCCCAACAAATTCGTCGCCAAACTCGCATCCAAGCAAGCCAAACCCGACGGGTTGCTGGCGGTGCAGCCGAATGAAGTTGTGGGCTTTCTGCACCCGCTTCCGGTGGAGGCCATCTGGGGCGTGGGTGAGGCGACGGCGAGCAAACTCCACCAGCTCGGCCTCGCTACCATCCGTGACGTCGCCATGACGAAACGCCAGACGCTGCAGCGGGCATTGGGTTCACAGGGGGCGCAACTCCTCGATCTCGCCTGGGGCCGCGACAAGCGCACCGTCATCACGCGCGAGCCAGAAGAACACAGCGTCGGTGCGCAAGAGACCTTCCCCTTCGACACCGACGACGAACTCGCCGTCGAGACGGAAATCTTGCGCATGGCCGAGCGCACCGCGTCGAGAATGCGCGCACAGCAGATGGTGGGCGGTCAGATCACGCTGTCAGTGCGGTTCGCAGACTTCCAGACAGTAACCCGCACGGGATCCATCCCTCCTACGGACGCTACCAACGCCATTTTCGCTGAAGCGATGCGGCTCTTTCGACGCTTGCATCTGCAGCGGGCGCGTATCCGTCGGGTGGGGGTGCGGATGGGGAAGCTCACACCGAAAGAAACTGCGTACGAGCAGCCAGCGCTGGGCGAACCGGAACGCGGATGGCGCGACGCCGAGGCCGCTATCGACAAGCTCACACTCCGGTTCGGGCCGAATGCAGTGCGCCGAGCCAGGCTTGCCAGATGAACGCAAGCGTTACGGCTGCTCGCCGCCCTCCTGGCGCTTCTTCCAGCGCTCCTCCAAGCGCTCCATGAAATCCTGGCTCGACGACGGCGCAGACGGCCGCGATGCAGCAGCGCTGCCGCCACCACCTGCGGTGCGATCACTGTGGCGCTGCGCTGGGTCTGGTTCGCCCTGCACGCGCTGCCAGGAATTGATGCCGACGACGGCTCCCGCCAGCATCACGGCAAACCCTGCGATGCTCACCGCTGGATGAATTTGGATGCCTCCGAGGAGCGCGGCAAGGCCGACGACGAACGCCAGCCCAGCGATTGCTGCGCGGCGACGGTGGATGCGCACTTGGCCGCGTCCGCTGAGCGTGTCAGCGAAACCCGGATCCTCAGCTTTGAGGGAAGCTTCAAGCTGCTCGAGAAGCTTGCGCTCCTGTTCGGATAGCTCCATGCACGACTCCTTGGGAGAGATGTACCGGTCATTGTATGCCGAGTTTGCGTCCGTACCAATCAGCGCCATCGCCACAGTGAGCGTGGCCAGAACTTTCGCCACCACGGCACGCTGCCCACCATGCTGCGACGCAGTGCAGCCACCTGCTGTGGCAGCTGGGTGACATCAGCGCCGTCACGCGAGAACGCAACACGTTCGACGGTGTCCGCCACCTGAGTGAGGAGACTGCCGGAGGGCACCGAATCTGCCGCAGCTCGTGCGGCGGGGCCGGGCGACCCGTCGGGCCATGGCAATCCCGCGTCGGTGAATATGGCGTGCACCTCGCGCCACGCGGCATCGGCCAACCCTCGCGGCTCCTGCCCTGCACGCAGGCGCCAACGGTGGATGCCCTCGCGGATAATCCAGGGCAGTGCGAGCAGCACCAGTACGCCCAGCACCCCAAGCAGCACGGGCAGCCAGGCGGAAGAAGAACTCGACGTCGGCACAGGAACGGGTTGCTCGGACGGCACGCCGGTAGGCGTCGGTGTTGGGGATGCATTTGAGCTTGGCGTCGGGTCAGCGGCAGCCGATGGCGATGGCGTCGGACTGGAGCTAGGGGAGGGCGACGGTGTTGGCGTGGCGGTCGAAGACGCGTCAGGGTCGGTGTAGGCCGGTGGCCCGGCCACCGATGGCGTGGGCTCAAACGGCACCCAGCCGAGCCCCTGGAAATACAGCTCTGGCCACGCGTGCATGTTGTGTGAGGTCACCTGGAAGGCCCCGTCGTCCATTCGGCTTCCCGTGTTGAACCCCACCGCCATGCGGGAAGGGATCCCTTCGATACGCGCCATCGTCATCATCGCGGAGGCGAAATGGATGCAGTAGCCGTTGCGGTCTTCCAAGACAAACGACGAGATCACATCGAGCGAGGCCTGCTGGGGAGCCTCAATCGAGTAATTGAACTTGTCGCTGCGCAGGAACTTCTGGATGGCCTGCGCCTTTTGCCCGTCGGTGGTGGCCTTTCCCACCACCTGCTTCGTCAGCGCCACCACGCGCTTGTCGACATCCGGCACCGCGGTGGTGATGGGATCGGCGTCGGTGCCGGCGGTGGCATCGTCGAGGTCTTCCTTACTGGGATTCGGCACGACAGCGCGCGCGGAGTAGCTAAGCCCCACCGTCTCTTGGGTGCGATCCCTGCCGGTGGCGACGACTGACATTGTGGCGGGGTCATATGCCCAAGCACCGTGCGCGTCGAAACTGTCGACGGCGAACGGCACTGGCAAGTATTCAGAAGGCACATTGTCCATCTGCACATTGACGGTGACCTCCCGCCCCGGTGCCTCGTAGGCCTCTGCCAAGCCCTTGGTGCGCAGCTTCATCTGCGTCAAACCAGCACCGTTCGAGGTGAGGTCGGGCAACGCTACAGTGCGGAGGTAGACGGGTTCGCCGTCTGGCGTGCGATACGTCAGCACCGGGCGGTCCTCTGGCCGCAGCAGGTTCTTGTTGAGCTCCACCGTAGGGTCGCTCAAGCGGATCGGACCAGAGCCCGAGCCTTGCCACGGCTGTTTCTCACCGAGCGGAACGAGCGGTTGGAGTGCGACGGCGCTCCCGATGGCCGCGACGGCGAGCACTGCTGCGAACACCGCGCGCGTGGCGTGGAATGCACCGGCTCGAGAAACGCCTGCGGCACGGTGCCCATTGCCGATGCTCGTCGCGGTCACCAGCACCAGCACGTAGGCGGCGGCGACAGCCGCGAAGATACCGAGCGTCAGCTCATCGTGGCTGGCGATGGCTGCCACGATGTAGCTGAGGAACAGCGGAGCGAAGGTCCACGACGGCTGATCCAGCACCGTCGCGAGTAATTCCACGATCAGCTGTACGAGCAGTACCAGCAGCAGTACCAAGAACACGACGCCTGCACCGCCCTCGATGGGGGGCCTGGATTCGTTGATGACGGCGACCCCGGAGCGGCACAGTTCGGTGACTGCTGAGGGGAAGGGTACGTCGGGGGAGAGCGTGGTTGAGCGCCACAGCGCGAAGACCACAGCCGCCAACACTTGCAGCGTGTAGGTCAGTCCTCGTCCCAACGTCGTCAGCGCGCCGAGCACACCCACCACACCAACAGCGCCCACCGCGCCCGCGGCGACGACGATGTGCTCGTGGCCCGCGATGAGCGCGTTCATCGGCAAGATCGACGCCCACGCGGCGAGAGCGATCGCCACGGGCAGCAACACGTTGTTTCGTTGGCTCATGCGGCACTCCGCCTCGTCATGGCGCGTGCCCACGCCTTGGTGAAGGAAGCTTCAGGCTCGTACTGCTCCACAGCCCAACCATGGCGCTGCAACAACTGCACGGCGTCGTGATGCTCCGACGACGGCTCACCCCAGGCGGCTGCGTCCATCAAGATCGCGATTGGCTTGGACATGCGTCGACCGATGGCTGTCAAGGTGGCGGCGTCGTGCACCGTGAGCAGCCCACCGAAGAACGCGAGGCTGCCGGTGGCGTCGAGCGACTCCGACTCCGCGAAAATCGCGCTCAGGTCGTGTTCGTCGGACGTGCCGGTATCCGTCATGGCGTCGATTACGGCCTGGCGCTGTGCTGGGCCCTTCAGTTGTCGGGGCTCGAAGATGGTTCCAGAACCGCCGGCGATGACGATGTGGTAGCGCTCGTCGGCAAGTTTCACGCCCACGCTCGTGGCGGCTGAAATGGCCCACTCGAGGCTCGACTGCGGGCCGGCACCGACGTGACTGGCTCGTCGGGTATCGGCGATGAGGAGCGCGGACGGGTCCCACGGATGCTCCTCAAGACGCACCATGAGCTCGCCCTGCTTGGCGGTCATGCGCCAGTGCACGCGACGGATGTCGTCGCCGTGGCGATGCTCGCGCACGAGCACGTCGTCTTGACCAGCGGCGCCCGTCAGATGCGGCGACGATTCTCCCGTTGCGCCTACACCCATGCCTCGCATCGCGTCCATCAGCGGCCAGATTTTCGGCGTGACGCGCAACAGCGTCGGCTCGCCGCGGGGGCGGACGATCGCCACGGCGAGTCCCAACGGATCTCCTGCCCGCGCCTTCAACGGCCCGACGAGGAACCGCCCGCGCTGCTCCGATTCAATCCGGTAGCGGACGGCTTGATCCCACCGCCCGAACGCGCGCATCACCGAGAATTTCGCGCCACCTCCGAGCGGCTCGGGCGCCAGATCGTAGAGCTCCAGCGTCGTTGCCGCCAATGGTCTGGTATTGCGCAGGCGCACCACCGCCTCGGCAGATTCTTCGACGCTGACCTGCGCCGGGTGGATCGTGCGTGAAAACTCAAGCTTGGGGTGCAGGAGCAACACCATGACAAGGCTCAGTAGTGGCAAGACAAGCAGGAATAGCCCGACCCACACCAGGTCGGGCTCACCGACGGCTGCCGCCGCGGCTACCAGCACCGCGCCCACGAGCAACAGCATCCAGCCGCGCAGCGTCGGCCTCGCACCACGAAGCAAGGGGAGTCAGCCTCTCCTGGGGGCCGGGACAGAGCGCACCACATCAGCGATGATCGCGTCGGCAGGGCGTTCAGCGATCTGCGCTTCGACGGTGATGATGACCCGGTGTGCCATGACCTCCACGGCGAGCGCCTGGACGTCCTCGGGAATCACGTAGTCGCGCCCGGCGAGTGCAGCCTCCACCCGCGCCACCTGCATGAGGTGCAGGGATGCACGAGGGCTCGCGCCGAGGCGAAGGTCGGGGTGGTTTCGCGTCGCTTCGACGATGCTCACAATGTAGTCGGCGATGATGGGCGCGACGTAGATGCCCTCGAGTGCGCGCGTCGCCTGGTTCACCTGCTCCACCGACGTGACGGCGTTGACCTTGGCGAGCTGATCGCCACTTGCCCGCGCCAGCAGCATGGCCGATTCCGACTCTTTGCTGGGGTATCCCATCTGGATACGCGCCATGAAGCGGTCACGCTGGGCCTCAGGGAGGGGATAGGTGCCCTCCATCTCGATGGGGTTCTGGGTGGCGATCACCATGAACGGCTGACTGAGATGGTGGGTGCGCCCGTCGGCGGACACTTGCTGCTCCGCCATGGCCTCTAGCAACGCCGACTGGGTTTTGGGGGAGGCCCGGTTGATCTCGTCACCCAAGACGATGTTGGCGAAAATACCGCCTGGCTTGAACTCGAACTCGCGGGTCTGCTGGTTGAACACAGAGACGCCCGTCACGTCGGCGGGTAGCAGATCGGGCGTGAATTGGATGCGCTTCACGTCGCCCGCGATGGAGCGTCCAAGGGCTTTCGCGAGCACGGTTTTTCCGACGCCGGGAACGTCTTCGATGAGGAGATGGCCGCCGGCCAGGAGCACGCTTACCGCGGTGCGGATCTGACGTGGCTTGCCTTCAATCACGCGGGCCATCTCGGTGCTGACCGCGTTAGCCAGCTGCGCAACCGCGGCGATGTTCGGTGCATTCACTTCGGGCAGGTCTCCTGTCGGAATCGGTGATGTCGCGCTAAGCGTACTGGCCTCATGGGCATGCCCAGAACTCAGCGATCTCGGTTCGGGGAGGAACACGCCCAATATGGGGAGAATGGTGGTGAGAAGTGGGGTAAAGTGGGGGCAAGTGGAGCGGACTGGGTCCGAATTGGAGGAAGGAGGTGCCCGATGTTCCTCGGTACGTACACGCCGAAGCTGGACGAGAAGGGGCGCCTCATCCTGCCCGCGAAATTCCGCGACGACTTCGCCGACGGCTGCGTCGTCACCCGAACACAAGAGCACGCGCTGGCCGTCTACACCGCTCGTGCGTTTGAACAGTTGATGGAGCCGGTCTCGTCGGCTCCGACGACGGTGAAGCAGGTGCGCGACTACCAGCGCATGCTCGCCGCCGGCGCCAGCTTCGAAATCCCCGACAAGCAAGGGCGGGTCACCATCCCGCAGGTACTGCGTAACTACGCCGGGCTGCACCGCGACGTCGTCGTGATCGGTGCCGGCACCCGCGCCGAAATCTGGGACGCCGAGCGCTGGGCCCAGTACTCCAAGGCCAGCGAGGCTGGCTTCTCCGAGCTCGATGAGGAATTCATGCCTCCACCGCCGTGACCTGCTCCCCGGTGCTCGTCCGGCTGGCTCCCTGACTCTTCTTCCCCGTTGTCAGGTCGCCAGGCGGACGGGGACCAGGGGGCAGGACGCAGCACAACAATGCGCAACTGCACGTCAATCACATTGGAAGGGTCGAGAGATGGACGTACACGTGCCGGTCATGCGGGACCGCATCGTTGACGTCCTCTCTGCGTCCCTGCAGCACCCCGAGGCGGTGTACGTCGACGGCACACTCGGCCTTGGTGGGCACGCCAAGGCGATGCTGGCGGCCAACCCCAACGCGCGACTGATCGGCATCGACCGCGACACCGACGCCCTCCAGGTCGCCGCGGAGCGCTTGGCGGAGTACGAGGATCGAATCACCCTCGTCCACGCCGTCTACGACGAGCTGCCCGACGTGCTTGCCAGCCTCGGACTCACGCGCGTCGATGCAATCTTGCTCGACCTCGGACTGTCGTCGCTGCAAATTGATCGGGAAGCACGCGGCTTCACGTACCGCGTCGATGCTCCGCTGGATATGCGTATGAATCAGCAGGAGGGTGAAACAGCCGCCGACGTGCTGAACACCTACGACGTGGCCGACCTCGCGCGCATCCTCAAGCGATACGGCGAGGAGCGTTTCGCGGATCGCATTGCGCGAGCCATCGTCGAGGCTCGCCCATTCGAGACCTCGGCCCAGCTCGTGCGTGTCATCAGCGACGCCATCCCCGCGGCGGCCCGGTACTCGGGTGGGCACCCCGCCAAGCGCACGTTTCAGGCGTTACGCATCGAGGTGAACCACGAACTCGACGCGCTGGAAGGCGTTCTGCCTGCGGCGGTGCACGCGCTCGCTGTTGGCGGGCAGATCGCGGTGTTGAGCTATCACTCGCTGGAAGATCGCCTCGTCAAGCGCGTGTTCGCGCAGGCGTCGAGCGACAGTGCGCCGCGCAACCTTCCCGTCGTACCGGAACACATGCGAGCGGAGTTCACGCTCGTCACCAAGGGCGCCGAGCGCCCTGAGCAAAGCGAAATTGATGCTAACTCGCGGGCCGCCTCGGCACGGCTGCGGATCGCCAAGAGGGTCAGGGAGCGTTCATGAGCGGAACAACCACCAAAGGAACTATTTCGACGGTCAGGTTCGCCCTGATCATCGTCGCCATCATTGGGTTGGGCCTCGCAGGTGTCCTCGTCGTGACGACATCGATCGGTGCCCAGGCCAACGAGCTCACCAAGTTGCAGAGCGAGGCGAAGAAGCTCGAGTACGAATCGGCGTCGCTGCGCACGCAACTCGAGGGGCTGTCCAGCACAGGTTCCCTGGCGATGCGGGCGAGCGAGCTCAACATGGTGCCCAACCCGTACCCCGCGTTCGTCATGCTGGATTCGGGCAAGGTGCTTGGCGAACCGACGAAGGTGCGCGGCAACGAATTCCCGGAGCTGCGCGGGCAGAAGCCGCAGCCGACGCCCACGCCGTCGCCCTCGCCGAGCCCGGTGGTGACCCCGTCGCCTGTGCCGCCGACGCCGAAGCCGGAGGAGCCCAGTGAACGCCCCGAGGACGTCGTCGCTGCACAACAGCCGGCGGCGCCTCAGCCGTCGGCGTCACCCGCGCCGAGCGCAGCTCCCACACCTCAGCCCTCGAACAACCCTGGAGGCGAATGATGACGAAGCGCTCGCACCGCAGTGCTGCGACCGCGAGAACGCGTCGCGCACCCGCCACAGCCCCGACGAAGTCCGCGCGCCGTTCATCGGGGAAATCTGGGCGTAGGAAGATCGTCGATACCGCTTCCTCCACGCGCGGCTCGGGGGTTCGGTACAAGACGCGAGGCAAGCGCGTCGTCAAGCTCGGCAAAGCGCACACCCGCTTCGGCGTGTTCCTCGTCGTGGTGACGCTGATGCTGGGTGTTGCCGGTGCCCGGGCGTTCCAACTACAAGCACTCGACCCGCAGGCCTTCGCCGCGGAGGCGGCCAAGAAGATGCAGATCTCCCGCGACATCCCTGCCCAGCGCGGCGCAATCCTGGATCGCAATGGGGTAGTGCTCGCGGAAACAGAACCGGGCTTCATGATCTTCGTCGACCCCGACATGATCAAGACCAACGGCGCTGACAAGCGGTACAAGATGTCTGCGCAGAAGCAGGCCGAAGCCGCAGCGGCCCCGGGCGCGGTCGCCGACATTCTGGTGAAGCACCTCGGCGGGCGCAAGGAGGACTACCTCGAGATCTTCGACCGTCGCGATACGAAGACGGGGAAGCGCTCGCAGTACGAGGTGGTAGCCCGACGCGTCTCCGCCCACACGTTCACCCGCATCCAAGACGACATGAACGCTGGCGTCGGGGGAGAAGACGTCGGTGAACACGGGGCGAAGCGTTGGTACGGCGTGTTTGGCGAGTCCGACCCGATTCGCTCCTACCCGAACCGTACGACCGGCTCCAACGTCGTGGGCTTCGTCAACGGCGAAGGCGACGGTGCGAGCGGGCTCGAGTTCGCGCTGGAGAAGGAGATCGAGGGCGTCAACGGCACGAGCACGTTTGACCGCTCTACCTATGGCCGCATCCCGCTGGGGACGAACACCATGGTTCCCGCGAAGGATGGCGCGAGCTACCAGCTCACGATCGACTCTGATCTGCAGTGGATGACCGACCAGTTCTTAGCCCAAGGGATCCAGAAGGCGGGCGCGAAGACGGGGACCGCGGTGGCGATGAACGTCAAGAGCGGTGAGATTCTCGCGCTCTCGGTGCTGCCCACCTTCGACTCGTCCAACCCCGGCGCGGCGGATCAAGAGGATCTCGGTAACCGTGCGGTGACCCAAGCCTACGAGCCGGGCTCGACGCAGAAGGTGCTCACCATGGCGGCGCTGGCCGACCAAGGCCTCGTCACGCCTGATACGAAGGTTCGGGTACCAGAAAAGATCGCCTCCGGCTCCGGCTACGTCCGCGACTCGTTCGAGCACGGCACGCTGCAGCTCACGGCGCGGGGCGTCGTCGCACAGTCGTCGAACATCGGCACCATCGAGCTCGCTCGTCAGATGGATAAGGGGCAGCTGCACAGCTACCTCTCCAGCTTCGGTCTGGGGAACCGCACGGGTGTCGGGCTGCCCGGCGAGGCAAAGGGTCACCTCCCTGCGGCTGACATGGCTGACTTCACTCGCGATCAGATCTCGTTCGGGCAGGGCCTGTCCGTCAACGCAGTGCAGATGGCGGGCGCGCTCGCCTCAGTGGTGAACGGCGGCACGTACCACCAGCCGACCATCATCAAGTCGGCGAAGGACGCCGAAGGCAATGAGCTGGAGCGCAAGGAACCGACGAGCCGGAAGGTCATCTCGGAGGAAGCGTCCGCCATGACCGTCAACATGATGGAAGCCGTCACCATGGCTGACCCCGAGGAGCGGTCGATCCCCGGCTACCGTGTGGCCGGCAAGTCGGGGACAGCCCAGCGCTACAACCCCAAGTGCAAGTGCTACAAGGGATTCACCGCGTCGTATGTGGGCGTTGCGCCCGCCGAGGATCCGCAGATTCTCGTGTACGTGGTGATCGACCAGCCGGCCAATGGCAACCTCGGTAGTCGCCTGGCATTGCCCGTCGTCAACCAGGTGCTGCAGGTTGCGCTGCCTAGGTACAACGTGCTGCCTTCCACCACCAAGGCGCCGCGAGAACCGCTAACCTTTGAATAATGCCCGACATGCATGCACATTCAACCGGTGCCGTGAGCCTTCGGCAGTTTCTGCCTGAGGCGACAGCGGACGTGGCTATTACTGGGATCACGCTGGATTCCAGAGATGTGCAGCCCGGTTGGTTGTACGCCGCGCTGCCGGGGCAGCGCACGCACGGCGCACGGTTCGTGGGCCAAGCGGTTGCATCTGGTGCCGCAGCGGTGCTCACCGACGCCGACGGCGCCGCGATCGCAGGCGACGTCGACGTGCCGCTGGTGGTGGCGGACAACGCCCGTCGGGCGCTTGGCGACGCCGCAGCCGCCTTCCACGGGCACCCGACGGAGCACCTCACCGCCCTCGGTGTGACGGGCACAAACGGCAAGACGACGACCGTCGCCCTCATCTCCGAAGCATTGAGGACGCTCGGCTCGTCGGTCGGAACCGTTGGCACGCTTGGCGCGCGCCTCGACGGTGCCGCGCTCGAAGCGCGCAGCACCACGGTGACCACTCCCGAAGCGACGGATCTACAGCAGCAGCTCGCCACGATGCGCGCACGAGGGGCGAGCGCCGTCGCGATGGAAGTGTCATCGCACGCGCTCGCGCTGGATAGGGTGCAGGGCATACGCTTCGATGTCGTCGGGTTCACGAACCTCGGGCAAGACCACCTCGACTACCACCACACGCTCGAGGAGTACTTCGCTGCCAAGCGCAAGCTCTTCGAACCTGGCCGCGCCGATGCCGCGGTTATCTGGACTGACGACGAGCATGGCGCGCAGTTGGCTGCGATGGTGCGTGAGCAGGGCGCGATGCGACTCACGACCGTGGGCACGCGCGACGCCGATTGGGTGCTTTCCGACGTGGCCCCGCACGGCCGGTTGGGCACGAGAGGCACAGTGCGCCGGGATGGCGGGGTGCTCACCGTCGAACTGGCGCTGCCCGGCATGCACAACATGATCGACACGGTGCTCGCCCTCGCCATGCTCGACGCCGCGGGGTTCGATGCCGAGCGTGCGGTCGATGGGCTGACCGACGCGCAGGTGCCCGGTCGGATGCAGCGCGCCATCTTGGACGACGCCGCTCCACTCGTCTTCGTCGACTTCGCACACACGCCGCAAGCGGTGGAGGCCGCCGTCGAGGAGCTCGCGCAGCTTGGCCCACTCACCACGGTGGTGGGCTGTGGGGGAGACCGCGATCCGGTGAAACGCCCGCTCATCGGAGCTGCGGCCGCGCGTCACAGCAACCAGGTGGTGATCACCGACGATAACCCGCGCACCGAAGACCCAGCGGCCATCCGTGCGGCCACGCTCAAGGGAGCACACGGGCATAGCGCCGAAGTGGTGGAAGTGGCCGGGCGTGCTGACGCCATCGCCTACGCGCTCGCACACACCAAGCGCGAAGGGGTAGTCGCCATTTTGGGCAAGGGACACGAGCAAGGGCAGATTCTGGCCGATCGCGTCGTCGAGTTCGATGACGTTGAGGTGGCCCGCGATGCCTGGGCGAAGTTGCAGGAGGACCGACGGTGAAACAGCGCAAACTCTCTGAACTGGTGGCGCTCATGCAGCCAGCCGCAGTGGAAGTGGTGGGCGACGACGTGCTCGTCGGCCCCGACGTGGTGACCGACAACCGAGCGGTTACGCCCGGCGCGGTGTTCGTCGCTATCCCCGGAGAGCGCGTGGATGGGCACACCTTCGCCACCGCAGCGCAAGAAGCCGGGGCGAGCGCGGTCGTCGGCATGTACGTGACGGACGCCGACGTGCCGCACCTGCTGGGCGAGGATTCCGTGCAGACGCTCA
Source organism: Actinomycetes bacterium (assembly GCA_023443125.1). GTDB lineage: Bacteria > Actinomycetota > Actinomycetes > Propionibacteriales > Propionibacteriaceae > Arachnia. The sequence continues at coordinate 27,054 of JAEZVO010000081.1, forward strand.
GCTGGATTGCCCGAGGTGTCGTGAAGGAGGCGCGAGCCCGGGGGATGGTGTCGATCGGCGTGACGGGATCGTCGGGAAAGACATCTACCAAAGACCTCATCTTCCAGGTGCTCGAACAAGCGGGCGAGACGGTGGCTCCCAGCGGTAGCCTCAACAACGAGATCGGCGTGCCGCTCACTGCCTGCCGTGTCGGCGACACCACGAAATTCCTTGTCAGTGAGATGGGTGCGCGAGGCATTGGGCACATCAAGTGGCTGACATCGCTCGTTCCCCTCGACATCGCCGTCGCCCTCAACGTTGGTTCGGCGCACGCCGGGGAGTTCGGCGGCATCGAAGTGACCGCGCAGGCGAAATCGGAGATCGTTGAAGACCTCCCCGCCGACGGCTGGGCAGTGCTCAACGCCGACGATGAGCGCGTGCGGGCGATGGCGTCAAAGACGAAGGCGCGTATCGCTTGGGTCGGTACGGGCGCGCTGCCCGAGGGAGATCTGCGCGTCACGGCGCGCGACATCACCGTCGACGCAGTCAGTCGCCCGCGATTCACGCTGGAGGTGAGCGACGATCAGGGCACGCGCAGCGCTCCCGTCGCCCTGAGCGTCGTGGGCCGCCACCAGGTGGGTAACGCACTGAGCGCGGCTGCCGTCGGTGTGATTGCCGGCATGGATGTGGAGCGCGTCGCTGCTGCCCTCAGCGCGGCGGCCGCACGCTCGGACTGGCGCATGGCGCTCAGCGAACTGCCCTCCGGCGCCCTGCTCATCAACGACGCGTACAACGCCAACCCCGAATCCGTCACTGCCGCGCTAGACACGGTGGCAGAGATGGTGGACATCAATCGCGAGGCCCATCCGGGAGCGACAGCGACGGCGGTGCTCGGCGACATGCTTGAGCTGGGCGCGAACGCCTACGATGCTCACGTCGGCATCGGCCGACGCTGCGCAGACCTCGGGTTCAGTACAGTCGTGGCTGTCGGAGAGTATGCGTCAGCGATTGTCGAAGGCGCTGCCGAAGGCGTGCCAGAATGCGTCGTGGCCACTCGCGACGAGGTGGCACGCCACCTTGCGCCAGGCGCAGGCGACGTCGTACTCGTGAAAGGATCTAGAGCCGTGGGCCTCGAACAGGTCGCAGCAGCCTTGGAGGAAGCACAGTGATCAACATCCTGTTGGCCGGAGGCCTGTCGATGGTGTTCACCCTCGTGGGGACGCCGGTGCTCATCCGTTACCTCACCACGAAGCGGTACGGGCAGTTCATCCGTGAAGACGGGCCGGACTCGCACCAAGTGAAACGCGGCACCCCGACGATGGGTGGCCTCGTCATCATTCTGGCGATGACATTCGCGTACTTTGTGAGTCACCTCGTGCTGTGGAATCCCCCCACGCTGTCCGGCATGTTGCTCATCGGGCTCACGCTCGCCATGGGCGGGCTCGGTTTTCTCGACGATTGGTCCAAGATCTCGAAGGAACGCAGCCTCGGCCTCACGCCGAAAGGTAAGCTCCTCGGGCAGTTTCTAATCGGCGGCATCTTTGGTTGGGCCGTGCTGCATTTCCCTGGAACTCGCGGGGCGACACCTGGCTCCAACGCAATCTCCTTCCTGCGCGACATCACCTGGCTTGCCTTGCCGGCGGTGGTCGCCATCGCATTCATCGCCTTCCTCGTCGCGGCATGGTCCAACTCGACGAACCTCACCGACGGCCTCGACGGCTTGCTGGCCGGCTCCGCGTCGCTGGTGTTCGCGGCCTACACCCTCATCTCCATCTGGCAGGTGAACCAGTGGTGCGGGCGCACGTCGACGGCCGGCCCACGCTGCTATCTCGTGCGCGACCCCTACGACCTGGGCGTCGTCGCAATCTCGCTCGCGGCCGCGTGTTTCGGGTTCCTGTGGTGGAATGCCAAGCCGGCCAAGATTTTCATGGGTGACACCGGTTCGCTTGCTATCGGCGGTGCGCTCGCCGGCATCTCTGTCATGACGCGCACTGAGCTGCTCGCGGTGATCATCGGCCTGCTGTTCGTGCTCGAAGCAGGCTCCGTGATGCTGCAGGTGTCGTACTTCAAGCTCACCAAGGGCAAACGTATCTTCAAGATGACCCCGATCCATCACCACTTTGAGCTGAAGGGGTGGCAGGAAGTCACCGTCGTCATCCGGTTCTGGATTATCTGTGGGCTCTTTGTGGCTCTGGCCCTCGGCATCTTCTACGCCGAATGGGTGGTGGGGCAGTGAGTGAGGCCCGCTTGGCCGGTATGAACCGGCTCTCCGACTGGTCGGACGTGCACGCCGTCGTCGCCGGGCTCGGGGTGACGGGATTCTCCGCCGCCGACGGTCTGCTCGAGCTGGGCGCCAACGTGACGGTGCTCGATGATGCCGACCGCCATCACGACAAGGCCGAACTGCTACGCGTGCTCGGCGCGACGGTGACCACCGGCCCCGGCTCCACCGCAGTGTTGCCTGAGGGCACTGACCTCGTCGTGACCTCGCCAGGCTGGCGCCCCGACGCTCCGCTCCTGCAGGCCGCCCACGATGCGGGCATCCCCGTTTGGGGCGACATCGAACTGGCGTGGCGCATGATGCAGCCCGACCGTGCCGTGCCGTGGATTGGCATCACCGGCACCAACGGCAAAACCACCACCACGCAGATGACCACCGCGATGCTGAGAGCCGACGGGCTCACCGTCGCTCAGGTTGGCAACATCGGGCGCCCCATCATCGAAGCCGTGCTGGACGACGAACATTACGACGTGTTCGTAATCGAGTTGTCGAGCTTCCAGCTGCATTACGTGCACACCGTCGCCCTGCACTCCGCCGCCGTGCTCAATATTCACGAAGATCACCTCGAGTGGTATCCCTGTGCCGACGGCTACCAGCGCTACCAAGACGACAAGGCCCGCATCTACGAGCGCGTGAGCCACTCGTGCGTCTACAACGTCGACGAACCTGTCACCGAACACATGGTGGAGGAAGCGGACGTGCAGGAGGGGGCTCGCGCCATCGGGTTCACGCTCGGCACACCAGCGCGCTCGATGATGGGTGTGGTCGACGACCTCCTCGTCGACAGGGCATTCGTCGAGCAGCGCGCCACGTCGGCGCTCGAAGTTGCGAGCATCGACGACGTACAGCCGAACGCGCCCCACAACGTGGCCAACGCACTCGCTGCAGCAGCGCTGGCACGAAGCTTCGGTGTGCGGCCGCAAGCGGTAGCCCAAGGATTGCGCGATGTGCAGCTGGATGGGCACCGCATCAGCACGGTCGCGGAGCACGGTGGCATTCGCTGGGTCGACGACTCCAAAGCCACCAACCCCCACGCGGCGAACTCAGCCATGCAAGCCTTCGACCACTTCGTGTGGATCGCAGGCGGGCAGACGAAGGGAACGTCCTTCGACGACCTCATCGACGCGAACGCTCGCCGCATGCGTGCGGCGATCGTGCTCGGCGTCGACCGTCACGTCATTGCCGACGCGCTCGCCCGACACGCGCCCGAGGTCCCCGTCCATGTGCTCGATTCATCCGACACTGGTGTTATGGCCGAGGCGGTGCGATTGGCAGGAGATATCGCTTCGGACGGTGACGTCGTGTTGCTGTCTCCTGGCGGAGCCTCGCTGGATATGTTCAGTGGGTATGCGGCACGCGGAGAGGCCTTCGCCGCCGCGGTGAAGGAATACCTGCAATCGCGCTAGAGGAAGGAAGTCGCATGGCCGTCGAAGCCCCGTCGGGCCCGCGCACATCCTCGACGCGACACCAGCTCCGCGCGCTCGTCGACGCGCCGATGGCGCCCTACTGGTTCATCATCGCGAGCGTTGGGTTCCTCGTCGGACTCGGCACCCTCATGGTGCTCTCAGCCTCCGCGCCCTTGGCGCAAGGGTGGAACTACAGCCCGTACTACTTCGCCATCCGCCAGTTCTCGTTCCTCATCGTCGGATTGCTGGGCGCGTGGGTACTCTCCAAGTTCAGCATCGACTTCCTCATCCGCATTGGGTGGCCGGCGTGGGCACTGGCCACGGTGCTGCTCATCCTCGTCATATCCCCGATGGGCGTGCACAACTACGGCAACCAGAACTGGCTGGCCATCGGCCCTATCCAGATTCAGCCCTCCGAATTCGCGAAGCTCGCCATCGTCGTGTTCTCGGCAGCGGTGCTGCACCGCAAACGTCACCTCATTCATGATCTTCGGCACCTCGTGTGGCCGTTCGGCCTGTGCACCGTCGTGCTCATGCTCGTCTTGGCGGGGCGTGACCTGGGTACTGGCATGATCGTCGCCGCCATCTTGGCGTTGGTGTTGTGGTTCGTCGGCACGCCCATCAAACTCCTCTTGCCGTTCGGCATCCTCGCCGCCACCCTCGTCGGCCTGCTGGTGTACGGCTCGGGCAACCGGATGGACCGCATCAAGATCTTCCTCGACCCCGCGTCGAACTCTGACCTCGCCGCCCAACCGATGTCCGCGCTGTACGCGCTCGCTTCCGGCGGCTGGTGGGGCCTCGGGCTCGGAGCCAGTAAGCAAAAATGGGGCGGGCTGAAAACCGCCGCCCACACTGACTACATCTTCGCGGTGATCGGGGAAGAGCTCGGGCTGTTCGGCGTGCTCGCGGTGATCCTCGCATTCGCGCTCATTGCTTTCGCCGGATTCCAGATTGCTCTGCGCTCCGATTCGCTGTTCGGCAGAATCGCGGCCGGCGGCATCACCGGATGGTGCCTCACCCAGGCCATCATCAACATCTTCGTGGTACTGCACCTGCTGCCCGTACTCGGTGTTCCGCTGCCGTTCCTGTCCTACGGTGGCTCCGCGCTGTTGGCGAACCTGCTCGGCGTTGGCGTGCTGTTGGCGTGTGCCAAAGCGACGCCCGAAGCTCGCCGTTACCTTGCGGCCAAGAAGCGTAAACGCAGCAACAAACGTCCTCGCATGACAAGCGTCATGGCTGCGACGAAGGGAGAATCGTGACCAGCGTGGTCCTCGCAGGCGGAGGCACCGCCGGACATACTTCGCCTCTGATCGCCACCGCCCAGGCGCTCACCGAGCTCGGCGTCGACGAACTCGTCGCCGTGGGTACGGCGCGCGGTCTTGAAGTGCGCGTGATCCCTGAAGCTGGGCTCGACCTGGAGCTCATTACTCCCGTGCCGCTGCCCCGCAAACCCAACCTCGATCTGCTCAAGCTGCCGTACCGGCTCACCAAAGCGGTGCGGGAATCAAAGGCCATTCTCCGAGAGAGGAAGGCCGACGCCGTCGTCGGGTTTGGTGGCTACGTCTCCATCCCCGTCTACCTTGCTGCGCGGTGGATGAAGGTGCCGATGTTGGTGCATGAGGCCAACCACATTCCCGGCATCGCCAACAAGATTGGTGCACGGTGGGCGAGCTTCGTCGGCACCACGTTCGACACCCCCATGCCCGGCAACCCCACGGTCGTGGGCATGCCGATCAACCGACGTATCACCCACCCACAGGTGAGCCAGAGCGAGGCGCGGGAGCTGTTCGGGCTCGACCCGGATCGTCGCACGCTGCTCGTCAGCGGGGGGTCGCAGGGTGCTCAGGCCATTAACCGTGCCGTGGTCGAAGCCCGCGACGCGCTCCTCGCTGAAGGCATCCACATCCTGCATGTGTTGGGGCCGAAGAACTTCGACGACGACCCCACCATCACCCACGCTTCGGGCGCCCAGTACCGGCCGGTGGCGTTCGTCGACGACATGGCCACCGCCTACGCAGCCGCCGACCTCATGGTGGGCCGGGCGGGCGCCGGCACCGTGATGGAAACCGCCATCAGTGGGCTCCCCGTCATCTTCATCCCGCTGCCGTGGGGTAACGGCGAGCAGGGCAAGAACGCGGCGGCGCTCGTCGAGGCAGGCGGGGGAGTGCTGCTTCCAGAATCCGAGCTGACTGCCGAGGTGTTGTCGTTCCGGGTGCTCGAACTGTTCCGCACCGAGGGCACGCTGGAAGCGATGTCCGAACGGGCTCGCGCGATGTACCCGGCTGACGCAGCCGACGTGATGGCGCGCGCAGTGCTCGAGGTTATCGATAGAAAGGGATGAGGCGATGCTGGTCACTCCTATCCACGTTGAGCCGGCTTCCGAAATAGGCCCCGTGCATTTCATCGCCGCGGGTGGGGCCGGGATGAGCGGCATCGCGCGTCTCTACGTCGAATTGGGTATCAAGGTCACCGGCTCAGACCAGAGCGACTCGAGGGCGTTGCGTGAGCTGGAGCGCTCAGGTGCGACGGTATACGTCGGCCACGATCCTGCCCAGATCGCCGATGACGTGCAGACCGTCGTGATCTCCTCGGCGGTGCGCGAGAGCAACGTCGAACTCATGGAAGCGCGACGCCGTGGGCTGCGAGTCTGGCACCGCTCGGCTGCGCTCGCTGCGCTCATGCTCGGGCGCACCGGCATCGCCATCACCGGCACGCACGGCAAAACCACCACCACCGCCATGACCGCGGTGATGCTGAGCGAAGCCGGGACGAACCCGAGCTACGTGATCGGCGGTCCACTGGTGACCACCGGCGTCAGCTCCGCCATCGGCAGCGGCGACCCCTTCGTCGTAGAAGCGGACGAATCGGACGGCTCCTTCCTGCAGTACCCGACGAAGATCGTCGTCATCACGAACGTCGAGGCCGATCACCTCGATAACTGGGGAACGCCCGCCGCCTACGCAGAGGGGTTCTACCAGTTCGCCACACAGCCGCTGGTCGAGACCATCATCATCGGCATCGACGATCACGGCGGCCGAGTGCTCGCCGAGCGTCTCATCGCCGAGGGGCGCGACGTGGTCACTTACGGCGAGGCCGACGACGCCACCGTGCGGTTCCTGGACGTGCAGCCCACCGCGACGGGCTCCGTCGCGACGATCACCGATGGCCACGACTCGAGCAGCATCGAGCTGCAGGTGCCGGGCAACCACAACCTCGCCAACGCCGCCGCAGCGTACGCGGTGGGGCGCGCCGTCGGGCTGTCGCACGCAAGCGCGGTCGAGGCGCTCGAGACCTTCGTGGGCACGTTGCGACGCTTCCAGCTCGTCGCGAACACCGCGGGCGTGCGGGTCTACGACGACTACGCGCACCACCCGACGGAGATCCGCGCAGCGCTCACCGCCGGACGCCGTGCGACGGAGGCCGGCAACGAAGCGACGGGCTTAGAAGGCAGGCTCATCGCCTGTTTCCAACCGCATCTGTTTTCACGCACGCTCGATTTCTGTGACGAGTTCGGAGAAGCGCTCACGGGTGCGGACATCGTCGTGGTCAACGACATCGAAGCGATCCGTGAAGACCCGATCCCCGGCGTGACCGGGCAGATCGTCGTCGACGCCGCCCGCAAGCATGGCGCTCGCGATGTGCGATTCGTCAAAGACAAGGGCGAGCTCCCCGACGTGCTCAACGACATCGCGCGCCCTGGCGACCTCGTCATCACGCTCGGGGCAGGCGATGTGACCCTCGTCGGGCCGATGCTCGCGACGCTCCTGGAGCAACGTGAGTAGCCCCAGTGAGTTCGCGAAATCTGTACACGCCCAGCGTTCGAAGCGGCGTCTGAAGCTGTGGATCGGTATTGGCGTGGGGGTCCTCCTCGTCGCACTGGCGGGGTTTCTCGTCTGGTTGTTCCTGCTGTCCACCACTTTCTCGGCTGATGAAACGGTAGTGGAGGGGGAGCAACTGCTGACCAGCGATGCCATCAAGGAGGCCGCCGCGGTGCCCAAGAACGTGCCGCTCGCCCGTCTGAATACTGGTGCCATTAGGGAACGCGTCGAGGAACTTCCCGAAGTGCGTAGCGCTGATGTGAGCGTGGATTACCCGAACGCCGTGCGCATCCAGGTGCGCGAACGCGTGGCCATCTATCAGCTTGCGAAGGGCGAAGCCTTTGCCTGGGTAGATGCCGAAGGAGTGGAGTTCCGTACCGGGCAGGCACGTTCGAAGACGCTGCCTGAGGTGAAGCTCAGTCGCGACGGCGCACGCATCCGTCGTGATGTGGCTACTGTGGCGACGCACATCCCGGAGGCCGCGAGGAAGCAGGTCACCCTGATCCGCGCCAAGTCCGTGGACCGCATCGAAGTGAGCCTTGAGGATCACCGGTCAATCGTGTGGGGGAGCGCCGACGAATCCGAGCTGAAATCAGAGGTCCTCGAAGCTCTGCTGAGCGTCGACGCGAAGGTGTACGACGTTTCCGCGCCCACGCACCCGACGACGAAATAATCACCGCGAACGGCAAACCCTCAAGTAGTACTTGAGACAACTTGAGCCTTTTGGGCGTTGTATGTTGGACGCTACACGTTTTTATCCATAGCCTTCATGGGAAGAAAGTCTCCCCTTGGCCGAAAGGCAGACAATGACAAGCGCATCTCAGAACTACCCAGCCGTGCTGAAGGTCGTCGGCGTCGGTGGCGGCGGCGTCAACGCAGTCAACCGCATGATCGAGGCCGGGCTGCGGGGCGTGGAGTTCATCGCAGTGAACACGGATGCGCAGGCGCTGCTCATGAGCGACGCGGACGTCAAGCTCGACATCGGCCGCGAACTGACGCGCGGCCTGGGCGCTGGCGCCGATCCGTCGAAAGGTCGTCAGGCAGCTGAAGACCACTCCGACGAGATCGAGGAGGCGCTGAAGGGCGCTGACATGGTCTTCGTCACCGCCGGTGAAGGCGGCGGCACCGGTACTGGTGCCGCACCCATCGTCGCGAAGATCGCCCGCTCGCTGGGCGCACTCACCATCGGTGTGGTCACACGCCCCTTCTCGTTCGAGGGCAAGCGTCGCTCTACGCAGGCGGACGCTGGTATCGACAACCTGCGCGAAGAGGTCGACACTCTCATCGTCATCCCGAATGACAAGCTCCTGGAGATGACCGACGTCGAGGTCTCCATCCTCGATGCGTTCAAGTCGGCCGACCAGGTGCTGCTGCAAGGTGTGTCCGGCATCACCGACCTCATCACCACCCCTGGCCTGATCAACCTCGACTTCGCCGACGTGCAGTCCATCATGAGCCAGGCCGGCTCCGCGCTCATGGGCATCGGCTCTGCCCGGGGTGAAGATCGCGCCCGCGTCGCTGCCGAAATGGCCATCAGCTCGCCGCTGCTCGAGGCCAGCATCGACGGCGCTCGCGGCGTTCTGCTGTCGGTGGCCGGTGGCTCCGACCTCGGCCTGCTGGAGGTCTCCGGTGCCGCCAAGCTCATCGAGGAAGCAGCCCACGACGAGGCAAACATCATCTGGGGTACCGTCATCGACGATGCCCTCGGCGACGAGGTGCGCGTCACGGTGATCGCCGCCGGCTTTGACGGCGGCGTCCCGAAGAAGCGTGAGCAGCAGCCTGCCGCTCAGCAGCGTGCGCCGCAGGGGAACCCGTCGGATCACCAGAAGCGCCCTGGTCAGCCGGCACAGGCACCGAGGGAATCGAGCGACGTTCCGAAGGCTGGCCCCATGCCCTCGCCGCGCCCCATGGCGCCTCGTCCCGCCGACGACGATCTCGACGTGCCCGACTTCATGAAGTAAGGCCGAATCGCGCTGATCTCTCTGCGCGTCGCACCCGGTGCTTTTGCGTGTGGCTTGCTAGCCTTCAAGGGTACATAGTTCTCTTCAGGAGGCGACAGTGGGAGTTCGAAGCCTTGCGGCGTGGATGGGCCTGGTCGATGACGGTCGATACGACAGTCGTGACGATGAGCTGTCCGCTGATCTGACCGATGAGGTCATCGTCGGCGATGAGGAGCTCAGCGACGAGGCGAGCGCTGCGTTGCCCATGCAGCAGCCCACGCGCCCACGAACCCCTGCCAAGAACCGCCAAGAACCGGAGGTGGCCGACTTGAGCCGCATCGTGAGCGTCCGTCCGCGTTCCTACAACGAAGCGCGCGTCATCGGAGAGAACTTCCGCGACGGCGTACCCGTGATCATGAACCTCTCCGACATGGAGGAAGGCGACGACAAGCGGCTCGTCGACTTTGCTGCCGGCCTCATCTTCGGGCTCCGAGGCAATATTGAGCGCGTCTCGACGAAGGTATTCCTGCTCTGCCCGGCAGGCCTCGTCGTTGGCCCCGAAGATAAAGAACGCATCGCTTCAGGCGGGTTCTTCAACCAGAGCTGACGGTGGTTGCCTTCGTCTGCTGGTGGATCCTCACGCTGTACGTGTGGATCCTGATTGGGCGAATCTTCATTTCCTGGATTCCCCAGTTTTCTCCCGGCTGGATGCCCAAGGGCCTGGTGCTGGTGCTCGTGGAGGGCATCTACACCATCACCGACCCGCCGGTCAGATGGGTGCAGAAGGTTGTGCCACCGCTGCGCATTGGCAACGTGGCACTCGATATGTCGGTGCTCGTGCTGATTATCGGGCTGCAGGTGTGCCAGGTGTTGCTGCGTTTCATCCCGTTTTGACGTGCCCTGGACGGCGTGTGGGGCTCGTCCTTTAGAATGATTCGACGGATGCCGCTAGGCTAACCTGATAAACAACCGAGTTTTTCTCATAGTTTGGAGCGCACATGAGCCTCACTCTTGAAGAGGTGCGTCGGATCCGTTTTCGCATGGCACGTCCGCGCGAAACGGGCTACGCGGTAGCAGACGTTGACAACTTCATCGACAAGGTGGAGGAGAGCTTCGCCGCATTCGAGAACGACCGCGACGTGATGCGGCGTGAGCTCGAATCCGCATCGACCGGGGCACCAGTTGACAACGACGGTGAGCTCAACGAGGCCCGCCAGCAGATCGCCGCGAAGGACGAAGAGCTGCAGAAGCTCCGTGCAGAGCTGGAGCGCGCACGTAGCGAGGCTGGGCAGCAGTCCGCGCAACCGGCGGAGGTCGCCCCTGTCGCTGGCCAGAATGAGGAGCAGTACCGCCGCCTCGAGGCAGCCAACCAGGATCTGCAGCAGCAGAATCGTCAACTCGAAGAGCAGAATGCCCAGCTGCGTGCGCAGCTGGAGCAGACTCGCAGCGAGCTGAACCAGTCCCGCAACGACCGCATCGCGAGCGTCGCCGGCCAGCCGCAGGCACTCACGGTGCACGCCGCGGAAGATGCCGCACCCGCGGTGACGAGGCTCGTGCAGATTGCGACGGAGCAGGCCTCCACACTGGTGTCCGAGGCTGAGGCCGAGGCGTCGCGCAAGCTGGCTGACGCGGAACAGCGTGCTACTGAGATCAAGACGGATGCCCGCACCCGTGCGGAGCGCATCGAGTCCGAGGCTCGCGTGAACGCCGAGCAGATGACCTCCGACGCGGAAAGCCGCGCCGCGCGTCTCGACTCCGATACGGAGGCGAAGCGGTCCGAGCTGTTTGCTGATCTCGAGCGCGAGCAGGGCGAACTCACTGGCAAGGTGGAAGCACTGCGCAACTTCGAATCGCAGTACCGCACCAATCTCACCGGTTCGCTGCAGAAGATGCTCGCCTCGCTGGGCGAAGACCACCCTGAGCCGCAGGATGTTCCTGAGTTGGCACAGGCCCAGTCGGATACTCCGCGCCTGGATGCCCTCGCGGGCAGTGACGAGCAGTAAGTTCGACGCTTCCTACTTGATCGCGAGGTCGCACCGTACTGGGGTGCGGCCTCGCCGCTCTTTGTAGGCCGCTCAACTCGTGGTGTACGATCCCCTGCACAGTATCCGAACGAGAAGGTCTCACCATGGCTGAACAGAAGTCACCCGACGTGGCATTGCCCGTCTTGGAAGGCGAAGATCCCTGGACTCCCGAGGAAATTCAGGAGCAGCGCGACGAGCTCGTCGCCGAACTGGAACGCGTCGAAAAGCGCGTCGAAGAAAATGAGGCGGATCTCGCAGAATTCCTGACGGGCGGCAACGACGGTGCTGGCCGTGACCCGGCCGACGTCGGGTCGAGCAACTTCGAGCGCGACCAGGAGCTGTCGCTCGCGGCCAACGTCAAGGAGATGGCCGACCAGCTGCGCCAAGCGCTGAACCTTTTCGACGCTGGCGAGTATGGATACTGCGAGGTGTGCGGCGAACCGATCGGCAAGGGACGTCTCCAAGTGTTCCCGCGCGCAACACTGTGCGTGCGGTGCAAGCAGCGCGAGGAACGGCGCTGAACCGCGCGCTCGTGCTCATCGCCTCGGGGCTGTGGCTGCTGGGGCTATCTGTCGACCAGCTCACGAAGCTCGCGGCATTGGCTTACCTGGAGCCCGGCGTCCCTGGCGCTTGGGTCCTCGGAGCGCTCAGGCTGCAACTCATATTCAACCCCGGTGCAGCTTTCGGCATGGGGGAGAGCGCGACCGTCGTGTTCTCGCTGTTCGCTATCGCGGCCACCGCAGTATGCATCTTCGTCGGGCTCCCCAGAATCACCCGCGGCTGGCATGCACTCACGCTGGGGCTGCTGCTCGCGGGCATCACGGGCAATCTTGTCGACCGCATCGTCCGCCCGCCGTCGGTGCTGCACGGGCACGTCGTCGACTTCATTCAGTTGCGTGGCTTCGCCATCTTCAACGTCGCAGACATCTGTATCACGGCTGCCGCAGCGCTGCTGATCGTGATGAGCGTCGTGGGTGAGGAACGTCGAGCGGAGAAAGCCGGGGAGGCCGAGGGGAATCGAGCATGAGCGTGTTCCTCATTCCGGACACCTTCGACGGGGAACGCGTCGATGTTGTTGCGGCTCGGATCAGTGGCTACAGCAGGTCAAAGATTGAAACCATGTTGCAAGCCGGCGGTCTCACGCTGGACGGTGCGACTGTGGTGAAGGGTTCGCAGCGGGTGACGGCAGGCGCCATGTTGGAAGTGGTCGACGAGGCTGCGCCCGCCCCGCTCAGCGTCGAGCCACGCGTTGCGGAGGGCTTACGCATCCTTCACGAGGACGCGGACATTGTCGTGGTGGACAAGCCCGTCGGTGTGGCGGCACACCCGAGCCTTGGTTGGGAAGGGCCGAGCGTGGTCGAACACCTGCTGCACGTCGGCGTGCCGATTGCCACCTCAGGTGCGGCGGAGCGGCAGGGCATTGTGCAGCGCCTCGATGTTGGCACGTCGGGCGTCATGGTCGTCGCGAAAAGTGAACACGCCTACAGCGTGCTAAAGCAAGCGTTTCGGGACAGGACAGTGGAGAAGGTGTACCACGCGCTCGTGCAGGGACATCCGGATCCTTTCCAAGGCACGATCGAGGCCCCGATCGGACGTCACCCCGGCCACGATTGGAAGATGGCTGTGGTGGACGGCGGACGTCATGCCATCACGCACTACGACACGCTGGAGGCACACCGTCGAGCCACCCTTGTGCGAGTGCATCTTGAGACGGGCAGGACGCATCAGATCCGCGTGCACATGGCCGCGATCGGTCACCCGTGCGCTGGCGATCCCTTGTACGGCGCAGACCCCACGCTGGCGGAGACGCTGGGGCTGCAGCGGCAGTGGCTGCACGCCGTCGAGCTGGGATTCATCCACCCGGGCACGGGCGAACCCGTTCGGTTCTGTTCTGAGTATCCCGACGATTTGCGCGCAGCGCTCGAATACGTACGCACTGACGTCTGATTTGCGTGGACGATCGTGCAGCGATCTGTCCGATACGTGCCACAACTCGACGCCCCCTCCGGTTCGCGCCAAGTCTCTAGTAGGGTTGGGTCCGTGCGTAGAGCAAAGATTGTATGTACCCTCGGCCCAGCAACTGAATCCGTTGATCGCCTTGTGGAGCTCATCCAGGCGGGCATGAACGTCGCCCGTTTGAACATGAGCCACGGCGATTACACTGAACACTTCACCCGCCTGCAAAACGTCCGCGAGGCAGCCCAGATCACCGGGCAGACCGTCGGCGTATTTGCGGATTTGCAGGGCCCGAAGATTCGGCTCGGCAAGTTCGAGAGCGACGAACCGTATCCGCTCGCGAATGGCGACCAATTCACCATCACCACCGACGACATCGTCGGCACCAAGGACCGCGTGTCCACCACCTACAAGGGGCTGCCTGGCGATGTGAAGCCAGGAGATTCCCTCCTCATCGACGACGGCAAGGTCGGCCTGCGCGTCAAGGAAGTGACCGGCAACGACATCGTCACCGAAGTGACAGTCGAAGGCCCTGTGTCCAACAACAAGGGCATCAACGTTCCCGGCGCGGCCGTCTCCGTACCGGCGCTATCCGAGAAGGATGAGCATGACCTGCGCTGGGCGCTCCAGCACGGCGTCGACATGATCGCCTTGTCGTTCGTGCGTTCTGGCGACGACATCAAGCGCGTGCACGAAATCATGGACGAGGAAGGTCGCCGCACCCCGGTGATCGCCAAGCTCGAGAAGCCGCAGGCCATCGAGAACCTGCCGGCCATCATCGACTCGTTCGACGCGTTCATGGTTGCCCGTGGCGACCTGGGTGTCGAGCTTCCGCTTGAGGACGTCCCGCTGGTGCAGAAGCAGATCATCCGCGCCGCACGCAAGTGGGCGAAGCCGGTGATCGTCGCCACCCAGATGCTCGACTCCATGATCGCCAACCCCCGCCCGACGCGTGCGGAGGCATCCGACGTCGCCAACGCCATCCTCGACGGCGCCGACGCGGTGATGCTCTCCGGCGAGACCTCCGTCGGCGAATACCCGGTGCTCACCGTCGCCACTATGGCTCGCATCGTCGAGACCACGGAGAAGGAAGGCCACTCGGAGATCCACCACATCGACTGGGATCCGCACACCACTGGTGGCATCCTGGCCAAGGCTGCGGCGGAAGTCGCCGAGCGTCTCAATGCTCGCTACCTCGTCGCCTTCACGAAGTCGGGTGACACCGGACGTCGTCTGTCGCGTCTGCGTTCGCCCATCCCGATGCTCGTGTTCTCCCCGGAAGAGGCCACACGTCAGCAGATGACACTCTCGTGGGGCGTCGACACGGTCGTCACCCCGCATTTCGAGGCGCAGGAGGAGATGGTCGAATCGCTCGACAACTACCTGCGTAGCCACGGCATGGTCGAGGTTGGCGAGCGCGTTGTGATTCTTTCTGGCCTGCCGATGGGCGTCGTGGGTAAAACCAACAACCTGCGCGTCCACCGCTTCAAGGATCTCGACGAGCACTGACAGATACGAAACGAACGGTGGGTGGTCGCGCGAGAGATGTCACGCGGCCACCCACCATTTTGTGTGCGGTACCCGGCAGGGGATTCGAACCCCTACGGCCTTGCGGCCACTCGATTTTGAGTCGAGCGCGTCTACCATTCCGCCACCCGGGCTAGCAAGGGAACATTGTGCCATACCGAGGGCAGTTGATGCGATCCGAGCAGAGTTTGGCGGATCGCAGTACGATATCTCAGAATCACCGTTGCGGAGCAAGTGAGGAAGCTGATGACTGAAGAGAAGAAGAAGCCAACCGTGCTGGTGGCTGAGGACGAGGCACTGATTCGCCTCGACCTGGTGGAACTCCTCACCGAGGAAGGCTACGAGGTCACCGGCCAGGCTAGCGACGGTGAAGAAGCCATCGAGTTGGCGCGTGAGCTACAGCCTGATCTCATCATTATGGACGTGAAGATGCCCAAACTCGACGGCATCTCGGCCGCCGAAACCATCGCAGAGGAGCGCATCGCTCCCATCGTGATGCTGACCGCCTTCAGCCAACGCGATCTCGTCGAACGAGCCCGCGACGCCGGTGCGATGGCGTACGTCGTGAAGCCCTTCGATGCCTCCGACGTGGTCCCAGCCATTGAGCTCGCTTTGGGGCGTTTCCAAGAGATCAAGGCCATCGAGGACGAACTGGCGTCGCTCGAAGAGCGTTTTGAATCTCGCAAGATTATCGATCAGGCCAAGGGCATTTTGCAGCAAGATTTGGGCCTCACCGAACCAGAAGCGTTCCGGTGGATTCAGAAAACCGCTATGGATCTGCGCAAGTCGATGCGTGACGTCGCCGAGGGCGTCATCAACCACAACAAGCGCAAGTAACAGCCCTCACCGGGGTTCGACCAACTGACAGGTGAGCTGACCAACCGCGGTCATCCGCCCGGCGTCATCTCGAACCTCCGCCCGGTACACGGCGACGGTGCGTCCAAGACGGACGGCCGTCGCCGTCGCTGTTACTGCGCCTGCCGTCACGCCCTCCAGGTGCGTGACGTGGAGATCGACGCCTACCGCCACCTTGCCCATCGTCCGGGCGTGTGCGATAGCCGCGATCGACGCCGCAGACTCGACAAGGGCGCCCGTGGCGCCACCGTGCAACAGGCCCAAGGGCTGCTGGTTGCCCTCCACCGGCATGCGTGCAATCACCCGGTCGGGTGCGAGTTCGAGCAGCGTGATGCCGAGCTTGGCATCGAGCGGGCTGGTGAGTTCCGCGGCCCATTCGGGAATATTCGACATGGGGTAACCCTGCCACAGCATGACGAGGCATGTGGGGGATCAGTTCGTGGCTCGGAACGTCAGCGCATCATGCGGGCAGCTTCGATGCCGGCCTGAAAACGGCTCGACGAACCCAGCTCCTGCATCAAGTTGGAGACGTGGCGGCGAAACTGCCGCTCCGACATGCCCAGCTTGCGGGCGGAGACCGCGTCGGTATTGCCTTCGGAGAGCATCTCGATCACCGTGTCGCGAGAGAGCTCCTGGAGCTTGCGCCCGGCCTGGAACGTCGCTGCCGCGTAATCGCGTACGTCGAGCATGCCTGCGAGCACCTGGTCAGGGAGGATGAGAGCCAGCCCGACGCCCTCCCAAGCAATGAGCGGCACGTCGACGTGCTGGGCCGAACGAATCTCGGCACCCAGGCTGGCCACGGCGTCGCAACACCGCTGACCTTCCGCGGAAGTCAGCAGGCTCTTCGCAACGAGAAGGTTGGTTGCGAGCCCTTGGCGTGCTGCATGTTTAGCAGCCTCCAGGTAATGGCTGTACACCTGCGCGGCGAGTGGTTCGGGCGCCGGCGGCAACAGGAGCGTGAGCCTGGTCGCAGTGCGCGCGAAGTTGGCCGCGATCTGCACGAACTCCGACGGGGTATGCAGCGCCCGCGTGCCGTGCCCGGCACACGCGTTGTGCACGAGCAGCCAAGCGTCGACGACTGGGGAACTGGGCATTGCCTCGCTCACCGCATCTGGCGTGCCCGCAGTGAGCGCGAGCTGGCTGCCATCGGAGGTGGTAGCGATCTCTAACACGCCAATGTGCGTGAGCCGCTTGATGTGGGGAGTCAGGTCGCAGACACCGATTGCGAGGTCAATGGCGAGCGAGCCCAGCGTCACAGGAGGCGCGATAATCGCCTGTTCGAGGATGCTGAGTTCGATGTCGGGTTCCATGATGCGGTTGAATCTAGCCTTCTCAGGGTTCATTTCAGCTAGCTACGATGGAACCTCGAGGCGAACGATGGGAGCAACGTGATCGAAGATCGACGTCAACAGTGGCCGGTGCAGTCACGCGAAGTGCTCGCCGAGGGGCGGGTGATGAGCTTCGTCGAAGAGGTCATCGAGACCCCATCGGGAGACACGATGGTGCGCCAATTCACCACCCATCCAGGTGCGGTCGCCATCGTCGCATGGGATGAGGAGCGCGACGAGATCGCGGTACTCAGGCAATACCGCCACCCCGTCGGCATGGAGCTCGTCGAGATTCCCGCCGGTCTGCTCGACGTGCCTGGTGAACCATGGCACGAAGCCGCCGCACGTGAGCTGGCAGAGGAAGCTCAGCTGCAGGCTGCGAGGTGGGACGTGCTCATCGACATGGTCACGACGCCGGGTGGTTGCCAAGAATCGTTGCGCATCTTCCTGGCGCGCGAACTCTCGCCGGCTGCACGACCCGAGGGCTTTGTCCTCGAAGGCGAGGAGCTGGAGATGTCGGTGGGGCGCGCCCCTAGAGCCGAGCTCGTCGACGCCGCGTTGGCGGGTCGATGCCAATCGCCGACGCTGGTGGCGGGCATCCTGGCGCTGGAAACTGCCCGCTTGTCCGGGCGCATCGATGCGCTGCGCGACGTCGACGCACCCTGGGCGATTCGCGAATGACGTCCGTGCAGGCTGCTGTCGACGACTTCCTCGCGCACATCCGCGTGGAGCGAGGATTGTCGACGAACACCGTCGCCGCCTACCGCCGCGACCTCGCCAATTACGTCGATTTCCTCGGCCGCCGTGGGATCGACGACGTGGACGAAGTGACGCCCACTGACGTCTCCGAGTTCGTGCGGGAGCGCTCGCAGGCGGTGGCGAAGTCATCCGTCGCGCGCGGCTTGGTGAGCGTACGCAACTTTCACAGCTTCGCGCAGGCGGAAGGCGCGACGCGCGACAACCCCGCGAAGGAGATCTCGCCGCCGAAACTTGAATCGCGCCTCCCGAAGGCGCTCACCGTCGACGAGGTCACTCGGCTACTCGCTGCTCCCGACATCACGGAGCCCATTGGCGTCAGGGATGCAGCGTTGCTGGAGTTGCTCTACTCGACGGGTGCCCGCGTGAGCGAGGTCTGCAATCTCGACATCGACGACGTGGCGCCCCTGCTGCGTGACCCGGAGCTGGGGCTGCGGCTCGTCGGTAAAGGCAACAAGGAACGCATCGTGCCGCTCGGCAGCTACGCCAGGAAGGCACTCGACGCCTACCTCGTGCGCTCGCGCCCAGGGCTCGCGCAGAGAGCAACGCAGGCGGACCACGCATTGTTCCTGAACCAGCGGGGCAGGCGTCTCAGCCGCCAGAGCGTCTGGGCGGTGATGCAGGATGCGGCGCAGAAGGCAGGGCTGACCACGGAGGTGTCTCCACACTCCCTGCGCCATTCCTTCGCGACGCATCTCCTGGCGGGCGGGGCGGACTTGCGCGTGGTGCAAGAGCTGCTGGGGCACTCGTCGGTGGCGACCACGCAGATCTACACGCTCGTGACAGTCGAGCAACTCCGCGAGGTGCACACCGCCGCACACCCGCGTGCCTAGAGCGAGTACGCTCGATGCGTAAGTGGGTAAGATGTCGACAAATGCACGCCCGGAAGGAGAACGCCTTGGCTGAGGAATCGTTGTTCGACGGGGAGATCGGCCCGACGGGTCGGCCCCTGCCAGATTTTCCCGAGCCTGAGCCGGTGGGCGATGGGCCGAAGCGTGCAACCATCATCGCCCTCACCAACCAAAAAGGCGGGGTAGGGAAGACCACCACGACGATCAACCTCGGCGCGTGCCTCGTCGAGACGGGGCGCAAGGTGCTGCTGGTTGATTTCGACCCGCAGGGCTCGCTGTCGGTCGGTCTCGGCATCAACCCGCACACGCTCGAGCGCTCCATATACAACCTGCTGCTCAGCCGCGAGTTCTCGCCCGAGGAAGTCATTACCGAATCCTCCACGCCGGGGCTGGACATTCTGCCCGCCAACATCGATCTCTCAGCGGCGGAAGTGCAGCTGGTGAGCGAGGTCGCCCGCGAGCAGACCCTCCAGCGCGTGCTCAACAAGCTGCGTAGCCAGTACGACTACATCCTCATCGACTGCGCACCGAGCCTCGGATTGCTGACCATCAACGCGCTCACGGCGAGCGATTGGGTCATCATGCCGCTCGAGCTCGAGTTTTTTGCCCTGCGCGGTATCGCACTGCTCACGGACACCATCGACAAGGTGCAAGACCGCCTCAACCCGGATCTCAAGGTGCTCGGCCTGCTCGGCACCATGTACGACTCGCGTACGCTGCACGCCCGCGAGGTGCTGGAGCGCATCGTCGAAGCCTTCGGCGACAAGGTGTTCCACACCGTCATTAAGCGCACCGTGCGCTTCCCAGAAACTACCGTCGCGGGCGAGCCCATCACGTCGTATGCGTCGTCGTCGCCGGGTGCGCAGGCGTATCGTCAGCTCGCCCGTGAGGTACTGCTGAGGGTGCGGCATGGCTAAGCGAGTATCGCTGCCGGGCGCCTCGGAGCTGTTTCGAGCCACCGACTCGGCACCCGACATACCGAGCGCCCCGGAACCGGCAGCCGTCGAACGGCGCGACGAACGCCCGGGGCGGCCCACGTCGTCGGGGAGGGTGAAGCACGACCACAAGATCACGGTGTACTTCTCTGAGCAGGAGTTACTCGCCCTCGAGGACGCCAATCTCGAGCTCCGCCGCCAGCACAGCATCCGCGTAGACCGCGGGCGTCTCGTGCGCGCCGCGGTGGCGCTGGCGCTCCGCGACATGTACGAGGACGGAGCCGACTCCACGCTGGTCCAAGAGCTCCGTGGGTAAGCGTCGCTCCCACGCGAAGCCGCCCGAACATCACGAGCAGGTGGCCGGGTTCAGCGTCCACCTGACGAACTTTGAGGGCCCTTTTGACCTGCTGCTGCAGCTCATCGCCAGGCGCGAGATGGACGTCACCGAGGTAGCGTTGAGTAAGGTCACCGACGAGTTCATCGCCCATGTGCGCGAGGGCGACTGGGACTTGGAGCTCACCAGCTCGTTCCTCGTGGTGGCAGCCACGCTGCTCGACCTCAAGTGCGCCCGCCTGCTGCCGGGCACGGAAGCCGAAGACCCGGAGGACATCGCCGCGTTGGAAGCCCGCGACCTGCTCTTCTCCAGGCTCCTGCAGTATCGCGCGTTCAAACAGCTCGCCGCCTGGATCGAGGAGACGACCGACGCAGCCAGCCACCGTTACTACCGGCCAGGTGGTTTGGAAGAGCGCTTCGTCGCCGTGCTGCCGGAAGTGGAGCTCCACGCCACAGCCGAGGAGATCGCGCAGCTCGCCGCCATGTCGATGGCGCCCAAGGAAGTACCGACGGTCACCCTCACCCATCTGCACCAAGCGACGGTGAGTCTCACCGAGCAGGTGCAGCTCGTCGGGGCCCGACTGCGTCGCGAGGGTGCAGCCACATTCCGTTCCCTGGTGGAGGGAGAGGATCGGCTCGTCACCGTCGTCAGGTTCCTGGCCATTTTGGAGCTCTTTCGCCACCAGCAAGTCTCGTTCGAGCAGCTCAACCCTCTCGGCGAACTCAGCATCCGGTGGACGGCGGGCGACGAGGCAGCCGTCGACGTGGCGGACGAATACGAAGCACAACCTGAATTGGAGGACCAGTGAGCCTTTCTCGCGCACTCGAAGCGCTGTTGCTCATGGCCACAGAATCGATGTCGGCCGACGCGTTGGCATCCGCGGTGGACGCACCCGTCAGTGAGGTTGCGGATCAGCTCGACGACATCGCCCGGTTCTACGAGGAACACGATCGCGGTATTCGGCTGGTGCAAGTGGCGGGTGGCTACCGGTTCGCGACGGTGGAGGACGTGGCGAATGTCATCGAAGCGTGGCTCGTGTCCAACCAGCGTGCGAAGCTTAGTCAAGCCGCACTGGAGACGCTCGCGGTGGTGGCGTACCTGCAGCCCGTCTCGAGGGGGCGCATCGCCGGCGTGCGTGGGGTGAACGTCGATGGTGTGGTGAAGACGCTCGTACTGCGCGGGCTCATCTGTGAAGCTGGCGAAGACGAGGACACCGGGGCTGTGACGTTCGCCACCACGCCGCTGTTCCTCGAAAAATTGGGCCTCAACAGCCTCGACGAGCTGCCCGACTTGGCGCCGTGGCTCCCCGACGCCGTAGCCTTGGAAGCTGAACTGGGTGCGGTTGCCCAGGAAGGGAAGATCGATGAGTGAAACCGAAGGCGTGCGTCTGCAGAAGGTGCTCGCTGCCGCCGGCCTCGCGTCGAGGCGTGCGAGCGAAGAGATGATCATCGAGGGGCGGGTAGAGGTGAACGGTGCCATCGTCACCGAGCTCGGCACCCGCGTCGACCCGGAACGCGACACCATCCGCGTCGATGGCTCGCGCATCCCGTCGCCGCGCAACCACGTCTACCTGGTGCTCAATAAGCCTCGCGGCGTGGTGTCGACGATGGACGACCCGGAGGGGCGCACCACCTTGGCCGACTACATCCCGCCACGCACCAGTCGCTTGTTCCACGTCGGGCGCCTGGACACCCAAACTGAGGGCCTGATCGTGCTCACTAACGACGGCGAATTCGCGCACCGACTGGCCCACCCGAGCTACGAGGTGAAGAAAACCTATGTGGCCGAGGTAGCTGGCATTGTCGACAACAAGGTCATTCGCCGCTTGGAGAAGGGTATTCGTCTCGACGACGGGCCGGTGAAGCCCGACCAGGTGAAGCTGCTGTCGAACACCGAATCGAAGTCGCTGGTGCGCATCACTTTGCATGAGGGCCGCAACCACATTGTGCGACGCATGATGGAGGCCGTCGGCCACCCGGTCAACAGGCTCTCCCGCATCGGCATCGGCCCCATCAGGCTTGGTCAGCTGCCTGTGGGGGAGACCCGCGAGTTGACTCGCGACGAGCTGGGCAAGCTGCTCGACATCGTAGGTTTGTGAGGATCGAGGTACCATCGTGCGCGTGTCAATATCGAAGACTTTCTCCATCGCACTGGCTGCGGTGACATCCATTGCCCTGCTCACGTCGTGCTCTCCGTCGGAAGGCACCGATACAGAGACGACGAAACCGAGCGAGACGGTCTCCGCGTCGGCCACGGCGCAGGAACCGGGCACTCCGTCGGCGTCGCCGTCGGAATCTGAATCTCCCTCAGCGGAACCGAGCGTCAGCGTGCAGCCATCTACTGATTTGGAGGGCGTCACCGTCACCGACGGCGACACGCCTGAGATCACGTTCAAGTCGCCGTGGGCCATCAAGGAGACGACGACGAAGGTACTCAAGCCTTCGAAGGGCAACCAGAAGCTCACGCAGGACTCGGTGGTCACCGTCAACTACGTCGGTGTGAATGGGTCGACGGGCAAGGTGTTCGACTCCTCCTACGAGTCTGGCTCGCCGCTCACCTTCGCACTCGGACAGGTAGTGCCGGGGTTCAGGAAGGGGCTCGACGGGCAGACCGTCGGCTCGCGTGTACTCATTGGCATGCCCAGTGCCGACGGGTACCCCGAAGGCAACGCGGATGGTTCGATCAAGCCGGGCGACTCGCTGCTGTTCGTCGTCGACATCGTCTCGGCCAACTTCGAGGAGGCCACCGGTGAGGAGCAGCCTCCCGTCGAGGGCATGCCTACGGTGAGCATTGATGCGAAGGGGGTGCCCACCGCGAAGGTCGACACCAAGGCGCAGGCTCCGGGTGAGCTCAAGAAGGCGACGCTCATCAAGGGCGCCGGCACCGAGGTCACGGCGAAGAGCGTTGTCCAGGTGAAGTATCGCTCTTGGAAGTGGGCCGATGGCAAGGAATTCGAGGACGCTTGGGCCCCTCAAACGGGACGCCTCTCGGGTCTCATCGAAGGCTGGAAGAAGGGCCTCGTCGGTGCCACTGCGGGCTCCCGCGTGCTGCTGGTAGTGCCGCCAGCCCTGGCCTACCCCGAAGGTCGCACGACGGCGCCCGCCCTTGAGCCGGGGCAGACACTCGTCTACGTGATCGATATTCTCGACGTCCAAAACTCGTAGTCAGCAGGCATCTGGCCCAGGGCCTCCGCAGCGGTGTTGCATCGGCCTAACCCGAGTGACTCCGTCAGCCAAGGCACCACCTTCTTCGGCCCGCCCGCCTCGTCGAGCGTGACACCTCCATTGCGCTTGGCGAGGCGGCGCCCGTCGGTGCCCATCACGAGGCTGACGTGGGTGTAGCTCGCTGGCGTGCCGCCCAGTTGAGCAGTGAGCCACGCCTGGCGCGGAGCCGACGACAGCAGGTCGTCGCCGCGAGTGATGTGCGTCACGCCGGTGGCGATGTCGTCGACGACGACCGCCAGGTTGTACGCAAACTGCGCGTCGCCGCGGACTAGCACGAAGTCGTCGACGACGGCCTCCACCTCGCCTGCGAAGCGGTCGTGCACCCGGCAGGTCGCGCCGTCGGCCCTGACCCTGAGTGCAGGGCGGCGCTCAGCTCGTCGCTCTTCGCGCTCACGGTCGGTGAGGCGCAGGCATGTGCCGGGGTAGGGGCGGAACCCGTCGTCGCCATGCGGTGCGGAGGCGGCCGCAGCGAGCTCGCGACGGGTGCAGAAGCATTCGAACACGCGGTCACCGAGCGAGGCGATGGCGTCGCGATAGAGATCGTGGCGCTCGGATTGCCGGATCACCTCGCCATCCCAATCGAGCCCGAGTCGACGCAGGTCGTCCAAGTTGCGGCGCTCCGCGTCGCCAGCGGCGCGCACGCGGGCCTCGTCGAGGTCCTCCACGCGCATCAACCACCTGCCACCCGCCGCGCGAGCCAGCAACCACCCGGCGAGCGCCGTGCGGAGGTTGCCGAGGTGCAGGTCGGAGGTGGGGGAAGGAGCGTAGCGATCCACGTGCATCTCATCACCGTAGCCGCCCAGTTGGGCGGCGATCGCGATGGGTGCAGGTAGGCTTCTGCAAGGAATCACCGTCGCCCAAATAGCAGAAGGGAGGGGCGCGATGTCGGCCGCGAAGTCGGAACGCATTTTGAACCTGCTGATCGCGCTGCTGACGACGAAACGCTTCCTCTCGAAAGCGGAGATCCGCGAGATGGTCGATGGCTACGCCCGCACCGCGAGCTTTGAGCGCACCTTTGAGCGCGACAAGGCGGAGCTGCGCGCCCTCGGCATTCCGCTGCGCACTGGCAGCAACGACCCCGACTCGACGGACGAGGACGGATACCGCATCGACCGCCTCGAGTTCGAGCTTCCCGACGTGAAGTTCACCCGCGACGAGCTGGTGGCCATCGGCCTCGCCGCGCACGCCTGGCAGACCTCCGTCGGGGCCGAAGCCACGTCGACGGCACTCCAGCGGCTGCGCGCGGCAGGGGCCGCTCCCGACCTCGATCGCCTCCCGAACGTACGCGCGCACATTCCCGCGACAGAACCCTCGTTCGATGTGATCTACGAAGCACAGCTGGCGAGGCGCTGCGTCGAGTTCGAGTACGGTGGACGGACGCGTCGGGTGCAGCCCTGGCAGCTCTCGCAGCGGCGTGGCCTGTGGCTGGTGTTGGGTTTCGACGTCGACCGACAGGCGCCTAGGCGGTTCAAGCTCTCCCGGATCGACGGCGTGGCCCGCGCGGTGGGACCAGGCGACGCCTTCCAAGTACCAGACGACCTCACCGAGTACCTTGCGCCAACGTCTGCGCAGGCCAGCGCCGTGATTGCGGTGCGCGACGCTCCCGAGCTGCTCGCGGATTCCTCGCCAGCCACCTGGACGGATCCGTTGCCTGAAGGTTTCGTCGCCCGCGAGGTGCGGGGCTTCAACGACGACATGATCATCACGGAAGTCTGCGCGGCCGGCCCCGACGCGTTCGTGCTCGCCCCTGACCATCTGCGTGAGGCCGTCGTCGAACGGCTCACGGCCCTTGCCGGAGGCACGCATGACTGAGTTGCAACGCCTTGTGCATCTGGTGCCGTACCTCAACGCTCACCCGGGGGTGACCGTCGCGGAGGTGGCCGACGAGTTCGGCATCAACCGGCAGCGGGTGCTCGCCGATCTCTCGATTTTGCAGTTCGTCGGGCTGCCGGGCGGCTTCTACGGCGACCTGTTCGAGGTAGATCTGGGCGGTGCGCGGGAAGACGGGCACATTTTCGCCACCAACCTGGATGCGCTCGGGCGGCCCATGCGCCTCACTGGGGCGCAGGCAGCGAGCCTCATCGTCGCGCTACGGATGGTGCTGGAATTGGGAGGCGACGATGCCGGCGCCAGGTCAGCGCTCAGGAAGCTTGAAGCCCTGTCGAAAGATGCGCCCGCGAGCGTCGAGATCGACGTCGACGCTGGCGACGAACACGTCCGCGCAACGTTGCATGAAGCTGTATCGACGGGTACGACCTGCCTGTTGCGCTATCGCAGGGAAGGCCGGGGCGAGGTGCGCGAGGCCACCGTGGAGCCGATGCGGCTGCGCACTGACCGCGGTTACGCCTACCTCGATGCCTGGAGTCGCATGCGTGAGGCGTGGCGTTCCTACCGTCTGGACCGCATCGTGGGCGTGGAGCTGCTCGACGAGCACGTCACCCCGCGCGAGGTTCCCGACGAACTTGCCACCTGGTTTAACGATGCACACACGGAGCTCACCATCACGGTCACGCAGGCGGGCAGGTGGTGCGCCGACTATCACCCGACGACGGCGTGCGAGCAGGTGGGCGAACTGTGGCGCATCACGTTCCCGCTCGTCTCACTCGACTGGGCCGCCCGACTGCTGCTGCGGCTGGGAAGCGCGGTCGTGGAAGTTTCCGACGAACGCGTCACCGAGCAGGCGCGGAAGATGGCACGCGAGGCGCTGGAGTACTACCGTTGACTGCCATGATCTGGTCTGCGCTGATCCTCGCGGTGGTGGGTGTCGCCGGGCTGATTGTGCTTGTCGTGTACGCATCACGGTTGAAGCCGAAGCTGAGTCGCTTCGGCAGCGAAGCCCGGTTGCTGGCAGAGCGAGTAACTAGGCTGCAAGACATCCTCGACGAGGTTGCCTTGCACCAACGGGATTACACTGTCCCAAGTAACGAAAGGCGGTAACCATGCCCATTCCACTGTTTATCGGAATGTGGGAAGCTCTCCTCATCCTGCTAGTCGTGCTCGTGCTCTTCGGAGGCTCGCGCCTCGCGGGTGTCGGTAAGGGTGTCGGACGCTCGATCCGCGAGTTCAAGGAAGAGGTCACCACTGGCGACGGCCAGAAGCCGGTGGATGCGCCGAGGAACACGCCCACGCACACCGATGCGCAGGTCGTCGACGAGCCCGTCGAGCGCCCCGAGCAGTAAAGACTGGCCTTGCCATCTGACACAGCGTCGAAGCCGCGCCGGTTCGCGTGGCTTCGGCCTCCCAAGGGTGGCCCCGGAGGAACCATGTCGCTCATGGATCACCTCCGGGAGCTGCGCTATCGCCTGACCGTCTCCGTTGTTGCCATTGCGATTGGAGCGATCGCGTGTGGCTTCGTCTACGAGCGCCTCGTGCCGTTCGTGACGAACCCTTTCAACCAGGCCAAAGGATGGGTGGAAGAGAACACGAACGGCACGGCGGAGATCGTGCTCACCGCGCAAAACGTGGTGTCACCATTCACGCTCGCCGTGGTGGCATGCCTGCTAGCTGGAATGGTGTTCACGAGCCCCATCTGGCTCTACCAAATCTGGGCCTTCTTCGCCCCGGCGCTGCTGAAGAACGAAAAGAAATACGTCCTCACCTTCGTCGCGGCGGCGACCCCGCTTTTCCTTTTGGGCTGCTGGCTGGGGTACGTCATCTGGCCGCGCGGCGTCGCCATCATGGTGGGGTTCACCCCACAAGGTTTCGACATTAAGAACCTGCTCGACATGGTGGATTTCCTGCAGAAGCAGGTCATGATCATGCTCGTGTTCGGGGTCTCGTTCATGCTGCCGGTACTGCTGGTGATGCTGAACCTCGGTGGCGTGGTGCACGGCTTCCAGCTCGGCAAGTACCGCAAGCTCGTGGTGCTGGGCTCCACCATCTTCGCGGCGGTGGTGACTCCCACCGTCGACCCCTTCTCCATGTTGTCCCTCGTTATCCCCATGACGCTGCTGTTCTTCGTCGCAGAGCTCATCTGCCGCATCATCGATAAGCGCCGAGGCATCACTGAGGAGTCGTACGCAGAGTTCAACCCCGACATCGACGCCCCCGAGACGCAGTGAACGAACTCGCCAAGCCACAGCTCGTCACGCTCGTTGTCAACCCCCGCTCCGGTGGTGGCCGCGCCGGGCGGAAACTGCCGAAGATTGTCGCGCAACTTCGCGCGACGCTGCCGTCGGCGGAAGTGCTCGTCATCACCTCGACGAGCTGGGTTGACGCCGAAGCCCGCATCAGCGCCGCTGCAGCGAGCGCGCGAGAGGGCGACACCGTCGTGGTGGTGGGCGGCGACGGTATGGCCCATCTCGGTCTGAACGGCTGCGCCCATACCGACGCGACGCTCGCGATCATCCCGGCAGGCACGGGTAACGATTTCGCGCGAGCCCTCGGCATAACGAGCATCGACGATGCGCTCGCCGCCATCGCGGCAGGCCGCACCACACTCCTCGACCTCACCAAGGTGCGCAGCCAGAGCGTAGGAGAGCGCTACGTCGGGGCCGCGGTCAGTTCCGGTTACGACGCGCGCGTCAATCGCGCGACGAACGACACCCGGCTGCGCTTCGGCTCGCTCAGCTACGGCGTGATCGCGATGCGCGAACTCATGGGGTTCACGCCACTGCAGTATCGGCTGGTGATCGACGGCGAGCCACGCCAATTCGAAGGCATGTTCGTCGCAGTGTGCAACACCGGCATCATCGGCGGCGGCATGCGCATGAGCCCCGTCGCCGACCCCACCGACGGGTACCTGGACCTCACCCTCGTGAGCCCGGTCGGGCGCGGCACGCTGCTGCGGATGCTGCCCAGCATGTATTCGGGCAAGTTTGTGGAGCATCCTGCGGTTGAATTGGTGCGGGCGAAACGGGTGGATATCGACGGTGACGGCATCTTCTTGATGGGCGACGGCGAGGAACTGGGTGATGTCCCAGCTGTGCTCGAGTGCGACCCCGGGGCGCTGCAGGTGGTCGTCGCATGAACCTCATCGACGAATTCGCGCAAGGCTATTCGTTTCCGCTCGACGACTACCAGATCGAGGGCTGCAAGGCACTCGCTGATGGCAAGGGCGTGCTCGTCGCCGCGCCAACCGGCGCCGGGAAGACGGTGGTGGGGGAGTTCGCCGTGTTCATGGCGGTCGAGCAATCGCGGAAGTGCTTCTACACCACGCCGATCAAGGCGCTGTCGAATCAGAAGTACCACGACCTCGTGGCGCGATACGGACCCGAGCGCGTGGGCCTGCTGACGGGCGACCAGTCGGTGAACTCGGAAGCGCAGATCGTGGTGATGACCACCGAGGTGCTGCGCAACATGATCTACGCCGCATCGCCGACGCTGCGCGACCTCGGCTACGTCGTGATGGACGAGGTGCACTACCTCGCCGACCGCTTCCGCGGTGCTGTGTGGGAAGAAGTCATTCTTGGCCTGGCAGACTCCGTGCAGCTCGTGGCGCTCTCCGCGACGGTGAGCAACGTCGAAGATTTCGGCGCGTGGCTCGACGAAGTGCGCGGCGGGTTCGCCACGGTCGTGAGCGAACGTCGGCCCGTGCCGCTGTATCAGCACGTGCTGGTGGGGCGAAAGCTGGTCGATTTGTTCGACGGTGTCGCGCCCACCGCGCAGGAGGCGCCGTCGCAGCGGGCGGCGAAGGTGAACCGCGAGTTACTCAAGGTGAGCAAGAACGAGTCGATGCGGGTGCGCGACGATGCACGCAATCCGCGCGGGCGTAGTGGGCGCGGAAAACCACGCCGGGGGAAGTTTGGTGGCGAGGTGCATCGTCGGTTCTCCACGCCGCGCACAAACCGAGTGGATGTGGCCCGTGCGCTCCAGGCTGCGAAACTGCTGCCCGCGATCCATTTCATCTTCTCGAGGGCCGGTTGCGACGGCGCTGTTCAACAGGTGCTGCGTTCCGGGGTGGTGCTGACTGAGCCGCACGAGGCGGCCATGCTCGGGGCGATCGCCGACAAGCATGCCGCCGCGCTGTCGATGACGGATCTCGACGCACTCGGCTACGAGGATTTCCGCCTGGCGCTCACGAACGGGGTGGCCGCCCATCATGCTGGCCAGATTCCGGCGTTCAAGGCCATCGTCGAAGAGGGCTTTCAGACCGGTGCGCTCAAGATCGTGTTCGCGACGGAGACCCTCGCGCTTGGCATCAACATGCCGGCGCGCACCGTCGTGCTGGAGAAGCTGTCGAAGTACAACGGCGAGGCGCACGTCGATATCACGGCGGGGGAGTACACCCAGCTGACCGGGCGCGCTGGCAGACGCGGCATTGACACGGAGGGGCACGCCGTCGTGTGCTGGCAGCCCGGCATGGATCCGCGCGCGGTCGCGGGACTCGCGTCGAAGCGCACGTATCCGCTGAAGTCGAGTTTCGCGCCCAGTTACAACATGGCGGTGAACCTCATTGCGACGATGGGGCGCGAGCGGGCGCGGGAGATGCTGGACCAGTCGTTCTCGCAGTTCCTCACCGACAAGACGGTGGTGCAGGCGGCGCGTCAGGACAGGCGTCGGAAGACTGATCTCACGCAGCTGCGAGACACGGTGGAGTGCCATCTGGGCGATTTCATGGAGTATGCGCAGTTGCGCGACGATGTGTCGCGGCTTGAGGCCAGTTCGGCGAAGCATCGTCGGGCGGAGCGGCAGGCGCAGACGGCCGATTCGATTGCGAGCCTGCTGCCAGGCGATGTGATCTGGGTGCCCAAGCAGGGCTGGAGCGTAGCGTTGCGCACTGGAAGGAAGCCGGCCAAGGGCGCGCAGCCGTGGGTGCAGACGATCTCCGCAGATCACACGGTGTTGAAGCTCGAGCCGCACAATTTCGCGGGGCCGGTGAGCGCGCACGGGCGCATCCGGGTGCCGAAGCGTTTCCGGTTGAAGGAACGCTCGGACAGGCGCGCGCTGATTGCGGCGCTTGCGGCGAAGACCGACGAGCTCGATCCACCCGACGTGGAGGATGTGCCCACCGACGAGTCGCACGCAGCGGAGATTCAACGGTTGCGCAAGGCGATTCGGGTGCATCCATGCCACGCGTGTGAGGACAGAGAGATTCACGCTGTGGCTGCTGCGAAGATTCTGCGTTTGGAGCGGGAGTCGCAACGCGCCGAGGCGTCTGTGTTGGGGCGTGCGAACTCGCTCGGTGTGCAGTTCGATCACGTCTGCGACGTGTTGACGGAGTTGGGATACCTCGACGGTGAGGAGCTCACCGAGGCTGGGCAGATGCTGCGGCGCATCTACAACGAGCTCGACCTCGTCGCGGCGGAGGCGATTCGTCGTGGGATCTTGAACGAGCTTGACCCGGCGCAGCTCGCTGCCGTGCTGAGCTCGCTGGTGTACGAATCGCGCCCGGGCCGTGACGCGGAGCATCCCCGCATGCCCGACGCGGCCAGCGAGCGCACCCAGAGTGAGCTTCGGAATCTGTGGCGTGAGGTGGGCATCATCGAGCGACGCCACCGTCGCGATCGTGCCCGCGACCTCGACATTGGCTTCGCGTCTGCGGTGTGGCGTTGGGCGAGCGGCCAGGAACTCGCGAAGGTGCTGCGCAACTCGTCGCTCGCGCCGGGCGACTTCGTGCGCTGGGTGCGCCAGGTGATTGACCTCTGCGGCCAGGTGGCTCAGGCCGCCGGCCCCGGCGACCTCCGTCGCACCGCCCGCCTAGCAATCGACCAGATGCGCCGCGGCGTCATCGCCGCCGAGATGGGCGATGACTGACTGCGCGCTCCGGAAATTGAGTAGCGCCCGCCCCGGTGATTGAGTAGCGCCCGTAGGGCGCGTATCGAAATCCCGTCGCTGCGTCTCGATACGGCGGCTACACCGCCTACTCGACGGTCGGGTGTCGGCCGTTTCCGGTGATTGAGTAGCCGCCGTAGGCGGCGTATCGAAATCCCGGGATCTGCTACTTATCCACAACCTCCGCGTCTAACGGGAATGTGCAGCACTGAGTTACCAATAGTGGGGGTATGGCTTGGATGTACATGCTGCGCTGCAACGACGGAACGTTCTACGTGGGGAGCACTAGAAATCTGCACGCACGTTTTGCGATGCACTGTGCGGGCGAGGGCGCTGCGTACACTCGTCGGCGGCTTCCGGTGGCGCTGGTGTACGCAGCGGAGTTTGAGAACGTCGCCGATGCGTTCGCGATGGAGAAACGTGTGCAGGGCTGGAGCCACGCGAAGCGGCAGGCCCTTATTGATGGTGATTGGGAAGAGATCAAACGCCTCTCGAAGAAGCCGCGCCGCCGATAGTGCGTCTCGATACGGCGGCTGCACCGCCTACTCGACGATCGGGTGTCGGCCGTTTCCGGTGATTGAGTAGCGCCCGCAGGGCGCGTATCGAAATCCCGTCTCGCGATGATGACAGCCACACCACCACATCCGCGGGGGCGGTACGTTATCCCCCATGGGTGTTTCCGTGCGCGTGATTCCTTGCCTCGATGTTGATGGCGGGCGTGTAGTTAAAGGTGTGAACTTCATGAATCTGCGGGACGCGGGTGATCCCGTCGAGCTCGCAGCAAAGTACAACGACGAGGGCGCCGACGAACTCATTTTCCTCGACGTATCCGCATCCTCTGAGGGGCGCAGCACCACCCGCGACGTTGTCCAGCGCTGCGCGGAGAACGTCTTCATCCCGCTGGGTGTCGGCGGTGGCGTCAGGTCTGTGGACGACGTCGACCAGCTCCTGCGCTGCGGAGCCGACAAGGTGGGCATCAACACCGGCGCGCTCGCCCGGCCCACGGTCATCGACGAGATCCGAGAGCGTTTCGGTCGACAGGTGCTCATCCTCTCGCTCGACGCCCGACGAGATCCCGCCATGCCGTCGGGATTCGGGGTCACTACCCACGGTGGCACCAAATCTGCCGGCATCGACCTGCTCACCTGGGCGCGCGACGCGGCCCGTCGCGGCGTCGGAGAGATCCTGCTCAACTCGATGGACGCCGATGGCACGAAAGACGGCTTCGACATCGAGATGATCAAGGCGGTTCGCGACGTCGTCACCTGCCCCATCATCGCCTCCGGCGGCGCTGGCACCGTCGAACACTTTGTCGACGCAGCGCGTGCCGGAGCCGACGCCGTGCTCGCCGCAAGCGTGTTCCACTTTGGCACCTTGCGCATCGCTGACGTCAAGGAAGGCCTGCGTTCGGCAGGCTTCGAAGTTCGCTGATCGCCTCGCCGCCCGGCGATAGGATGGCAGCATGGATTGCCTGTTTTGCAAGATCATCGCCGGCGAGATTCCGTCGAAGCTTGTCCACGCCGATGAGCACGCCGTCGCATTCCTCGACATCGCGCCTTGGCAGGTGGGACACACGCTGGTGGTGCCTCGTCGCCACAGCACCGACGTGCTCGAAGACGACGTTGTGCTCGCTGAGATTGCCCCGACGGTGGCTCGTGTCGGCACGATGTTGAAGCAGCGCCTCGGCGCGACGGCGGTCAACGTGCTGGCTAACGCGGGCGCCGACGCCGGCCAGGAAGTCTTCCACACGCATATCCACGTCATTCCGCGTTACGCGGATAACCCCGGCGTCCCTGCCATGCGTGGTGAGGTCACAGAATCCGTCGACGACACCCACCGGCGCATCGTGGATGGCGCTGACAGCGGGGAACTCGTCGGAAAGTGGTCCACATCCTGAGACGTAGTTGACGATGATGGGGGTCATGCGCGAGAGTTGCCGCATGACCACTCGTCACCTCGTAATTATCTAGCAGCGCTTCGCCCGAAACGATCGAAGCGCTCCCTCGTGTGCCACCTGGCCTCGGGGGTTTTTTATTAGGTGGCACAAACAGAAGGGAATCCCATGGCCAAGCAGGACGGTGAACTGCTCACGGGTGCTCAGGCACTTGTCGAGTCACTGGAGCGCGTGGGCGTAAAGGTAGCGTTCGGCATTCCTGGCGGAGCCATTCTTCCCGCCTATGACCCGCTCATGGATTCCTCAATCCGCCACGTCCTCACCCGCCATGAGCAAGGTGCCGGCCACGCTGCGGAGGGCTACGCCCTGACCTCGGGTGAGGTGGGCGTGTGCATCGCGACGTCGGGGCCGGGCGCGACGAATCTCGTCACTCCCATCGCCAACGCCTACATGGATTCGACGCCGCTCGTCGCAATCACGGGGCAGGTGAATTCGGCCGCAATTGGCACTGATGCCTTCCAGGAGGCCGACATCCGCGGCATCACGATGCCGATCACCAAGCACAGCTTCCTCGTGAAGCGCACGCAAGACATTCCGCTGGCCATTCAGGAGGCGTTCCACATCGCGAGCACGGGGCGCAAGGGGCCGGTGCTCGTCGACATCGCCAAGGACGCGCTCGCGAACACCGCGGAATTCCGCTGGCCAGAAGAGATGGACCTGCCCGGCTACAAGCCGACGGTCACCCCGCACGGTCGGCAGATCCGGGCCGCGGCAAGGCTGATCTCCGCGTCCAAGCGCCCGGTGCTCTACGTCGGGGGCGGAGTCATGGCTGCCAAGGCCTACGATGAGCTGGCTCGGCTCGCCGAGATGACCAACATTCCGGTGGTCACGACGCTGATGGCACGCGGCGTGTTCCCAGACAGCCACGATCTCCACATGGGCATGCCGGGTATGCACGGCACCGTCGCTGCGGTGGGGGCGCTCCAGAAAGCCGACCTGCTCGTTGCGCTCGGCACGCGGTTCGACGACCGCGTCACCGGGCTCGTGTCCAGCTTCGCACCGGGTGCGAAGGTCATCCACGCGGATATCGATCCCGCGGAGATCGGCAAGAACGTTCCCGTCGACGTGCCCATCGTCGGCGACGTGAAACTCACCCTGCAAAGCTTGATTGAGCAGCTGCGCACCCAGAAGGCCCCGGAGACCTCCGCGTGGGTGGCGCTCTTGCGCGGTATGAAGGAGCGCTACCAGCCTCGCTGGGATGAACCCGCCGACGGCAAACTCTCTCCGCAGGAGGTGATTCAGCGCCTCGGGCAGCGTGCACCGGAGGACACGATTTTCGTCACAGGTGTGGGCCAGCACCAGATGTGGTCTGCGCACTTCCTGCCGCACGAGAGGCCTCACTCCTTCTTGAACTCCGGCGGCGCGGGCACGATGGGCTTCTGCGTCCCCGCCGCGATGGGCGCGAAGGTGGCCAACCCCGAGCGCACCGTCTGGGGCATCGACGGCGACGGCTGCTTCCAGATGACCAACCAGGAGCTCGTCACCTGCGCGGTGAACCAGATTCCAGTGAAGATCGCCGTCATCAACAACAACGTGCTCGGCATGGTTCGGCAGTGGCAGAGCCTGTTCTACGAGGGACGCTACTCGAACACCGACCTCCTCACGGAGAACTGGCCCAACTTCCCGATGCTGGCCGAAGCGATGGGCTGTGCCGCGTTTCGTGCCACCAACGAGGAAGAGATGGAGGACGCGATCAGCAAGGCGATGGAGATCAACGATCGCCCCGTCGTCGTCGAATTCGTCGTCGAGAAGGACGCCATGGTGTGGCCGATGGTGCCTGCCGGCGTCAGCAATGATGAAATCAAAGTGGCGCGTGATATGGCGCCCGAATGGGAAGAAGAGATCCTGTGAACACGCACACGCTCAGCATCCTGGTGTCAGACCGCCCGGGCGTCTTGACGCGCATCGCCGCGCTGTTTTCCCGTCGGGGGTTCAATATCGAGTCTCTCGCCGTCGGCGAGACTGAGCGCGAAGGAATTTCGCGCATGACGGTCGTCGCGAATGTCGACGACGAGGCCGCGCTCGAGCAGATCGTGAAGCAGCTCAACAAGCTGATTGAGGTGCGTAAAGTGCTCGAACTCGAATCCAACGCCGTCCGCCGGCAGATGATCTTGGTGAAGGTGAAGGCCGACGTGACCAGCCGCAGCCAGATCATCGACGTCGTGGGCCTCTTCCGCGGCAAGGCTGTGGACGTGTCCAACGACTCGATCACGATCGAGGCCACGGGCAGCACAGACAAACTTGAGGCATTGCTCAATATGCTGGCACCACACGGCATTCAAGAGCTTGCCCAATCCGGCCACGTCGCGCTGGGGCGCGGCGCGAAGGCCATGTCCATCAAGTCCCACAAATAAGTTAGGAAACACACATGGCAGAGATGTTTTACGACGACGACGCTGACCTTTCGGTGATCCAGGGCCGCCACGTGGCCGTCATCGGCTATGGCTCGCAGGGCCACGCTCACGCGCTCAGCTTGCGCGACTCCGGCGTGGACGTGCGCGTCGGTCTGCGTGAGGGCTCCAAGTCTGCGGCTAAGGCAGAAGCCGAGGGGCTGCGGGTGCTCCCCGTCGCGGAAGCCGTTGAGGAAGCGGATCTCATCATGGTGCTCGCCCCCGATCAGGTGCAGCGCACCCTCTACGCGGAAGAGATCGCCCCGCACCTCGCGGAGGGCGACGCGCTGTTCTTCGCGCACGGCTTCAACATCCGCTACGACTACATTCAGCCCCCGGCCGGTGTGGACGTGTGTATGGTGGCGCCGAAGGGCCCCGGCCACATCGTGCGTCGTGAGTATGTGGACGGGCGTGGTGTTCCGGCCATCATCGCCGTCGAGAAGGATGAGTCGGGCAACGCCTGGCCGCTCGCGCTCGCGTACGCGAAGGCCATCGGTGCGCTCCGCGCCGGCGGCATCAAGACCACCTTCACTGAGGAAACCGAGACGGACCTCTTCGGTGAGCAGGCCGTGCTGTGCGGCGGCGCGTCGGCGCTGGTGCAAGCCGGATTCGAGACGCTCGTCGAGGCTGGATACCAGCCCGAGATCGCCTACTTCGAGTGCCTCCACGAGCTCAAGATGATCGTCGACCTCATGATCGAGGGTGGCATCACCAAGCAGCGCTGGTCGATCTCCGACACCGCGGAATACGGTGACTACGTCTCCGGCCCGCGCGTCATCGACGATCACGTGCGCGAGAACATGAAGGCCGTGCTGGCGGACATCCAGTCGGGCGCGTTCGCGAAGCGCTTCATCGATGACCAGGATGCCGGCGCACCTGAGTTCAAGAAGCTTCGCGAGGAGGGTCAAGGCCAGCAGATTGAGTCTGTGGGCCGCGAGCTGCGCAAGCTCTACTCCTGGTCGAAGGTCTCCGACGACTACAGCGAAGGCGAAGCCGGCCGCTAAGTGTCGTCGAGAGCCATGACTGGCTCCACCTAACCCGATATCCACACGCGTTTGCGAAATCGGTCCAAAATGGGCTGTTTCGACAAACCCGTGTGGATATCGGGTTATACGGACTCGTGTACCCGGCGGTGTGTTCACCTTTCGTGACACACTGAGTTCGTGAACGACGAGGTGAACGAGGGTGTGATCCCATGGTGCGGATGATCGACGTCGCGCAGGAAGCGGGCGTGTCTGTGGCGACGGTCTCGCGCGTGCTGAACGGCGCGAACGTGCGGCCGGAAGCTCAGGCGGCAGTGCGAAGCGCCGTCGAGAAGCTTGGATACGCTCCAAACCGTGCCGCGCGGACGCTGCGACGACGCACGTCGGATGTGGTGGGCCTCATCGTCGCGGACATCGAAAACCCATTCTTCACTACATTCGCCAGGACGGTAGAAGACAAAGCCCACGAGCAGGGGCTTTCCATCGTGCTGTGCAATTCCGACGAGGATCCCGCCAAGGAAGCGCGATACCTCCAAGTGGCCATCGATTCGCAAATGGCCGGAGTGATCGTCTTTCCCGCGTCCGATACCACCGACCTGCGCCCCCTTGTGGAGCGCGGTATGGCCGTCGTCGCGGTTGACCGCGAACTGCCGGGGGAGTACCCGTCGGTGCGGTTCAACAACCGAGAACTTGGAATAGTAGCGACGAAGCACCTCGCCGAGGCGGGTTGCATACGCATCGCCTGCGTGACCGGCCCGTCGAGGCTCTCCACGGCGGAGAAGCGTGCCGAAGGGTGGCGTGACGCGCTCGGCGAACGTGGGCTCGTCGGCGACGATGACTTGCTCATCCACGCCGACTTCCGTGTCGAAGGCGGACGCCACGCCGCGGCGCAGCTGCTCGATCTTTCACACCCACCAGACGCCATTCTCGCGACGAATAACCTGGCCGGGGTTGGGGTGCTGCGGGAGCTCGCTGCGAGAGGGGACTCCGACACCATTGTTGGCGTCATTGGCGAGTTGCCGTTTGCGACGTCGATGTCGGGTCAAGTGCAGATCACGCCGCTACCCGTAGGCGAGTTAGCACGCGAAGCGTGGTTGCTGCTGCAAAGCCGGATGGCGTCGGGTGACGACACTGTCAACACCGTGATTATCGACACACCGGCCCCCCAAGTGTGGGGATAAATTGGCCTCAACCTTGTAGCTGTAATCGATTTCTGCCATCATTGCAGTGAGTGAGTTCTCGGCTTGCTGTATCGCTGCCTTCGAGAACCCAACGCGAACGGAAGAGGTATCACATGTCAGCACCAGTCACGAGCGCAGACGCCGGTTCGTTCGGCGACGCAATCGCTGCCGCCCAACGCGCCATCGAGATCGAGATCGCTACGCTGCAGCGCCAGATCGAGCCGCTCAACGCGGTGTTGCCACAGTTGCTCGAGCTCATCGTCGGTATGCGCGGCCGGCTCATCGTGACGGGCATCGGCAAGTCGGGGCACATCGCATCGAAGATGGCCGCCACCTTCGCGAGCACCGGCACCCCGTCGTTCTTCGTGCACAGCACGGAAGCGCTGCATGGTGACGCAGGCATGGTGACGGAAGACGATGTGGTCATCGCCATCTCCAACTCCGGCAAGACGGCAGAAGTCGTGCGCTTCGTACAGGTGCTGAACCACCGCAACATCCCCGTCGTCGCCATCACCCGCGACGAATCCTCGCCGCTGGCTCAGGGTGCGCAGATCACCATCAAGCTGGCTATGGAAACGGAAGCCGATCCGCTGAATCTCGCCCCCACCGCATCTACGACGGCAACCCTCGCGGTAGGCGACGCGCTCGCCGCGGCACTCATGACGCACAGCGGTTTCACTAGTGACGACTTCGCCCTGCACCACGTCGGTGGTTCGCTCGGCCAGGCGTTGGATGCCGACGATCTCGTCCCAGGGAGCAAGGCATGAGCGACGTCTGCATCGTTGGGTCCTTCATGATGGATCTCATCGCCCGCACCCCGCGGTTCCCGAAACCGGGGGAGACCATCACTGGTTCTTCGTTCACGATGACGCCGGGTGGCAAGGGCTTCAACCAGGCCATCGCGGCGGCACGCGCGGGCGTGTCAGTGGCGATGGTCGGACGAGTCGGCGACGACGCCTACGGTGAGGAGTTCCGCACCTGGCTGGAGCGTGAAGGGGTGGACGCGTCCGGAGTGAGCATCGACGACGCGGTGGGCACCGGCGTCGGCTTGCCGATGGTGGACGATGAGGGGCAAAACTGCATTGTCATCATTCCGCGCTCGAACCTTGAGCTCCACGCTGAGCAGGTGCAGGCGCAGGCGGAGCAGATTCGCGCTGCGCGTGTGGTCGTGATGCAGCTGGAGGTTCCGGAAGACGCGAACCAAGCCGCCGCGCAGATCGCACACGAAGCGGGCAAGACGGTGATCCTCAACCCCGCGCCCTTCCGCGAGATCCCCGTCGAGCTGCTCGAACACGTCGATCTCCTGCTGCCGAATGAGAGCGAGCTCGCGCAGCTGGCTGAGTCGATCGGCATCAACACCGAGTGCAGCATCGACGAGATGGCGCAGGCCGTGCACGCGAAGATGAACCTGGACCTCATCGTCACGCTCGGCGAGGAGGGGGCGCTCGTCGTCGACGACGAGGGCACCCAGACGGTGCCGTCGCTCAAGGTGAAGGCCGTGAACACCGTCGGCGCTGGCGACACCTTCACCGGCAACCTCGCGGCGCTGCTCGCGCAGGGAACGCCGCTTCGTGAGGCCGCGGCGCGCGCAAACGTGGCTGCGGCGTGCTCGGTGACGCGTGTGGGCAGTGCGGATTCCGCGCCTCGGCACGACGAGCTGGACGCGTGGGCCGCGTCCCTGACCGCGGACGCTCAGTAATGCTGCGGGGAGTCGATCCGGCCATCAGCCCGGCGTTGCTGCACATCCTCGCGCAGATGGGTCACGGCGACGAGCTCGTGATCGCCGACAGGAACTTCCCCTCCTACCGCGTCGGTCAGCGCGTCGTGGATGCGCGCGGCTACGACGCGCCGCAGATGGTTGCCGCCGTGTGTTCCCTGCTGCCCCTCGACGTTGCCGTCGATCAGCCGGTGCTGCGGATGGCGACGACGGATGGCCCCGACGACATCCCGCCGGTGCACGCAGACGTGATCGCTGCGGTGCAGAGCCATCTGGCCCCGGAGCAGTCAGTGGGCACCATCGAGCGTTTCTCGTTCTACGACCGCGCGGCGGATGCGTTTGCCGTCGTGGTCACCGGCGAGCGGCGCCCATTCGGCGACTTCGTACTCGTCAAAGGCGTGCTCTGAGCTCTTCCTTCACCGTCGCGTCGGCGCGTGGGCCGCGTGGCCGATATCCTTGCTGAGAGAGAGAAGGAGACGGCCATGGCGATTTTCCTGACGGTTGGCATCGTCGGTTTGGTGATCGTTGCGGCGTCGCTGCTGTTTGGCGAGATCATCGAAGGGGTGTTTGACCTCGATTTCCTGGGCGGCGATCTCTTCTCCGTCCCCAGCCTCGCGGCGTTCCTGGGCGCCTTCGGGTTTGGGGGAGTGATCTCTCTCAGCATCGTGGATATCACGGGCATCGCCGTCGTCGTTGGCATCATCGCTGGAGTGCTAGCGGCGTGGGGTGCGACGGCGCTCACCCGTGTGCTGAAGCGAGGGGAGAATGCCGCTACGTTCCGCTCGGATTCTCTCGTCGGTGCCACCGGGCGTGTCATCACGGACATCCCGGAGTCAGGCTACGGCGAGGTGCGCATCTTCGGCACCGGAGGTTCGCGTAAGCGTTCTGCTCGGGCCGATACGGCGATCCCCGCGGGTACCGAGGTCTGGATTTCGAGTGTCCTGTCGCCCACGGCTGTCGAAGTCACCTCGATCGAAGAACTACCACCACCACAGTCCATCGGCTCCGGCCCTGACTCTGCTTAAGGAATCACTATGCCCGAACTTCCACCGATCGTCTTGGGTATTGGCGGCGCAGTGCTGCTCGTCGTGCTCATCCTCTGGCTCATTGCGAGCCGCTACAAGGTATCTCGTCCCAACGAGGCCTACATCATCACTGGTCAGAAGGGTAAAGCAGTCACGAACCCTGAGACGGGCTTGGTCTCCACCGACCTGTCCGGCCAGAAAGTCATCATGGGTGGCGGCGTGTTCGTCATCCCGTTTGTGCAGCGTCTGCACGTGCTGGACCTTTCGTCGCGCCGCATTATGGTGACCATCCGCAACGCCGTGTCCGGGCAGGGCATCAAGCTCAACGTCGACGGCGTCGCGATCGTCAAGGTTGGCGGCAATGAAGATTCCATCCGCGCCGCAGCGCAGCGCTTCCTCATGCAGCAGGAAGAGATCGAGACGTTCACGCAGGAAACCCTCGCAGGTTCGCTGCGTTCCATCGTGGGTTCGCTCACCGTCGAGCAGATCATCCGTGACCGCGCCGCCTTCGCGCAGCGGGTTGCCGACGAATCTGAGGCGTCGCTCACAGGTCAGGGCCTGGTGCTCGACACCTTCCAGATTCAGGACATCACCGACGACGGCACCTACCTCTCTGACCTCGGTCGCCCTGAGTCCGCGAGGGTTGGCCAGCTGGCTGCCATCGCCGAAGCCGACGCTCGCCGTGAGGCGGAGCAGGCGCGCATTGCCGCGTCGCAGGAAATCGCCATCTCCGAGCGCGCCCTGGTGCTGAAGGAAGCCGAGATTCAGGCCGAGACGGACGCCGCGAAGGCGCAGGCCGCGGCATCCGGCCCGCTGGCCCAAGCCGACCGTGACCAGGCCATTCTCGCCGAGCAGGAGAAGGTGGCCGTGCGGCAGGCTGCGCTGAAGGAACGCCAGCTCGACACCGAGGTGCGCAAGCCTGCGGACGCCAAGCGTTACGAGATTGAGACGGAGGCGCAGGCGAGGCGTCAGGCATCCATCTACGAAGCGGAGGCGCGCAAGGCCGCGTCGATCGCCGACGCCGAGGCCGACGCCGAGCGTCAGCGACTCTCCGGTGAGGGCGAGCAGTCTCGTCGCCAGGCGCTCGCGACCGCCGAGGCATTCGAGGGCGCGAAGCGCGGTGAAGCTGAGAAGGCTCGGCGTATCGCGGAGGCCGAAGCTGTGCGCGCCGAGGGTGAGGCGAAGGCAGCTGCGGTTGCCGCCGTCGGTACCGCGGAAGCGGAAGCCATGGACAAGCGTGCCGAGGCCTTCGCGCACTACAACGAGGCAGCCGTGCTGCAGATGCTCATCGAGGTGCTTCCGCAGGTGGCGGAAAAGGTGGCCGCGCCACTCAGCTCCATCGACAAGCTCACCGTCGTGTCCACCGACGGTGCCTCCGCGCTGCCTAAGACGGTCAACGACAACATGTTGCAGACTGTCGAACTGGTGAAGAACACCACCGGCATCGACCTGCTGGACGTGTTGAAGCAGCGCGTTGGGAAGGCCGACGTCGTGGCGGGCGAAACCGAGTAGCCTGCCGCCGCTCGCCGGCTACGACGTGGCGACCGGGCGCACCTCGAGATATTCGATCGTCGCCTCGGGCGTCGCGTCGACGGCGAGTCGGACGAGGTCAGCGATGGCGCCCGGGCGAATGTATTTGTCCTGCTGGTACGGGTTGCCGTCGCGCTCCTGCATGGCGCGCTGCATGTCGGTGTCGACGCGTCCGGGGTGGATCGAGGTCACGCGAATGGTGCCGCGTTCCTCCTCGCGCAGCGCGTCGGTGAAGGCACGCAGCGCAAACTTCGAGCCGCTGTAGAGGGCGCCGTTCGCCCGCGAACGTATGCCGCTGCCGGAGTTGATGGTGAACACATGGCCGCGGGATTCCCGCAGCTTGGGCAGCAGCAGCGAGGTGAGCTGGGCGACAGCGAACAGGTTGGTCTCGAAGATTTGCCGGAAGTCGTCGCGTGTGGTCTCCGCGATGGGCTTGGACGCTTCGATGCCGGCGCTGTGGATGAGCACGTCGCAGCGCTCAACCTGCTGGGCAGCCGCGGCGAGTGCAGCGTCGTCGTTGAGGTCGGCGACGAAGGGCGAGGCGTCGCCCAACTCGTCGACGATCTTCTGCACGCCCTCGGGATTGGTGCCGCCGACGAAAATGTGGTGCGTGCGCACGAGTTCGCGGGCGATGGCCGCGCCGATGCCGCGCGAGGCTCCGGTGATGACTGCGACGGGTTTCATGCGATCCTCCCTGCGATGCGGTCGCCAACCTCGGTGGTGCGCACCGGGCCGGCTCCACGCTCAGCAATGTCGGTTGCTACGGCGGCCTGCACGCGCGCCGCTTGCTCGGGCTGCCCCAGGTGGTCGAGCAGCAGTGCCATTGAAGAGATGGCCGCGGTCGGGTCGGCGATGCCCTGGCCTGCAATGTCGGGCGCCGAACCGTGGACGGGTTCAAACATGCTCGGGAACTCGCGCGACGGGTTGATGTTTGCGCTGGCGGCGAGCCCGATGCCGCCGGTGACGGCGGCAGCGAGGTCGGTGACGATGTCGCCAAACAGGTTGTCGGTGACGATCACGTCGAATTGCGCCGGATCCTTCACCAGCGCGATCATGGCCGCGTCGATGTGCAGATAGTTCGTCTCGACGTCGGGGAATTCCTCGCCGACCTCAGCGACGACGCGGTTCCAGAGCTTGCCAGCATTGACGAGCACGTTGTGCTTGTGGAGCAGCGTCAGTTTCCTCCGACGACGGCTCGCCCGCTCGTATGCGTCGCGCACCACGCGCTCCACCCCGTAGGCGGTATTCACGCTCACCTCGGTGGCGATCTCATGCGGCGTGCCGACGCGCACCGCGCCACCGTTGCCGCAGTACAGACCCTCGGTGCCCTCGCGCACCACCACGAAATCGACCTGCTTACCGTCCACCACTTCGGGCGCGAGTGGCGTCGGCACCCCCGGGTAGAGGGTGGAGGGGCGCAGGTTCACGGCGTGGTCGAACGCGAAGCGCAGGCGCAGCAGCAAGCCGCGTTCCAGAAGCCCCGACGGTATCGCCTTCGATCCGGGAGCCGCGCCCACCGCGCCGAGCACGATCGCGTCTGCGCCGCGCAACTCGTCGAGCACGGAGTCGGGAAGCACTTCGCCGGTGCGCTGCCAGCGCTCCGCGCCGAGGTCGTAGTGCGTGCAGTTGAATGCGTCAGGCACTGCGGCGTGCAGCACCTTGAGTGCTTCGGTGGTCACCTCGGGGCCGATGCCGTCCCCGCCAATCACTGCGATGTTCTTGCGCGTCATGCCTGCCACACTAGCCACCGCCTGGCCGCGCGCCGCCCGCGTTTCACCACCTGGGCGATCTCGCCGGCCATCGTCTATCGTTCGAGGCATGTCCATTTCTTCCCGCAGTGCACCACCGCGCATCACCGTGCTGGAACTCGACGAGCTCTGTCCGCTCGACAGGTTCGAACCCTGGCTTCGCGCAGGAGCGCAGCTCGACGTGCGGCGCGTGTGGGGGCAGCCCGACGCGTTCTCGACCGACCTGGCCGACGGCCTCGTCGTGCTCGGGGGCCGGGCGAACGCGCTCGACGACGCCGCCTCGCCGTGGCTACCGGCGGTGATGCGCATGCTGCGTCGTGCCGTGGACGCACAGGTCCCCACGCTCGGTATCTGCCTCGGGCACC
Source organism: Actinomycetes bacterium (assembly GCA_023443125.1). Lineage (GTDB taxonomy): Bacteria > Actinomycetota > Actinomycetes > Propionibacteriales > Propionibacteriaceae > Arachnia. The sequence goes on from JAEZVO010000081.1 coordinate 70,874, forward strand.
AGATCCTCGCCCGCGAATTCGGCGGCGAGGTACAGGCGCCCGCGGCTGGGCGCGACGAAGAAGGCGCGGCGGAAATCGCCTGGAGCGAGGAGTCGGCGTCGGACCCGATGGTGGGCGAGCTCGCGCGTGCCGGCGCGAGTATCGTCGCGGAATCCCACAACGACGCCGTCACGCGCATCCCCGACGGCGCCTCGTTGCTCGCATCGTCGGCGCGCTGTGCGGTGCAGGCGATGCGTATCGGGTCGGCTGTCGGTGTGCAATTCCATCCTGAGGTGTCTCCTGAGCGCATGGAACTGTGGACGAACGGGCATGGTGGCGACGGCGCGACGATTCGGCGCGAGGTGGAGGCCGTCGATGCCCAGGTGTCGCTCGCCGGGCGGCGCCTGGCCGAGCAATTTCTCGTAACTGTGGCGGCACACGCCGGAACGATAAGCTGAGGTCATGCGCATTGCACGATTCACCCGCGACGGTATGGAACCCACCTACGGCATCATCGAGCTGGCGGTCGACGACGGCGATCACCCCGACACGATCGCCTCACTCACCGCAGATCCGCTAGCCGGGGTGCCCGTGAACTACACGGGTGAGCGGTTTCATCTCGACGATGTGCGGCTGCTCTCGCCGGTAATTCCGCGCAGCAAGATCATCGGCATCGGCAAGAACTACGCCGATCACGTGCAGGAGATGGGCGGCGAGGCGCCGTCGGAGCTGTTGGCATTCATCAAGCCGAACACGACGGTGATCGGCCCAGGCGAGAGCATCATCAAGCCCGCTGGCTGCGCCGAAATGAGCTACGAGGGCGAGCTCGCGATCGTCATCGGCCGGTTCTGCAAGGAGGTGCCCGCTGAGCGCGTGAAAGACGTCATTTTCGGGTACACCATCGCCAACGACGTGACCGCCCGCGACTGGCAGCGCAGCGACAATCAGTGGTGGCGCGCGAAGGGAGCCGACACGTTCCTGCCGCTCGGCCCGTGGATCAACACGCACCTCAGCATTGAGGAAGCCTCACAGCTCAGCATCCAGACCACCGTCGGCGACGAGCTTCGTCAAGACGGCAACACGCGCGACATGATGCGCAGCATCACCGACATCGTCGTTGAGCTCACGAAGTCGATCACCTTGTTGCCGGGCGACCTCATTCTCACCGGCACCCCGGCGGGCGTCGGTGATATGCACGCCGGCGACGAAGTGAGTATCACCATCGACGGGCTCGGAACGTTGAGCAACCCGGTCACCGACGAGTGAGTCACCCCAGTCAGGCCCCGACGCTGCTGCACCGCGGGGCACCGGAAGATCCGCCGTCCGACGTGCCCTACGCGCTCGCGCTGCAGCCTGCCGAGCCGTTCCGGGCGATGATGGGCATCCTGCTGGCGTTTTGTGGCTATGTGGTGCTGCTCCCGGTCGTGCAGCAGGTGGTGCTCTTCGTCGGTGCGCTGACGAGAGGCGTGCACGATTTCCCCACGTACGCCAAGTGGGCGCGCGCCTATGAGATCCCGGAAGGGCTACTCGCCGGACATTTGGCCCTGGCCTCGCTCACGCTCGTGGCGCTGGCAGTGGCGCGATTCGTGCATGGCCGAGCGGGGAAGTGGACCTTTTCCGTGCAGCCCGGCATGCGGTGGCGGTATTTGCTCGCGACGTTCCTCGTCGCCGTGGTGCTGCTGAATGTCATGCTGTGGGCGTCGTTTCTCTGGCAAGGCATGCCGCAGTTCAATTCAGGGCAGTCGAACGCGGGCTGGTTCGTGCTCGTGGTGCTGTTGTCGTCGCCATTGCAAGCGCTCGCGGAAGAGGTGTTCTTCCGCGGCTATCTGTTGCAGGCGTTCGGCTCGATGGCGGGAAAAGTATGGGTCGGCGTGGTGGCCTCGTCGCTGATCTTCGCCTTCATGCATGGGCTCCAGAATCCAGCGCTGTTTGCGCACAGGCTGGCGTTCGGGCTGGTGTCTGGCGCGCTCGTACTGTGGACGGGCGGTTTAGAAGCGGGCATCGCGGCGCACGTCGTGAACAATCTGGGTGCGTTCGGATACGCCATCTTCACTACGAGTGTGGCCGAGGTTCGTGCGGTGCAGGAGATCACCTGGGCCAAGGCCGGATGGGACATGTTGACCTTCGTGTTGTTCGCGATCATCGCCGGATTGATAGCTCGTCGCATGCACCTTGCGACGCGGACTCCGTGATGTTGCATCGCCGCGATTTCGTCGTGTAGAGTCTGTCGACGTGCTAACGCGCCATTAACCTAGGGGTATGGGGTAATTGGCAGCCCGACTGATTCTGGTTCAGTTAGTCCAGGTTCGAGTCCTGGTACCCCTGCGGAGAAGCGATTCTCCACCTGCTTCGGCCCCGTTGTGTAGCGGTCCAGCACGCCGCCCTCTCAAGGCGGTAGCGCGGGTTCAAATCCCGTCGGGGCTACAACGCAAAACGCCTAGCCAATTAAGTTTGGCTAGGCGTTTTGCTTACTCAAGTTCAGTCGCCGGTGCTCGAGCGTTTCAGCACTTCACTGAGGCGCTCAGCGGCGGCCATCACGGCTGCGCCGTGGAGTCGGCCAGGGTAGCGCGACAGGCGCTCGATTGGCCCGGAACACGAGACCGCGGCAATGATTTTGCCCGATGGGGCCAGCACTGGGGCGGAGACGCTCGCCACCCCTGGCTCTCGTTCGGCCACCGACTGGGCCCAGCCGCGACGTCGGACGGTGTGCAGCGTCGATTGGGTGAAGTTCGCGCCGTCGAGCAGCGCCTGAATGCTCTCCGGGTTTTCCCACGCCAGCAGCACCTGAGCGGCAGATCCGGCCTTCATAGAGAGCTGGGCGCCAAGCGGCACGGTGTCGCGCAGGCCCTGGGGGCGTTCGACGGAGGCCACGCACACGCGCACGTCGCCCTGGCGTCGGAACAGTTGTGCCGATTCGCCCGTGATGTCACGGAGGCGGGTGAGGATGGGGCCGGCGGTGGAGAGGAGAGGATCTTCGCCGGCGGAGTCGGCGAGCTCCATGAGTCGTGGGCCGAGTACGAAGCGGCCCTGGAGGTCGCGGCCCACGAAGCGGTGGAACTCGAGCGCTACGGCGAGCCGATGCGCCGTGGGGCGCGCGAGACCCGTCGCCGTCACGAGGCCCGCCAACGTGAGGGGCTGGCGTTCGAGGGCGCTCAGCACAGCGGCTGCCTTGTCGAGTACGCCCACTCCACTGCTAGTTTCGTCCATATGCTGAGACTAGCTATTTCAAGATACGGACTGCAAGTTTGCGCTGCCTACCGTTAAGTAACAGTAGTGGTGTACGCGTTATCGGAAGGTGATTTCATGGGCAAGACTCTCAGCCAGAAGGTGTGGGACGCACATGTCGTGCGTTCCGTCGATGACGAGCCGGATCTGCTCTACATCGACCTCCATTTGGTGCACGAGGTGACCAGCCCGCAGGCGTTCGAGGGACTACGGCTTGCTGGGCGCAAGGTGCGACGCCCCGACCTCACGCTCGCCACCGAAGACCACAACACGCCCACGGTGGACATTCTCAAACCCATCGCGGATCCGACGAGCCGCACCCAGGTTGAGACGCTGCGGCGCAATGCGGAGGACTTCGGCGTCCGGCTCCATTCGTTGGGTGACAAAGATCAGGGCATCGTCCACGTCGTCGGGCCTCAGCTTGGGCTGACCCAGCCGGGGATGACGATCGTGTGCGGCGACTCGCATACGTCGACGCATGGTGCGTTCGGAGCGCTCGCATTCGGGATCGGCACGTCGGAAGTGGAGCATGTACTCGCCACGCAGACGTTGCCGCAGAAGGCGCTCAAGACGATGGCCGTAAACATCGACGGGGAGCTCCCCGATGGGGTCACCGCGAAAGATATTGTGCTCGCGCTCATCGCGAAGGTGGGCACAGGCGGTGGCCAGGGGTACATCGTCGAGTACCGGGGATCGACGATCGAGTCGCTGTCCATGGAAGGGCGGATGACGATCTGCAACATGTCGATCGAGTGGGGTGCGAAGGCGGGCATGATCGCGCCCGACGAGACGACGTTCGAGTACATCGCGGGCCGCCCCCACGCCCCTGAGGGCGCGGAGTGGGATGCGGCCGTCGAGTATTGGAAGAGCCTGCGCACCGATGACGACGCCGAATTCGACCGCGAAATTCACATCGACGCCACCCAGCTCACGCCCTTCGTCACCTGGGGAACCAACCCTGGGCAAGGCGTGGAGCTCGGGGGCGTCGTGCCGTCGCCGGAAGATTTCGAGTCCGAGATTGATAAGACGACGGTGCGCCGCGCCCTCAACTACATGGACCTCACACCCGGTATGAAGATGCGCGACATCAAAGTCGACACCGTCTTCCTTGGCTCCTGCACCAACGGGCGCATCGAGGATCTTCGCTTGGCTGCCGAAGTGCTGAAGGGGCGGACGATCAGCGACGATGTGCGCATGCTCGTCGTTCCCGGTTCGGCGCGCGTGCGTCTGCAGGCCGAAGAGGAGGGGCTCGACAAGATCTTCCTCGAGTTTGGCGCCGAGTGGCGGGCCGCCGGCTGCTCGATGTGCTTGGGCATGAATCCCGACCAGCTCGCGCCGGGGGAGCGCTCCGCATCCACGTCGAACCGAAACTTTGAGGGCCGCCAGGGTAAGGGCGGACGCACGCACCTTGTGTCGCCCGCCGTCGCCGCTGCCACCGCCGTGACGGGCCACCTGTCCTCGCCAGCCGATCTCTGAGAAGGAAACACCCATGGATAAGTTCTCTACCCACGTCGGCGTCCCTGTGCCGCTGCGCCGCAGTAACGTCGATACCGACCAGATCATCCCGGCCGTCTACCTGAAGCGCATCACCCGTACGGGCTTCGAGGACGGGTTGTTCGCTGCCTGGCGCGACGACCCCGCCTTCGTATTGAACCAGGAAGCGTTCAAGGACGGCACCATCTTGATCCCAGGGCCAGACTTCGGCACGGGATCGTCGCGTGAGCACGCCGTATGGGCGTTGCAGAACTACGGCTTCAAGGTGATCATCGGCTCCCGCTTTGGCGATATCTTTCGCAACAACGCGGGCAAAGCCGGGCTCGTCGTCGGCGTCGTCTCGGAGGAGACCGTGCAGCACCTATGGAGCTGGATCGAGGCCAACCCGGGCGCCACGATCGAGGTGAGCCTCATTGACCGCACCCTCACTGTCGGCGACGAAGTGATCGACTTCGAGATCGACGACTTCACGCGCTACCGCCTTATGGAAGGGCTCGACGACATCTCGATGACCCTCCAGCACGACGCAGACATCGCGGCGTATGAGGAACGTCGGCCGACGTTCAAGCCTGCGACGCTGCCCGCCAAGGTGGTCGACTGACGCACTATGGGCTCTCCGCCCTGCCGCGTACACTTCGTCGTATGGAGCGACCACCGTTGATCGTTTGTGCCCCGGATTCGTTTAAGGAGTCCATGACAGCTGCGGAAGCGGCTGGGGCGATGGAGCGGGGTATCCGGCGCGCGTTGGGTTCGTGTGATCCGGTGCTGGTGCCGTTGGCTGATGGCGGTGAGGGCACGGGGGAGGCCTTGCGCTTGGCGCTGGGTGGGGAGTTTGTTGAGGTGCGGTGCCACGATGCGCTGGGTCGGCCCATAACCGCCAACATCGTGCACGTGCCTGGGCGGCGGTTGGCCGTCGTTGAGATGGCTGCTGCGGCAGGTTTGGAGCTGCTCAAGCGCGACGAGCGCGACGCGCGTCGCGCCACCTCGGTTGGGGTGGGCGAGTTGTTTCTTGCCGCGCTGGATTTGGGTGTCGACGAGATCCTCGTCGGGTTGGGTGGCAGTGCTACGAATGATGCCGGCGCTGGCATGTTCGCCGCGCTGGGTGTGCGGTTCCTCGACGAGCATGGCGCGCCGTTGTCGCCTGGCGGGGCGGCGCTCGCGAGGTTGGCCGCTGTGGATACTGGGCGTATCGATCCTCGGCTTCGAGACGTTCGCATCACCATCGCGAGTGATGTGACGAACCCGCTGCTCGGCACCCATGGCGCCAGCCACGTATTCGGGCCGCAGAAAGGCGCAGACCCCCGGGCCGTCACCGAGCTGGATGCTGCGCTTCGGCAGTGGGCGGACATTGTTGAACCTGCTGTTGGCAAGGACGTTCGTGATGTTCCTGGCGCTGGCGCTGCGGGCGGTATGGGTGCCGGCCTCCTGGCGTTTACGAACGCCACCATCCGCTCGGGTGCTGAGTTCATTATGGATGCGGTTGGGTTTGACGCGCTGGTTGGTCGAGCGTCGCTCGTGCTCACTGGCGAGGGTAGCTGGGATGCCCAGTCGGCCGCCGGGAAGGTGCCGGCTGCCGTCGCAGCTCGCTCCGCAACACATGGGGTGCCCACCGTGATCTTCGCTGGGCGCGTGCAAGACGCCAACACGCCACTGCCCGACGGTGTGCTCGCCGCCGTGCCCATCGTCGACCCTGCGACAGACCTCGACACCGCGCTCGCCGAAGGCGCCCGCAACCTGGAACACGCCGTCGCAGAAGCCCTGCAGCAACTGCGCGT
>JAEZVO010000006.1 GCA_023443125.1 Actinomycetes bacterium
GGAGAACGCCGGCTGCATCACATTCCGCGACGAGTACCTCTACCGTTCGCGGGTGACGGCCCGTGAGATGGAGTCGCGTGACAACACGATCCTCCATGAGCTCGCCCACATGTGGTTCGGCGATCTCATCACGATGCAGTGGTGGGACGACCTGTGGCTGAACGAGTCGTTCGCCGAGTGGGCGTCGCATTTCGCGCAGGTGGAGATTCAGAAGCGCTACGGCGGCGACGCCAACCCGTGGGTGACGTTCTCCAACGAGCGCAAGGCTTGGGCCTACCGCCAGGATCAGTACCCCACCACGCACCCCATCGCCTCCGATTCCTCCGATATCGAGAAGGTGGAGCAGAACTTCGACGGCATCACCTACGCCAAGGGTGCGTCGGTGTTGAAGCTGCTCGTCAGCTTCGTCGGTCAGGATGCGTTCATCGCCGGCGTGAGCGAGTACTTCAAGAAGCACGCCTACGGTAATACGGTGCTGGGCGACCTCCTCACCGAGCTCGAAACTGCCTCGGGGAAAGACCTCTCGTGGTTTACCTCGCAGTGGCTCGAGACGTCGGGTGTCAACACGCTGCGCGCCGATTTCGACGTCGACGACGAGGGTCGCTTCACACGTTTCGAGATCGTGCAAAGCGCTCCCGAGCAGTGGCCGACGCTGCGCACGCACCGCGTCGGCATCGGTCTGTACTCGGGCGATGAGCGCAAGGAGTACGTCGAAGTCGACGTCCGCGACGAACGCACCCCGGTGGAGGCGCTGGTCGGCAAGCCGCGCGAAGAGGTGGTGCTCGTCAACGACGGCGACCTCACGTTCGCGAAGGTACGCCTCGACGAGGCCACGCTCGAAGCGCTGCGCACGCCGCTGAGCGATCCGCTTGCTCGCGCCGTCAGCTGGACCGCGTTGTGGGACATGACTCGCGACGGTGAGCTGCCCTCGCGCGACTACATCGACCTGGTGCTCTCGGGGCTCCCCGTGGAGACGGACATGGCCGCCACGTCGACGCTGCTCAACCAGGCGCGCACCGCCGCGTCGGCGTACACCGCTCCGGAGCTACGCGACGACCTCAACCGACACCTCGTCGCCGGTCTCGCCCGGCTGCTGCGCGACAGCGAACCTGGATCTGACAAGCAGGTGCTGTTCGCCAAGGCGCTGATCGCGAGCGCCAACTCCGACGAGGCCGTCACCCTGATCGAGGGCTGGCTTGCCGGCGAAGAGGTGCCCGCAGGGCTCAAGATCGACACGGCGATGCGCTGGGCGATCGTGAAGTCGCTGGCCAGCCTCGGCAAGGTTTCCGCCGACGACATCGAGCGCGAGAAGACGGAACACGACGACACCTCCGCCGGCGCCGAACAGGCTGCAGGCGCACGCGCTGCACTGCCGAGCGCAGAGGAGAAGGCGCTCGCCTGGCAGCGCGCCACCGAGGAGCCGGACATCCCGAATGAAACGCACCGTCAGGTATGCGCGGGGTTCTGGCAGTACGACCAAGACGTCGATTACACCGACCGCTACCTCGAGCTGTTGGGGGCGGTGTCGAACCGTACTGGATCGTGGGACAAGCGTGGTTATGCGGCCATCGCTGCCGCGGTGAGGTGGTTGTTCCCGACGCCGGTCGCCACCCAGGAGGTCATCGACCGTATTCAGCAGTGGGTTGATGAGCACCAGCCCGCGCAGCAGGTGTTGCGTCTGGTGCTGGAGCAGCTCGACGACGCGAGGCGCGCATTGCGCGCGCAGGAAACCAGCAAGCGCTGAGTGACGAAATGCTGAACGACATGGCCCGGGGCGAGATGCCCTGGGCCATGTGCGTCACTCGGATTTGCTCCAGTCTTTGGCGAACACGAGCACCGTGATAAGCGCTCCGAATGCCAGCGGCCCGATCACGAACAGCAACCAGTAAAACAGCGCGGACAGCGGCTCGGCTTCCGGCCAACCGGGAAGGGTCTCGAGGAGGATCATGGCTGCATCGTACCCGAAGAACGCCATGGAAGCAGCGCTCTCGAGGCGCCTCCGTCTGGAGCTGACCCGCGAAGGCTCCCCTTTTTCCGCGAAACACACCGTACGGTTGCTGCCGGTCGGCCACCATGGTGCCTATGGACATCGAAGTCTTTGAGGTGGTCGACTTCCTCGCCCAGCACGCACCCTTCGACGCACTCCCCGACGCCGACCGCGCCGCCCTTGCCCGCAACATGCGTATGCAGTACTTCCGACGCGGCAGCGTGCTGCTCGCGTTTGGTGCGGTGGCTCCTGGCCTATTCGTGATCCGCTCCGGCGCCGTTGACCTCACTGACCGCGACGGGCTCCTCATCGACCGCAATGCCCCCGGAGATACCTTCGGCTCGTTGTCGGTGATGGGTGGGCAACCGTCGACGTACACCGCCACAGCTATCGAAGACACCCTGGCGCTGATCCTGCCCGGCGAGCAATTCGTCGAGCTGTTCCATGCCCATCAGCAGGTGGCCGCCCACTTCACCCCACGCCAGCGGGGCCGACTACGTCGCGCTACGGAAGCCCTCCAGACCGGAGTCTCCCCCATCGTGAAACTGCGCGCGAACGATCTCATCACCCGCCCACCCATCACGGCGTCGCCCACGATCAGCATCCAAGAGGCAGCGCAGACGATGACCTCCGCGCGCGTCTCCGCGCTACTCCTCACCGACGAGCACCAGCGCCTGTGCGGCATCGTCACCGATCGCGATCTTCGCTCTCGGGTCGTGCTCACTGGCACCGACGTCCGCCAGCCCATCGGCGACGTCATGACCACCCGCCCCGCCACCGTCGCACCTGATGCGAAGGCATTCGAGCTCCTCATGGTGATGACGCGACAGCACGTGCACCATCTGCCCGTGATCCGCGACGGCGAGGTGTTGGGGCTGGTGTCGGCGGGCGACATCATGCGCCTCGAAACCTCCAACCCGGTCTACCTCGTCGGCGATATTTCCAAGCAAACCACCGTCGATGGGCTCGCCGACGTCACCGCCCGCAGATCGAAGCTGGCGGCGCAACTGCTTGCCAGGGGTGCAACCGCCGACGAGGTCTCCGTCGTGCTCACCACCGTCGCCGATGCGACAACGACCCGACTCATCGAACTCGCCGAGGACGAACTCGGCACCGCCCCACATCCGTGGTGCTGGGTGAGCCTTGGGTCGCAGGCGCGTCGGGAACTCGCGCTGGGGTCAGATCAGGACCACGCCATCATCGTCGCCGACAGCGCCTCCGATCTCGCCTGGTACCGTGCCGTCGCTGAGCGCGTCACCGCTGGGCTGGAGCGCTGCGGCTACCCTCGATGCCCCGGCGACACCATGGCAACCCGCTGGTGCATGCCGCTCGTTCAGTGGAAGCAGCAGATGCGGGCCTGGGTGGCGCAGCCCACCTCGGAGGCAGTGCTGCACTCGCAGATCTTCTTCGACATGCACCCGACGCACGGCGACGAGGCTCTCTATACGGCGCTGCGGGCGGCCGTCTGGCCGCAGGCGGCGTCGTCGCAGCGTTTCCTCGGGCATCTCGCGACGATGGCCGTGCGTCGCGAACCGCCGCTGGGATTCTTCCGGGGGTTCGTGGTGGAACGGTCCGGCGAGCACGCGGATCGGCTCGACATCAAAGCGGGCGGTATCCACGCCGTGATCGAGCTGGTTCGGGTGCTAGCACTGTCGCAGGAGATCACTGCCACCACCACGCTCGCCCGAATCGAGGCCATCCAAGCCGCCGGTCAGCTCACCGCCGAGCAGGCCACCGAACTCACCGACGCGTTCAGCTTCATGCAGCTGCTCCGCCTGCGCCGCCACATCGAGCTGGCCACACGCGACGACCACCCCGACAATTTCATCGCACCCGACGCCCTCACCTCTGCTGAGCGCCGCAACCTGCGTGAAGCGTTCGCCGTTGTGAAACAGGCCCAGCAAACCCTCGCCTACCAATTCCGCACCCACCTGATGCAGTGACATGGTGCTCAACCTCTTCCGCAGAACCCCCGACTCGCAACGTCGCCGGCGCCTCGCGGGCACCCCTGCGGGCCCGGTACGAGACTACCTCTCCACGCCATTTCCGACGGCGAATCTCCCGCTGGCAGCCCTACCGCTGCTGGCCATCGACCTGGAAACCACCGGCCTGGACCCCGCCCGCGACCGCATCCTCAGCGTCGGGTTTGTCCCTGTCGACGGCGACACGATCGCCCTCGGCGGCGCGCGGCACGTGCTGATATGTCCCGACGAAGCGTCGTCGGTGGGTGCCTCCGCCACATTCCACGGCATCACCGACGACGCTCTCACCGCCGGCATGAGCCTGCGGGAAGCGCTCGAGATCACCCTCGAGGCACTGCGGGGTCGGGTGCTGCTCGCCCACTACGCCCGGGTCGAGGTGGAGTTCATCACCCGGGCTTGTCAGCAGGTGTTTGGCGCCGCGCCCGTGTTCCCCGTCGCGGATACGATGCAACTCGGCCACGACCTCGTGCTGCATCGTCATGGGGCTGTGCCGCGCGGTGCGCTGCGGCTGGGGGCGCTGCGCCGACGCTTCGGGCTGCCGACCTATAAGGCTCACCATGCGCTCGGCGATGCGCTCGCGTGTGCGGAGCTCTACCTCGCATTGACCGCGGAGCTCGGACTCAGGGAAGCATGCCAGGTGCTGTGCTGAGGTGTCAGCTGCCGGCCAGCACCTCGTCGACCCATTTCGGCACCTCCACCGTCGCGAGCCCTTGTCGAACTTCGTGGAAGTAGCTGAAGGCTCGCGACGCGTCGAGATTCAGTTCGACGGTGTGCGCACCACCTGCGACTGCGTACTGCACGAATGCGGCGGCGGGATACACCTCCCCTGAGGTGCCGATGGCGGCGAACAGCGTGCAGCTCTCGAGCTCCTTGCTGATTCGGTCCATCTCGTAGGGCACCTCGCCAAACCAGACCACGTCGGGGCGCAGCCTTCCTCGTTCGCCGCAGGCAGGGCATGAGGTGTGTTCGACGATGTCGTCGCGGGTACGCGTGCGCTCCTCGCAGACGAGGCACCACTGGTTGAGCAGCTCGCCGTGCATGTGTACGACGTCGGTGGCGCCGGCGCGTTCGTGCAGGTCATCAATGTTTTGCGTGACGATGAGCACCTCACCGGGAAGCTCGCGCTGTAGCCGCGCGAGGGCCTCGTGGGCAGCGTTCGGGCGCACCTCGTTTGAACACAGTTGTCGGCGGCGCTGGTTGTAGAACTCGTTCACCAACGCGGGATCGGCCTCGAACCCCTCCGGCGTGGCGACGTCGGTGATGTCGTGGTTCTCCCACAGTCCGTTGGCGTCGCGAAACGTGCGGATGCCCGACTCCGCCGAAACACCTGCCCCCGTGAGAATGACGATGCGTGCCATGGCCTCATCCTGGCACGAATCACGCCACCAGGTGCTGCTCCAACAATTCCCGATCCGGCAACGCACACGGCCGAAACTCCGCGTCCGTACACACCACGACGGTGCGCCCGCGCGCCAACAGGGTTCCCTCGGGCGAACACACCTCAGCAGCCGACGTCAACGAGGTGCGCCCAAGATGGGTGAGCGCAGTGTGCACGGTGAGGGGCTCGAAGCTGTGGTGAATCTGAGCCAGGTAGTCGACGTCTTGCCGAACGACGAGCCAGTAGTATTCGGCCTCACCGCTGCCGGGGCGAGCCAACGTCGGGCTCCACTGCGGTGACACCTCGATGCGCGCCTGCTGCAGATACTCAAACACGAGCATGTTGTTGACGTGTCCGTAGCGGTCGAGATCGGTCCATCTGGTGTGGTGCAGCGTCGCAATCCCCCGCCCGTCGAGCGCCGGGGTCGTGAGCTCCGGAAACGGATCCCAGGAGGCCCGGTGCTGTTCGAAGTATGCGCGCATCTCAGGGGTGAGGCGCACGGGGCGCTGCTGATCGAAATCAAACGGCGCCAGCACCGTGCGCGCCTCGGCGACCACTTCGTCGAATTGCCGAAGCACGTAGCCAATCTGCACGCGTGCGGCGCCAAGGTCGGTGATAACGAGCTCGACGTCGAGCGGCTCGGGCGAGTACTCGACTGACCGCCGGAACATCACCTGCTGCCCCACGACCACGACGCCCTGCTCGAGGATGCCGGAGTCGCGCAGCAGGTGCACGCGCGCCTCCTGCAGGTAGTCGGCGATGCGCGCGTTGTTCACGTGGCGCTGCGCATCCATGTCCGACCAGCGCAGCTGGATGGGCGCGTGCACGCTCAGTCTTCCTTCGGGTACAGCCCGTCGACGATGTCCTGGTATTCCTGTGCGACGATGCTTCGTCGGATCTTCATGTTCGCCGTGGTGCCGCCGTTTTCGACGGTGAGCTCGTGGTCGAGGATGGCGAACTTCTTCACGGTCTCCCAGTGCTCCAGGCGCGCGTTAACCTTCGCCATCTGCTTCTCCACCGACCCATAAATCTCGGGACGCTGGGTGAGCTCCGCGTAGCTCAGCTCGCCCATACCGCGCTTCTCTGCCCAGGCACGCAGCAACTCCGGTTCCATAACGACGAGCGCCGACACGTACTTGCGCCCCTCACCCACCGCGATGGCCTGCGACACGTACGGGATGTTCGTCGTGATCGCCGCCTCCACCTTCTGCGGCGCGACGTACTTGCCGCCGGAGGTCTTGAAGAGGTCCTTCTTGCGATCGGTGATGCGCACGCGCCCGGTCTCGTCGATCTCCGCGATGTCGCCGGTGTGGTACCAGCCGTCGGCCTCGAGCACCTCGGCGGTCTTGTCGGGGAGGTTGTGGTAGCCGTCGAACAGCGATGGGCCGCGCAGCAGGAGCTCGCCGTCCTCCGCGAGCCGAGTCTCCACCCGAGGCAGCGGCAGCCCGACGGTGCCTAGTCGCGGTTCGTTTGGGTCATCGACAGTGGCGATGGCGGAGGTTTCCGTCGACCCGTAGCCCTCGATAATGCGGATGCCTGCAGACTCGAACCAAGTCTGCACTTGTGGGCTCAGTTTCGCGGAGCCCGAAATCATGTAGAGAATGTTTCCGCCGAGGCGCTCCTTCAGTTTGGAGTACACCAGCTTGTCAGCCAGCGAATGCTTCCATTTCAGCAGCCCCTTCAGCTCGCCCTTCTCGCGCGCGGCCATAGCGTCGCGACCGACGGCGAACGCCCAGTGCGAGATGCGTCCCTTGATGCCCTTACCGGTAATCACCGCGGCGCGGACCTTCTCGAAGATGCGCGGCACGCCGCACATGACGTCGGGCTTGGTTTCCTGGAGCCCGTCGACGATCCGGTCGATCCGCCCGTCGACGGCGTTGTGAATGTTGTAGGCCATGGAGCATGCCAGCAGCGTCTTGCCGAAGACGTGGCTGAGCGGGAGCCACAAGTACATGGTGGTGTCGTGCGGCAGCAGCTTTCGCCCCATGGAGCCGACGGCTTCCGCCATCCAGCAGCGGTGCGGCAGCCGTACGCCCTTGGGGCGCCCCGTCGTGCCAGAGGTGTAGATCAGTGTGGAGAGGTCGCTGATCTGCACGGTGGCCAGAACATCGTCGACGGCGGTGGGCTGCTCGGCGAGCAGCTTGCGACCGGCTTCGCGCAGCTGGGTGTAGCTGATGACACGGTCGTCGAGCGTGACGCCCTCGGTGTCGAGCATCACGACGGTGTGCACCTGCTCGGTGATGGCGTCGTCGTGCAACACCTTCTCGAGGTGCGTGGCGTTCTCCGCGACGAGGATCTTTGAGTCGGAGTCGGTGATGATGTACCGCATCTCGTCGTCGCCCGTGTTGGGGTAGATCGTCGTGGTGGCGGCTGCGGAGCAGGCAATCGCGAAATCAATAAAGATCCACTCGATGCGGGTGGACGAGCAGATGGAGATGCGCTCTTCGGGCTTGATGCCCCGCGCCAGGAAGCCGGCGGCGAGCTCGTCGACGATGACGCGCGACTCAGCCCACGTGAACTTCGTCCACGTGCTCGGGCCCTCCACGGTGTAGTCGGGGCAACTGAACGCCAAGGAATCCGGGCTCTCCGCTACGCGCCAGCGAAAGTAGTCACCGAAGCTCTTGGAGACGCGCTCCAATTCGTCCGAGTAGGTGGTCATCAAATCCTCCTGCGAAATGCTCACCTGGCAGCCTATACGACCATCATTCGATGACTTGGGACGTTAACCCGCCCCAGCGTGCTTCTGGCGCCTGTCCACCGCATAGTATGGGCCTCCATGAGCACCCCCCAGCGTGGCTGGCTGACAGAAGATCAGCAAAAAATTTGGCGGAATTCGCTCCTTGCCAAGACGAGAATGAGCGAATATCTCGACCACGTCCTCAGGCAGTACGGATTGAGCCTCGAAGAATACGAGCTGCTCGTTCGTCTGTCCGAAGCGCCCGATACCACGCTGCGCATGGGCGAGCTCGCCGAAAGCGTCCGCCACTCCCGCTCCCGGCTGACGCACACCATCGCCAGGATGGAAAAGCGCAACCTCGTCCGCCGCGAGCCAACCGCCAGCGACGGGCGCGGCGTCCAAGCGGTGCTCACCGACGAAGGCTTCGACGTGCTGCGTGAGGCCGCGCCGCGCCACGTCGACTCCGTGCGCGAAGTGCTCATCGACGCCGTCTCTGCCGACGACCTCGCCGCATTCGGGCGGTGCATGGAAGCCATTCTCAAGGTCGCGGACGAGGCCACCGGCAACCGGTAAGAGGTGGTTGGATGGAGTGCGTGCCCAACCTGGATTCTTCGCCGCTCACGCGTGCGCTCTACACCTCCGACGGTTCCCTCTACCGAGTTGAACCCACCGCTGTGGCGACGCCACGCACCACGTCAGAGCTGATTGAGACGGTGCGCTGGGGGCTGCGCGAGCAGTTACCCATCACCGTGCGCGGTGCGGGTACCTCGTGCGCCGGCAACGCCGTCGGGACTGGGCTGATTATCGACGTGTCGCGCCATCTGACGCAGATCCACTCCATCGACGCGGATGCCCGCACTGCGGTGATCGACCCGGGCGTCGTGCAAGACCAACTCCAGCGGGCTGCTGCGCCGTACGGGCTGCGACTCGGCCCCGACCCGTCGACGTCGTCGCGGTGCACCGTCGGCGGCATGATCGGCAACAACGCCTGCGGGCCGCGCGCGCTGGGGTATGGGCGCATGGCCGACAACGTCGTCGAACTGGAAATCATCGACGGCACAGGTGAGTTGCGCACGTTGGGCCGCGACGAGTTCCCCGAACTCGAAGCCCTTGTGGCGGCCAATTTGGGCGTGATCCGTACGGAGTTCGGACGGTTCACGCGGCAGGTGTCCGGCTACTCGATGGAGCACCTGCTGCCCGAGCATCGCTTCGACGTCGCGAAGTTCTTCGCCGGTACCGAAGGCACGCTCGGAGTCATCACGAAAGCGACGGTAAAGCTCGTCGCGGATGCTCCACACAAGCTGATGGTGGCCCTCGGCTACCCCACCATGGCGGACGCCGGCGACGACATCGCCGACCTGCTCCAGTTCAAACCCACCGCGTGTGAGGGGCTCGACCGGCGCATCGTCGACGTGGTCATCCGCCAGAAGGGCCCCGATGCCGTGGGCGCGCTGCCCTCCGGCGACGGCTGGATGCTGCTCGAACTCACCGACGATGATCCCGCCGCGCTGCGGGCTCGCGCCCAACAACTCCTGGACACCGCCCGCGCTGGCGATGGTTGGATCGTGGACGACCCCGTCGAGGCAGCCCGGCTGTGGCAGATTCGCGCCGACGGGGCGGGCCTTGCGGGCGTATCGCTGGAGAAGCCTGCGTACCCCGGCTGGGAAGACTCGGCGGTGCCGCCGGAGCACCTCGGCGACTACCTGCGTGCATTCGACGCCTGCCTCGAGCGCCACGGGTTGCAGGGCCTCCCCTACGGGCACTTCGGCGATGGATGCGTGCACTGCCGCATCGATTTCCCGCTCGACGAGCCCGACGGCCCCGAGCGCTACCGGGCGTTCGTCGAGGAGGCTGCACAGATCGTCGCGAGGTTCGGCGGGTCGATGAGTGGCGAGCATGGCGACGGACGGGCGCGCTCGGCACTGCTGAAGTACATGTACTCCGACGAGGCACTCGAGCTGTTTGCACAAGTCAAGCATCTGTTTGATCCGCAGAATCTGCTGAACCCAGGCATTCTCGTCGACCCCGTACCAGTGGAGGCCAACGCGCGCATGGTGGCGGCGGCTTCGTCGCCTCTGAACCTGAGCGACCCGGACTTCGTGCGCGAGGTGCACCAGTGCACGGGGGTCGGAAAATGCCTCGCCGACAATGCGCCGACGGGTGGGGTGATGTGCCCGAGCTTCCACGCCACGCGTGAGCAGAAAGACTCGACGCGGGGCCGCGCGCGGGTGCTGCAGGAGATGGTGAACGGGTCGATCATTACGCAGGGCTGGCGCTCCCCCGAGGTCGCCGAGGCGTTGGATTTGTGCTTGTCATGCAAGGGGTGCGCGCGCGACTGCCCGACCGGCATCGACATGGCGGCCTACAAGGCGCGCGTCACGCACGAGCGGTACAAGGGCAGGCTCCGGCCCCGCAATCACTACGCGCTGGGCTGGCTGCCGCGCTGGGGGCGACTGATCACGTCGGTGCCCGGCCTGGGGCGTGTGATGAACGCCGTCGGCGCGGCTCCCGTCGTGGGGAATGCGCTGAAGTGGGCCGCGGGCGTGGACGGGCGGCGGCAGATTCCGCGGTTCGCGAAGCGGCGCGCCACATCGACACTGGAGGGGGCGTCGACGCCACAATCACGTGGTGGCAAGGGGCGGGTACTGCTGTGGGTGGACTCGTTCACCAACTGCTTCGAGTCGAACACCTTCGCCGCGATGGTGCAGGTACTGAGCCGGCTGGGCTACGAGCCCACCGTGCTCGACCGCACCGCGTGTTGCGGGCTCACCTGGATCTCCACCGGTCAGCTCGACGGTGCTCGTACGCAGCTGCGGAAGGCGGCCGCGGTGCTGGCGCCGTTCGTCGCGGATGGCATCCCCATCATCGGCGTGGAGCCGAGCTGCACAGCGGTGTGGCGCGGGGATGCAGCGGAGCTGTTGCCGGACGACGAGAATGTGGCAGCACTTCGAGGCAAGGTGCGGACGCTGGCGGAATTCCTCGCTGACGACCCTGACTTCACTCCCCCGGACCTCTCCGGCCACACGATCGTCGCGCAGCCGCACTGCCACCATGCCTCGGTGATCGGTTGGCGCGAAGACCGCAAGCTGCTGGAGGCGACGGGCGCGGAGCTGGTTGTCGTCGGCGGGTGCTGCGGGCTAGCCGGCAACTTCGGCGTCGAGCGCGGACACCACGAGGTGAGCGTGAAGGTGTACGAGTCGAACCTGCAGCCCGCGCTCGAGAATAACCCCGACGCGATCGTCCTCGCCGACGGGTTCTCCTGCCAGACCCAGATGCGCTCCCTGTCGAACCGCAACTCGATGTCCCTGGCTGAGTTGATCGCGACGCACTGAGCCCTGCGCCCCGCCACGTCGAGGCCCGGCTGAAAACTTCACAATCCGTACGCAGATTGATCTTCACCCCCGAAATCAGGGGGTTACTTCAAGCTGCGTACGGATTGTGAAGTTTGGGCGCCGGATCAGCGCATGAGTTTGCGGTGCGCAGTCGACTTCGGGCGGTTCGCTTCGGGGCCGAGGCGCTCGATCTTGTTGGCCTCGTAGTCAGCGAAGTTGCCTTCAAACCAGAACCACTTGGCGGGGTTCTCGTCGGTGCCCTCCCACGCGAGGATGTGGGTAGCGACGCGGTCGAGGAACCAGCGATCGTGGGAAATCACGACGGCGCAGCCGGGGAACTCGAGCAGCGCATCTTCGAGCGACTGCAGGGTTTCGACGTCGAGGTCGTTGGTGGGCTCGTCAAGCAGCAGCACGTTGCCGCCCTGCTTCAGCGTGAGCGCGAGGTTCAGCCGGTTGCGCTCACCACCGGAGAGCACGCCGGACATCTTCTGCTGGTCGGGCCCCTTGAACCCGAACGACGCGACGTACGCGCGCGAGGGCATCTCGAAGTTGGCCACCTTGATGTAGTCGAGCCCGTCGGAGACCACTTCCCACACGTTCTTCTTATCGTCGAGGCCCTCGCGGGTCTGGTCGACGTAGCTGAACTGCACCGTCTCGCCAACCTTGAGTGAGCCGCTGTCGGGCTCGTACTGGCCGGTGATGGTCTTGAACAGGGTGGTCTTACCCACACCGTTCGGACCGATGATGCCGACGATGCCCGCGCGCGGCAGCGAGAACGAAAGGTTGTCGATCAGGACACGGTCGCCGAATCCCTTGGTGAGGTTGTTGGCCTCGAGCACCACTGAACCCAGGCGCGGGCCCGGCGGGATGTTGATCTCGGCGAGGTCAACGCTGCGACGCTTCTCGGCCTCTGCTGCCAGCTCTTCATAGCGAGCGAGACGCGCGCGGTTCTTCGCCTGACGCGCCTTCGGGTTCGAGCGCACCCACTCGAGTTCCTTCTCGAGGATCTTGGCTCGCTTGGCGTCCTTCTTGCCCTCGATCTGCAGACGCTGGCGCTTCGTCTCCAGGTAGGTGGAGTAGTTGCCTTCGTAGGGGTGCAGGCGCCCGCGGTCGACTTCACAAATCCATTCCGCGACGTTGTCGAGAAAGTAGCGGTCGTGGGTGACGGCGAGCACGGCGCCCGGGTACGTCTTGAGGTGGCCTTCCAGCCAGTCGACGGATTCCGCGTCGAGATGGTTGGTGGGCTCATCAAGCAGCAGGAGGTCGGGCTGTTCGAGCAGCAGCTTGCAGAGCGCCACGCGACGCCGTTCACCGCCGGAGAGCTTGGTGACGTCGGCATCCGGCGGCGGGCACTGCAGCGCGCTCATCGCCTGCTCAAGCTGGGAATCGAGGTCCCAGGCATTCAGGTGGTCGAGCTGGGTCTGCAGCTCCCCCATCTCGGCCATCAGCACATCGAAGTCGGCGTCGGGGTCTGCCATCTCGGCGGAGACCTCGTCGAAGCGACGCAGCTTCGCCTTCGTGTCGGCGACGGCCTCCTCGATGTTCTCGATGACGTTCTTCTCTTCGTTCAGGGGTGGTTCCTGTAGAAGAATGCCGACGGTGGCGCCCTTCTGCAGCATGGCTTCGCCGTTGTTGGGCTTGTCGAGGCCAGCCATGAGTTTCAGCATCGTCGACTTGCCGGCGCCGTTGGGCCCGACGACGCCGATCTTGGCGCCGGGGAAGAATGACAGCGTCACGTTGTCGAGGATGACCTTCTCACCGACCGTTTTGCGGACGTTGTGCATCGTGTAGATGAACTCAGCCACGGGAATCCCTTCTGGAAGACGTTGGAGGCCGCGAGGCGGACCTAATCGCGTGCAAGTATGCCATCCAAACGCGCCAACGCGGCTGCTGCGCGCTGGTGATCGTCGAGTTCGTCCTGCACGTCGGCGATCACGGTAGCCTCGAGTTCTTCGTCGACGGCGCTCCCGAGGCGTTTGGCGGTCTGCCGCCCGGCGCGGTTGGCGGTGAGGCGGAGGATGGCGTCACCGGAGAGGGAGATGAGCACGAGGGCGACGAGTGTGGCGACGATGACCGTCACCACTTTGGGTGCGAACTCTCCGGTGGCCCAGACGAATTGGTACACCACCCAGCCGGCAACGCCGACGAGTGCGACGATGGGGAGCCATTTCAGGCCGCGCACCAGGCCCCATCCGAAGGGCGCGGCCATGTCGGAGAGGTCGACGTCGCGCATGACCTGGTCGAGGCGGGTGGGCAGCGTGGCTGCGGAGCCACCCATGATGCGGCGACGTGCATCGTCGCGCCATCGCTCGGGCAGCGATGCGGTCTGGGTGGAGAGGAATCGTCGAATTGCCGACGTGGCGCGGGCGTCGTCGGCGGCGGAGGCCACCTGGTGGCTGGGCAGCTCAAGAGGGCCGGCGCCCTTCGCTCCGCGCCAGCCCTGCACCATGGCTCCCCTGCTGCGCACTGTTCGTCGAATGCCCTCTGCCCGACGCTCCACGCCCGCAGCAGCGCGCACCTCGCGTTTCAGCTCGTCGACGGCGGCTTCCTCCATGCCGATGCTCTGCCCGCTCACCTGGCGCAGCTCGTGAGCGAGGCCGCGCAAGTCGGCGGTAAGGCGTTCGCGGGTGGCGCGTTTGTGGGCAGCAACCCGCCCGAGGTGCCGCCGCAGCAAATCGACACCTTCGCCGTCGCGCGCGTTCGTCGCGAACACAGGCACGCCGTGCAACCCGTCGGCTTCGAGCAGCGTGCGCAGGTGAGCGATGACATCTTCGACTCGCTCGTCCATGCCATGCGGGCCGGGGTAGATCGGCGCCCCGTCGGTGAGCACATCAGCGTGGTTGAGCACGACGGTGATGACGTCGCTGTGCTCGCGCAGCGGGCGCAGGTAGCGCTCGTGGAGCAGGTTGTCGGCGTACTTTTGTGGGTCAACGACGAACACGAATTGGTCGACGATGCGCACCAGGCGATCGACTTCCTCGCGGTGGGCGTCGCGGATGGAGTCGTGGTCGGGCAGGTCGAGGAGCACAACGTCAGCGAAATCGGGGATGGGTGGACGTGCCTCGCGTCGCTGCCCGATGGCGAGCAGCTCTAGGAGGGCCTCGTTCGTGGCGGAAAAGCTCAAGGCGAGGGGCTGCGACGTGGTGGGCCGGCGCGCCGCGACCTGCGCGAGGGAGGTGCCGGAGATGGCGTTGAAGAGCGACGATTTGCCCGATCCCGTGGCGCCTGAGAGCGCGACGACGGTCTGCTCGCCGGCGCGCATCCGTCGGGTGGCGAAGGCCGCGACTTGGCGCGCACATTCCTCCAGATCTGTTGGGAGCTTGCCGCCTGCCAGCTGCAGGTACTGCTCGAGTTCGCTCAGCGCTTGTTCGATCACAGCTGGGCCCTCGCTTCCTGCACCTGCGCGGCCGCTGCCGCGAGCCGCTCGGCGACGTCGGGCGCGACGGACGCCTCGTCGACGACGCTCGTGAACCGGGCGGCTTCCTCAACAAGCAGGCTCTGCACGCGCGCATCGAGCAGGGAGCGTGCCTCGGTGGTGAGGCGTTCGACGGCACCGGCACCGAAGACGGATTCCAGCACGCGCTGCGACAACACCGACGTGGTCCCCGCGATGCCCGCTTCGGCTCCGGTGAGCCCGCCGGTGGACGCGAACACCGCGATCATCAGCGTGAGACCAAGCGCGTTCGTGCCGAACGCGAACATGCGCGCGCGGAAGCGTTTGCCCTTGCCCTGCTCGCTCACGAGCCCGAGTACGTCTTGTTGCCAGCCGCGCACCGTGGCCGAGGCCCGGTCGTGGAAATCGGAGGATGCCGCGCGCAGGTCGTCGGTGAGCAGGCTTCGCCCCCACGCGGTGTGCGACCATGCCTGCGCGATGTCGTCGCATGCTTCATCGGCGGCAGCGGTGATGACGCGCGCAAGCTGGCTGGAAACCTCTTCGTTGGCTTCCTCCGCCTTCGGTTCGGCGCGGAACCAGCGGTGGGCAGTGGCGCGTAGCGAGGCGACTTTCTCGTCGAGGCCGCGCATGAGTTGCGTGGTGCCGACGACATCGTGCCAGTGGTTGACGATCTCGCCGCGCAGCATGGAGCCATCGCCCAACATGACGCCGATCTGCTCGGCCGCGCCCTCGAATTCGCCGGTGGCTTGGCCGCGTAGGTCGTCGGCGGCGCGTTGCTGTGCTTCGACGCCCTCGCGCAGGGCCTCGACCTCCACGTCGAGCTGCCGAAGCGCCCCGGTGAGGGACTGTTTCACCACCTCGACGCGCGCCTCCTGCTGCGAGGTGAGCCCACCCAGCCAGCCGCGGATGGGTGCGACGGCGGTGTCGGGCATCATGCCGTCTTCGAGCGGGGTTTCCTCGATGGCGAACAGCGGCGCGGCGCCGAGGCCTTCGTCGACGAGCATCCTCGCCAGGTCTGAGCCGACCTCCTGTGCGCTACCTGGTGGGCACCGGTTGATCACCACGCCGAGGAACAGCTCGCGCGCGGCCGCGCTCTTCAACAACTCCCAGGGCACCGCATCGGCATAGCGGGCTGCGGAGGTGACGAACAACCAGAGGTCGGCAGCCAGCAGGAGTTGGCGCGCGAGGGTGCGGTTGGCGTCGTCGACTGAGTCGACGTCGGGCGCATCGAGCAGTGCGAGGCCCTCCGGCATCGACGGCACCTCGACGATGTGCAGCGCACGGGTGTCTTCGAGTTCGACGTCGGTGCGGGTGAGCTCGGGCAGCACGTTGCCGGAGCGGAACCACGGCGCATCCGACGGGTGGCAAATGAGCACGGGCGACTTCGTCGTCGGGCGGCGTACGCCTGGCCGGGTGACGTGGCGGCGCAGCAGGGAGTTGACGAGGGTGGATTTCCCGGCGCCCGTCGAGCCGCCGACGACGGCGAGCAGCGGCGCGTCGATGGTGGCCGCGCGCGGGAGCAGATAGTCGCGGAGTTGCCCCACCGCTGCCTGTGCGCGGTGAGCGTGCTCGTCGGAGGAAGGTAATGCCAGCGGGAAGCGCAGCGACTCGAGCTCTGCGAGAAGGTTTGCCAGTGCTGATTCGAGACTCATGGTTGCGGCCAGTTTCCGCCTAGGCCGCTCGGGCCGGGGTACACCGCCTGCGGTGTGACGGCACGTCGGATTTTAGGTTTGCGCCACCCCAGCAGTTTCACACCCGGAGCTGTGGGCAGCGCCTTACTGCGCAGCGTGGGTAGCTCTTCGATGATCTCGTGGATGCGGTGCTCGGCTCCGTTGCTGATGAGGCCGCGGGTGAGGTCGGAGCGCAGGTACGCCAGCTCCGTCATGCGGCGGGTGAAGCGGACGGTGTACCACCAGCGTTTGGGGCCCCAAAAGAATGCGACGAACAGGTAGCGCATTCGCCGGAATGGGCCAGAAAACAACTCGACCTCGCGCTCGCTCACCCAGCCTTGCGCGGCGAAGTCGGTGAGGCGATGGCGGATGAGCCGCGCCTGCTGCACCACAGAAACAATGAGCGAGATGACGATCAGCCCCACCAACACGAGCGCCATAATCCACTGCGTCATCAGCGCCTCAGGCGGCCGCGTCGAGGCCAAACCGTTGAACAGCATGTGCCCGCCGACCGACAGCAGAAAGCCGCCGAGCGGCGCCATGACCCGCACGAGTTTCGAGCGCGCGGTGACACCCACGACGAGCCCCGTCGCCGTCATCATGGTGAACAGCGGATGACCAAACGACGTGTACACGCCGCGCAGCATCACCAACTCGTTGACCGCTTCCTCGGGGTTCGCGACGGAGACGTCGTGCAGGGCATAGGTGATGACGCGCCCGTAGTAGATGATGTTCTCGACGAAGGCGAAGCCGATTGCCGACAGCCCGGAGAGCATCACCACGCTCAGCCTGGACACGATCTTGCGCCGCAGCAGAATAATCAGCAGGAACAGCACCGTCGCTTTCGTGACCTCTTCGCTGAACGGCGCGGCGAACACGGCGGCGCGTGAGCCCGTGTCGGAGTCTGCGGCGGTGGTGGCCATCATGCGTCCCATCCACGTGTTGATGTGGAGGGAGAACCACGTGGAGGCCGCGCCGCCCCACCCGAACACCAGCAACCAGATGAGTGGCTGCTGCGGGCGGAAGCGGTCGAGCCAGATGAACAACAGCACGTACACCGCCGCGGTGGGCGCAGCGAGTAACGCAGCCTGCTTCACCGTTTGTTTCGTGAACGCGAGGGTCTGGGTGCCGTCGTCGAAGGTTTCCGGGGTGGTGAACATGTGCCACTGATCGCGAAGCATCAGGAAATACACCGGCAGTAACACCACGGCGAGCCACAGTTCAGGGCGACGAAGCAACCGCCGCCACCACGCCACGTGCTCGGAGGACGCGATGCCGGCTAAACGGCGCTCGCGCATCGCTACCTGGCTCATAGTTGCAAAGCCTACAAGGTGGGTCTGACAAAACACTCGGGCGACGAAGCACCGTCGCTGCTCATGGGCGGGGAATGAACTGCTGGAAGCGCTCGAAGTAGCGATCTTGGAAGTGGCGCAGCGTGTCGAATAGGAACCCGGGCTGCTCCTCAAATTCCTGGAGCCCTCGGTAGTAGAAGGCCTTCTCGTGGTCGAGCACCACGAACGGAAGAATGTTATTCGCGAGGCACTGCTCGAACATCACGAGCCTGCCGACGCGCCCATTGCCATCTTGAAACGGATGAATTCGCTCGAACTCGTAGTGGAACCTGCAGATATCTTCAAATGTCATCTGGTCGGGGGCGTCATCGAGCAGCTGTTCGATTGCGTGCGCCACTTCGTCGGGCGACGTCGTCGCCTGACCACCCACCTCATTCGGCAGCGTCTTCCAATCGCCCACCTGAAACCAGTCGTGGTCGGCGTCTGACGTGCCGGTTTTGAGGATGCGGTGGTATTCCTTTAGCGATTCTGCGGTCGCAGGTTCCCCCGCACGCCCGATGAGGAAATCGAATGCGCGGAAGTGATTCGTCGTTTCGACGACATCGTCGACGAGCGCGTCACCCATCACTGTCTTCGTCTCGAACAGATAGCGGGTCTGGTCGGCAGTGAGTCGGCTGCCCTCGATCCGGTTCGAGTTGTACGCAAGCTCAAGCTGGGTCAGGTGGTACAGCCCGCCCGGGAGGCGCACGTCGCGCTGCTCTCGGAAGACCTGCAGCAGCCCGGCAGCGTGCACCTCATACTCGTCGCTCACCCCACCAATGGTATCCGCCAGCCCACGGCGCGCGCCGCTTGAGCGTCACCGTCGACGACGCTCCGTCGCACTAAAGAATGCTGGAACCCACCGAACAGGGTGACCTCCAGCATTCTTTATGTTCGCGACGTCCCCCCCCCATGGCGCGCCCGGCAGGACTCGAACCTGCAACCTACGGATTAGAAGGCCGGTGCTCTATCCATTGAGCTACGGGCGCTCGGCGCATCAGTCTAGTCGCAGCCGGCCGGGATGCGCGACGTGAGCCTCACCCCTGCTTCGCTTCGGCGGTCACGGGTGCGGCAGATCGCCAGGTGACGGATTCGCCGTCGATCTGGCCGCCGTCGGAGGCCTTCACTACCTCGCCCCCAAACTCGAGCCGCATCCGATACAGCCCGACGGTGTCCTCCGGCGCGAGCACTTCCCCAAGGTTGACGCGCCAGACCCCGTCATCCAGCGTGGGCCGCGGCGCCCACTCCTCGTCGCCCCACTGCTCGAGGGTGAACTGCGCGGTGGTGTCGCAGACGTGGTAGCCGGCGGCGTCGCTGCGCTTCGCGCGCCAACCCGACCCAAAGCCGACCATGTCATCAGGTACTTCGCCTTCCTCGCAGAAGGTGACCTCGTCGCTTTGGATCATCTGCTCCGGGATCGCGATGCGCAGGTGAGCGCGGATGTCGTCCCCGCTGGTGAACGTGAGCCGAACCAGTTGCACCACACCGTCAACGTCACCGGGGGCGGGCAACTCGTCGCCCCAGTCGTCCCAAGCCTGCTCCTCGTTCATGGTCTCGACGGGGCTCGGCGCCTGGATTGGTCCGGAGGCCACTTCGGAAGGCTCCGGAACAGGCTGCTGGCTGGGCTGCTCGTCGGCGGCTCCCCCACATCCGGTGAGCACCAGGGCGAGCGCCACAGCAGCGGCGCGGCATGCATTTCTCATAGGGGAAAGCTTATAAACCATGGGCGAACGTCAGCACATCCACGCGGTAGGCTCGGGAGACGTGAATAGCAACATGGTGTGGATCGACTGTGAAATGACCGGCCTCGATTTGGAGGCCGACGGGCTGTGCGAGGTGGCTGCGCTCGTCACCGACTCGGAGCTCAACGTGCTGGGCGAAGGGGTCGACGTCGTTATCAAGCCGACCGACGCCCAGCTGGAGCACATGGGCGAGTTTGTCACCGAGATGCACACCAAGTCGGGCCTCCTCCCCCTCCTCGCTCAGGGAACCACGCTCGAGGACGCGCAGCAGCAGGTGCTCGCGTACGTGCAGGAACACTGCCCCACCGCCCGCAAGGCGCCGCTGGCGGGCAACACCATCGGCACCGACCGCGCGTTCCTCGCCAAGTACATGCCCGAGCTCGAGCAGCACCTCCACTACCGCAACATCGACGTCTCCAGCATCAAGGAGCTCGCGCGCCGGTGGTACCCCCGCGTGCAGCACAAGGCGCCGGCGAAGACGGGCAACCACCGCGCTCTTGCCGACATTCAGGAGTCGATCGAGGAGCTGCGCTACTACCGCGACACGTTGTTCGTCGCTCAGCCGGGGCCGTCGTCGGAGGAGCTCACCGAGATCGCGACGAAACACTGCGGGGCGCTGACCGGTCACCGCCCCGCCGAACCCTCAGCCACCCCAGACACCAACGCTGGGGAGTGACGAGGCACCGTCGGTTTCCCTTAGGACGGCAAGGTGCGCTATGATCGCTGGTCGTCGTCATGAACGACATTGGTGGGTATAGCTCAGCTGGTAGAGCGTCTGGTTGTGGTCCAGAAGGTCGCGGGTTCAAGCCCCGTTACTCACCCCACTCTGACTAGGGGTTTTACCGGGAAAAGTAGCCTCGCAGCTACACCTGCGGCTACAACCCGGTGAACCTTGAGGCATGGCACCCGCCCCAAAGCCCGTTAAACGACGTGACGGAAGCATCCGTTGATGCACCCAATTCCTAGAGCGGCTTGGCTCCATACCAATCATGGTTGCAGCGAGGTGTGGCAGAACCGAGACGAGCGACACAAAGCCCCGTGGTGACCGGGTGGTCGCCACGGGGCAAGTATGTGAGCGTGACCATTAAGCACGCATGGGTACGTGAAACTTCACGCCCCACCGACCGGGTACTGGGAACGGAACCCAAAGCCGTTCGGTGTCTCCATCTTGCCCCAAATCGCGGATCCGCACAAGAAAATCGCTATACCCGGTTCATAGTCAGGATGTTCACTCTCCCACGGCGCACGTCACCGAAGCCGTCGAGTCCGAAGGCGCGACGAAGGCGTCCCGCCACGCGACCCTTGGGTGTGGACTCCGATGCCGGAGCGTCGGGAACCTCCCCTACCCACTTTCGCCGATCGTACGCAATCGCGCCAGCGATCACGTCCGCCACTCGCAGGAGGTTCGTCGATTCCGAGTTCAGGTCGTAACATCCAAGAACACGACGAGTACCAAGCTGCTCATTGGCCCGCTCCCGCACTTCATCCGCCAGAACGCGCCCCTTGGGTGTCTGGATGAGGACAAGGAAGACGTTGACCAGTTCGCCTTGATTCACGTTAGCGACGACGAGTCGACGCGCCATGACCGCCTGCGTCTCCCAGGATCGCCTCTTCGCTGAGTCCGCGGGGGAAAGCTCGTAGACCGAACCGCCAATCCGGACATCGCATGTGGCGAGGTACTCCACGAGTTCGATGTAGAAGCGCTCAGTGGCTTGCGTGACACAACCGAACTTGATCTCACCGAAGAACTTGAACTGCTGCCGAAGCTGCCGAATCTCGCGATCGATAGACGCAGTGTCCCGGCATTTGAGGAACCCGACAACGAAGAGGCCACCGTTGGGATTCATAGATCCGCTCTCGTCTAGGAACAGGCTTGAGACCGGAACGTCGTCGGGGAGGCAGAAAGGGACATCGGCAAGATCACCCGATTCGGGGATGAGGGCGTCCTGCATTCCGTTCATTCCTCGTCCTCCGGGTCATCCGGCGCGGTAGCGGTCTCGACTTGTTGCGCATGGGCGATCAGCTTGTTGCATCGGTGCTCGTCGAGCGACCTGGCTGGGCTCGTCTCAGCCTCAGCATTGCCAGCCTCATTCGGCCCTCCCTGCATCCTGCGAGCAACCTCGGCAAGCAGTTCTTCATCAGAGACGTCCGCGATGGTGGTGAGGGTTGACCCACCTCGGAGGATTCGTGCAGCAGTAGCAGACGACCACTGCAGCCCTGCGCCGAGTTTGCCGAGCTGACTGCCCTGAACGTCGCCAGCTCCGCTCGTGATCTTCGTGAGTGACGTGGTGGTCACGTCAAGCCACCTCCCTCATCTCACGTCGAACCGAAAGTCAAACAGCACCGCCAGTACTCAGCATGGTACCCGCCAGCTGTGACAAATCCCGGATGCCCTCAGGAGCATCCCCTGCAGAGCGCATCCACGGCCCGGTGTGTTTCACCCACCGAGCCAACCGCTATTCACCAGCGCGACGAAACAGGCCGTGCCAGCGAAGATGCTGAGCAGTGAACGTCGCCCGAAGAGCAGATGCACCCCGACGGTCACCCCCGCCGCGACGAGGGCTGCCACGGCGCGCCCCCCCCCGTCGAAGGCAGAAACCAGCGTAGCCAGCGCCAGGATGGTGAGAATCCCAGCCGGCATCCACACACCAATGCGACGCACCAGCGTCGACTCACGAAGCGGCGCAAGCAACAGGAACGGCACAGCCCGAAGCCCGACGGTGATCGCGCCGGCCACAACCACGACGGCCACGAAATATCCGAGGTCAGGCATGCTGTCTCCCCTCGCGCATCAGATGACGGACGAACAGCGCGGCGGTGAACAGCACCATCGACGTCAGCAGGGCCGCACCGGGCGCGATGAGGAGCGTAACGCAGAAGCAACCCACCGCCATCACCACCGACGGCACCTCCCGTCGGCTTCGCGCGGCGTCGAGCGCCAACACGATGAAGAGCGCGACAAGCGCGAACTCCAACCCCTCAATAGGCCTGGGCAGCGACAACGCCGTGGCCACGCCGATGAGTCCGCCGCCCACCCAGTACGCCTAAAGCACTTGGAGCCAGATGATCCGCCTTCCCGTCCAATGCTCCTCACCCCCGGCAATGAACGCGTACGTCTCGTCGGTGAGGGCATACACGCCGTACGCTCGCGCGAGGCCGTGCACCCGGTCGATCGGGTAGTTGAAGGCGTAGAACACGTGCCGCACATTCACCAGCAGCACGGTGAGGCCGACGGTGAGCACCGGCGTGCCGGCAGCGATGAGGCTCACCAGCAGCAGCTCCACCGAACCCGCATACACGACGATGGACATCACCGGCGCTACCCACCACGGAAAACCAGCTTGGATCACCATCATGCCGAACGCCACGCCGAGTGGGATCAACCCGAGCCCGCCACCCAAACTCAGGCGAGCAACTTCGAAAGCATCCGGTTTCGCACGCCTGCCATCTTGGCGCCAACCGCCTCACCGGTGAACGTCGCGTTCACCACCTGAACACCGTCGCGACAAGCACCATCGCACCTGCACCAAGCTCGATTTCCCATTTCGCGAGCGGCGTAGTAAGTTTAGTTCTCGCTGCGAGCACCACTAGCTCAACTGGCAGAGCAGCTGACTCTTAATCAGCGGGTTCAGGGTTCGAGTCCCTGGTGGTGTACCAAACAAACGAAGGCCGCCCTCACGGGTGGCCTTCTTGCATTGTCAGCCCCGGCAAGGCCAGGCCCTGCCTACGCTCCCTCCGCGATGTGCAGCATGAGTTCGCACGCCATGGAGTTCGACCAAGAAAACCACGGCCGAGTGTACTTCGTCGGATCATTCGGATCGAAGCTCTCGTGCGTCAACCCGGTGCCGCCGTCGGTGGCGAGGATCACGTCGAGGCACCGCCTGGCCTCGGCCTCGTCGCCCGTGAGGCCCTGCACCGCCAGCGCGATATGCCAGACGTAGCCTTCCGGCGTGTGCGGGCTGCCCACCCCCGACGCGAATTCGCCCGTGTAGAAGAACGGGTTCTCGTCGCTCAGCACCCAGGCGCGGGTGGCCTGGTACCGCGGGTCGTCGAACGCGAACCCAGCCGTGAGTGGCAAGGAGAGCAACGACGGCATGTTGGCGTCGTCCATGGCGAGCTTGCCGCCCAGCCCGTCCACCTCGTACAGGTACCGTTCCCCCTCCATGCCGTAGCGCTCGACGCCGTCACTGATTTCCTGCGCCAGCCTGCCAGCCGATGCGCCGAGCTCCTCGTCGCCCCAATCGCGCGCGAACTCCCCGATTATCCCGAGCGCGTGCACGGCCATGAGCTGCGCGGGAATGTTGTATCCGTACTGACAAGCATCGTCGGATGGCCGGAATCCGCTCCAGGTCATCCCGGTGATGGCCACGGGAGTGCCGCGTCCGTCGTCGCCCAAGGTGTCCCACGGCTCCGATTCGCGCACGTGACGATAGGTGGACGCCCCGAAGTGGTCTTGCTCCAGCCGCCACAACGCGACGATGCGCCCGCAGCCCTCGCGCAGGGCAGCGTCGAGCTCGTCGTCCCATCCGTCGAGCCCACGGAGGCGGTGCGCGAGCAGCACGGGGAACGCCAGCGAATCGATCTCGTACTTGCGCTCCCACACACCCGGGTGGAGATCGAGGTCGTTGGCATCATGGTGCGCGTCGTTCTCCGACTCATTAAACGCGTTCGCGTACGGGTCCAAGCCGATGCAGCGCCACTGCTCGCGCGCCATGCCCAGCAGCACCTCGCGCACCTCGGCCACGTCGGTCATCCGCAGGAACGGCCACACCTGTGCCGACGAGTCACGCAGCCACATCGCGGGAATGTCGCCGGTGATGACGAAGGTGCGATCACCGCGGCGGGTCATCGTCGTCGTCCAGGTGTTCACCATCATGGCGCGGAACCGTTCCGCGGCGGGCGCCCCCACCGTCGCAGCGATGCGCTCGGCTTCCGCATCCAGCCGGGCCTGCAGCTCCTCTCCGACGGGGTTCGTCACTGTTCGCTCGTCCATGCCATTCCTTCTCGACACCAGTTGATACCCATGACCGTGAGCCTGCGGAGCAACGCCCCCAGCTCATTCTCCGAGGCCGCGCTGCCCGCCCAGAATTGCTGGGCCAGTGCGGTACCTCGAGGCCACGTCATGTACTCGGCTTTCGCCCAGTCGCGCACATATTCTCCCCACAGTTGGAACTGCCCGCCCAGCAGGCGCCCCGGGCCATCCGGGAGCGCCGCGAGCATCTGGGCGAAATCCTGCGTTTTCTCTAAAGGCGTGTACTGCCCGTAGTTGAGGGGGTGGTCATCCCACTTGCCCTGGCAGTAGTCGAGGTAGGTGTACTGGGTGGGCGCGGCCAGTACGTCGTATCCCTTGCTAATCACGTCCCCAACCTGCGCAGCGTCGCGCCACACCATGATCGTGACGTCGTCGGGCACGCCGCCCTCCAGCACCTCGTCCCACGCGATCACGCGACGTCCGCGCGCCAGCACGTGCTCGCACACGATGCGCTCGAACCACGCCTGCCCCTCGGCAGGAGTAGAGAGCCCTTCGCGACGCATCGTGGCCTGCGAGCGTTCATCAGCGAGCCATTCCGACCCCGGGCACTCGTCGCCCCCGACGTGCACGGGCGAACCGGGGAACAGGTCCATGACGGCGTCCAGCGCGTCCTTGCAGAACTGAATCACGGTGTCATCTAGCCGCAGCACGTGCTCGGAAATGCCCCAACACGTGCGCGGATGCTGCACACCCGACGCGCCCAGCTCCGGGTAGGCCGCCACCGCGGCCTCCATGTGGCCGGGCATATCTACCTCCGGCACCACGGTGATGCCGAGCCGGTTCGCGTGCTCCACGAGCCTGCCGATCTCCTCGGCTGTGTAGAACCCGCCGTGCGGGATGCCGTCGTGCTCGGCCACATCGTCGCAGTCGTTCTCGTCGGGAGGCGGCTGAAGTCCGACGAGGGTGCCAGGCCGCCACGCCCCCACCTCCGTGAGCTTCGGCCAACCAGGCACGGGGAAGCGCCAGCCTTGGTCGTCGGTGAGGTGAAGGTGCAGCACGTTGAGCTTGTGCATGGCCATCACGTCGAGGTGTCTGAGCAACCCGTCGAGTGGCAGAAAATGCCTTGCCACGTCCACCATGGAGCCGCGCCACGCCAGCGCTGGCTCGTCGACGATCTCCACGAACGGCACGACGAGTGTGGCCGGGTCCATAGGACCGGTGGTGTGCACCTCGCGCGGCAGAAGTTGTAGCAGCGTCTGCACCGCCCACGACGCGCCGGTCTGCGCGGAATACCTAATGCGCACCCCGTCCGCGCTGACGCTGAGGCGGTACCCCTCGTCGGGGAGCGAAGTATCTTCGACGAAGTCCACGCCGGCGCCGACCCCGTCGGCAAGCACCTGCACGCCGGCCGACCGCGAGAGACGCTCGGCCAGGACCTCAGCGGGAACGCCGCCACCACGCACTGGGAGGGGGTTGGGCAGCAGGAACGAGCCCTGCCCCCAGTCGACGTGAGCGGGTGTGGGGATGATGGTGGGCATCACAGCTCCTTCGCTTGTGCGATTGGTTGAGGCTGCCAAGACTGCAGCATCGGGTGAGCGAGCGAGAGCACGTGCACGTGCCCCAAATCCGCGGCGAATGGGCCAACCGCGACGACGAACGCGCCGGCCTCCCTGGCTGCCGTAGCGCCGGTGCGGGAGTCTTCCATCACGACGCAGTGCTCCGGCGCCACGCCACAACGCTCGGCTGCGGCGAGATATAGGTCGGGTGCGGGCTTGGGGCGCTCCACGTCTTCGGTGCCCAGCATCGCGACGAAACGGCGCTGCCAGCCGAGCGATTGCATCGTGGCTTCCACGATGGCCGACGGCGAGTTCGAGGCCACAGCCAGCGGTATCGTCCCGGAGAGCGCCTCGAGCAGGGCTTCCGCCCCCGGCATGGGCTCCACCCCGTCCGCCAAGTGTTCCTGCAGGAGCTCCAGCATTCGGCGTTCCGCTACGTCGGCGTCTACGCCCGGGTGGACACGGCTGAACACCGCGACGACATCCTCAATGGTGCCGCCTCGAAGCTCATCCGATACGTCATCGTCGAAGCCCTTCGATACCTCGTACTCTTCCCAGAGTTGACGGGTGGCATCGAACCAGGCTTGTTCGGAGTCGACGAGTGTGTCGTCCATGTCGAACAACACTGCGCCGATGTGCTGTGGGAGAGCACGATTCATTCGATCAACACCTCCATGCCGGCGTGCCGGCTATTTCGTTGGATATGCAGCTCGGACAGCACGCGACCACCCTACCCAGGTGCTCGCAGAGATGCGTCTGTGCAAGACTTTGGCTTGTTCGTCCGTGAGAAGGAGTGCCGTGCCCACACGCATGCTGACCGTCGGTATCACGTACCGCGACATCATCATGACCGGCGTCCCAGCGATGCCCGTGCCCGGCCATGAGCTGCAGGCCACAGGGCTGCACGAGGGCTGGGGTGGCGTGGCCACCATGGCGCGAGTGGCAGCTCGCCTCGGTGTGAGCACCGAGCTGTGCTCCCCCGTCGGCGACGACGAAGCCAGCGAGCGGCTGCTGCGCAGCCTGCGCCTCGAGGGCATCGGCACCACCCACTGCGAGCACTACACCAACTGGCAACTCCCCACGACGGTGGCCCTCGCCACCAGCGTTGACCGCGCGATGGTGACGGTCGAACGTCCCCCGGCGAAGCCGGTTGGGCACTCCCTCACCAACGTGGACACGGACGCCATCGTCATCGATTTGCGTGACTCGACGCTCCCCTGGCTCGTCGACGCACGCCGCCGAGGCGCGCGCGTGTTTGCGTCGAGGGGCTTCGATGAGACGGGTTCGTGGGGCGACGAGCAACTCGCGGGCATCGAAGGCGCCGACGTGTGGATGCTGAACGATCTGGAAGCTAGCGCCTTCACGCAGCTGAGCGACCCCATGGACGCTGCCCGGCAGTTGACCAGCCGCGTGCCTACCGTCGTCGTCACCCGTGGCGCGGACGGCATGGTTGCGGTGGATGCTGCCACCGGACAGGAAGCCAGCGTGGCCGCTTTCCCTGTGCGCCCACGCAACACCACCGGCGCCGGCGACGCAACGCTGGCGGCGTTTGCCGTCGCCTCGGGCCTCACCGATGTGCTCGAGGAGCAACTGCTCGTCGCGGCGTTCGTCGCCAGCACCATCCTGGCGGGCGAGAGCGGAGCCGCCGATCCGCCGCGCCTGGCCGAGGTGCTCCAAGCGGCCGGCACCCACGACGACCCTCGCGCTCGCCGCGTCGCGGAGCTGCTGGCTCAGTAGCCGCCAGCCAGGTGGGACCACAGCGCAGCTAACCCGATATCCACATTCGTTTGCCAAATCACGCCAAAATCGCCGTTTCAGCGAAACGAATGTGGATATTGGGTTAGCTCGACGCTCTACCCACCCAGCGGATGCAACCGCCGGATGTGTCACCACTCGAAGCGCAGGTCCCGCGTCGGCCCCACCGGCTCGATGTCCTTCAGCACGCCGACGTCGTCTCCTTCCATCTCGCCCTGCCGGGCACCCATGAGGTCCAGCAGGAGCCACATGACGTCTTCGCTGCGCAGCGCGCCGCGTTCCCGCACCTTGGCGGGCAGTTGGCCACCGATGCGGTGCAAGATCAGGAAGCTTCGGCGCACCTCGGCCTCGTCCTCGCCGTGCCCACCCTCGGGCTTGTGCCCGTGGTCGGTGGTGACGGCCACAACCCAGTCTTCACCGAGCTGTTCGTGCCGCTCCGCCACTGCCTTGACCAGGTAGCGCACTCGCTCATCGACGCGCTGGATGGCCTCGCGGTACTCCTTGCTGTCCGAGCCCGTGGCATGGCCGGCGGCGTCGACACTCTCGAAGTACACCACCGACGCGTCTGGCCCCTCGTGGAGCAGCCTGTGGCACGCCCACGTGCACACTGCGTCATCCGCCGCCTCGATGCCGTGAGTGAGGTCGGGCTGGAACACGGCGTGCTGCCCCGTGCGTTGCTGGTCGACGCGCTGCTGCAGGATGGGCCCCGGGCCGGTGCCGACGGTGAAGGCAGTCCAGGTGGCCGCTGCGAGCGTCCGCGCACGTGGATTGGCGAAAAACACCCGCGACAGAAGGTCGGGTCGCCTAGCCATGTCGTGGCCGACGAACTCGTTCCACCACACGTTGCATTCCTCGTGGGTGGAGCCGGTCAGGATGGACGACCACCCCGGCCCCGAATCGGTGGGAGGCGTCATCCACATGGGCAGGCACACGCCATCCGACGCCTCGTCCCCGCGGGCGAGGCGGGCGAGCGTCGGGGCTAGCCCCGCTGGGAAATCCTGCACGGTGTGGTCCGGAGCACCGACGCTGAACCTCGGGTCGGCCGGGTGCGAGGGTTGCGCGAAATCCGGGTTGCTCGCCACCTCCTCGGGTAATGCGAAGTCGGCGCGCACACCGTCGAGGCAGATCAGTAGAAGTTTCATTTGGCACACACCTTCAGAGTGAGGATTTGGAAGGGACGAAGCGTGAGTTCCACCGCGCCGTCGCGCAGGTCTCCCAGGCGTTGTTGAGTGGGCTCATCCACCGGCTGCTCCAGCAGATCCACCTCGTGAACGCCCTGGGCGTCGAATCCGAGGTGCAGCCGCACGCGCGACCGCCCGCCCGTGGCTTCGTGCAATCGGATCACCACGTCACCGGACTCGTCGAATGCCGGCTTCACCGCATCGATCACCGCATGTCCGCGGAGCATCTCCAGCGACGCCACGGCGGCATCGCTCGCACCCGCGCCCTCCAGCACACGCAGTGGCTGATTCAGCCCGACGCCCGCCTCGCTCGCCGCGCGCACGTCGGCGTCGACGGTGAGCTGGTACTGGATGCGGTGCTGCCCTTGGTCGGATTCCTTATCCGGCGACAGTGGCGCCCGCAGCAAGGTGTAGCTCGCCACGACACCCGCAGTGGGTGCGTCCTCAGCAGCCCCGGCGGGTTCCACGTCGTGGCCGTAGGAGGAGTCGTACGACAGCGCTACGGCGTAGCCGGGCTCGTCGAGCAGCGTCCAGCGATGTCCGGGCACCTCGAAGCGCGCCTCGTCCCAGCTGGTGTTCGACGTCAGCGCGCGCCGCACGTGTCCGAACTGGATTTCGGACGACTCGTGGGTGGCCTTCACCGCGAGGGGGAACGCCACCTTCAGCACCCGGGAGCGTTCGCGCCAGTCAATATCGACGGCGAACCGCACCGTCTTGCTGTCCGCGTCCAGCCACAGCGACTGCGTCACCCGGGAGTCACCGAAGGACCGAACCACATCCACCTGGGCGCGAAGCGGGGTGTCCTCCACCAGCACAACCTGTTCGACATCGTCGAGCTCCCACACGTGGTGGCGGTACTGCGCCTGGAGTTCCCACGCGTCGAAGCAGCTGGGGTGGTCGGGATGCAGGCGCAGAAGGTTGGCCCGCTCGTCGGGAAGCAGCAGTTCGCGCTCGGCTTCCACGTCGACGAGGCTCGTCACCGTTCCGTCCGGCGCGACGACGACGCGTACCAAACCGTTGTCGAGCACGATGCCCTCGTCTTGGCGCTGGGCCTGGGCGGCGTGCGTCGGGGTTGCTTCGGCGTCGGCCAAAGCCACCACGCTGAGGGGGCCGACGTCGACGAGCACCCGTCGCCCCTCGACCTCGACCAGCTCGCGCCTCGCAAACGGCGCGGGGTTCGCAATGGCTCGCTGCTCTCCTGGGAACACGTCGCGACGTAGCGCGTCGATTCGTTCCTCAATCTCTTGTAGCAGCGACGTGTACTCCTCGCGCGCTTCTTCGTTCACCCAGGCGATGGCGCTGCCCGGGAGGATGTCGTGGAACTGCAGCAGCATCATGCGTCGCCAGAGCTGTTCGATTCCCTCGGCGTCGTAGGCGTGGCCGCGAAGCATCGCCAGCGTGCCGAGCCATTCCAGGGTTGCGAGGCCGGCCTCGACGCGTCGGTTGCCTTGCTTCAAAGCCAATTGCGAGGTCTGGACACCGCGGTGGAACTCGAAGTACAGCTCACCGGCCCAGACGGGGAGCTCATCGCGCTCGGCGCGAGCCGCGTCATAGAAGTCTTGCGGGCTACCCATGGTGAGCACCGGCGACCCCTCGAGGTTGCTCTGCCGACGGGCGCGTTCCACCATTTCGCGCACGGGGCCGCCGCCACCGTCGCCATAGCCGAACGGCAACAGCGACTCCTTGGCAACGCCCTTTTCCTTGAAGTTGCGTTCAGCGAACTTCACCTGGTCTGGGGAAAGGATGGAGTCGTAGCAGTCGACGGGCGGGAAGTGCGTCCAGATACGCGTGCCGTCGATGCCCTCCCACCAGAACGTGTGGTGCGGCAGCGTGTTCGTCTGATTCCAGTTCATTTTCTGGGTGAAGAACCAGCGCATGCCGACGAGTTTGGCGATCTGCGGCAGCGCGCCGGAGTAGCCGAACGAGTCGGGCAGCCAGAGGCAGTCGGTGGTGACGTCCAGCTCCTCGCGAAGCCACCTCAGGCCGCTGGTGAGCTGGCGAACCATCGCCTCGCCGCCGGGGAGGTTGGCGTCCGGTTCTATCCAGGTGCCGCCCACCATGTGCCATTGGCTGCGCTGGATGGCTTCGCGCATCCGCTCAAACACCATCGGCGCGTCTTCCTTCAGCCACTGAAGGTGCTGAGGAGCGGTGCAGGCGAAGTGGAAGTCGGGGTATTCGTCGGCGAGCGCGACGACGTTCGACAACGAGCGCACCACCTTCCGACGGGTCTCCCGGATGGGCCACAACCAGGCGGAGTCGATGTGCGCGTGTCCGACGGCGGTCATGCGCTGCGCGGAACCGTGGGGGCCGCTGTTCAGCAAGGGCGCAAGCACAGCGCGCGCGGCGGCGGCTTGTTCCTCGATGCTGCCCTGGTCGATGACGTCGGCGGCGCGCTCGAGCCCGCGAAGGAGTGTGGCGCGCCAGGTGGAGTCGACGGGGAGCTCGCGCATGAGCCCGTCGAGCACCTCGAGGTCGAGCTGAAGGTGCCAGACGTCGTCGTTGCGCACCACCAGTTCCGCAGCCTTGAACTGCCACATAGGCTCGATCGGCATGGTGGCCTTGTCGCCGTACTTGGCCATGTCTTCCCCGTGGTTGGGGTTGGCGGCGGCTTCCACCATCAGCCGCACCGAACCGTCGGCTGCCACCAGTGGCGAGCCTTCGTGCTCAAGTTGCTCGGCGATCGCCCCGAACGTGAGCGGCACGGTGCGGTTCATGGGGTTGAGGCCCTTCAGCGGCACCCCGTCGCAGGTGTAGACGAGTCCCTCCGACTGGTTACCAGCCCAGTCACCGGAAAACCCCAGGTCAACACGGAGTTCGACACGCTCGCGGGGGGCATCGTCGGGAAGGATGCCGTCGAGCCGCAGCCACCACGTGCTCCATGCCGGCCCCCACCAGGTGCCGACGGGGAACGGCTCGTACTGCTGACTAGCCGCCTCCGCAAAGGGGACGGGTTCGTCTGGCGCTTTCCACGCCTCAACGTTGAGCTTCGTGAGCGTTGCGTACTCTTTTCCGATGAGGCGCTCTCGCAGATCCTCGATGCGCTCTTCTACAAGCTTGCGGTCGTCATGCACGTCAGTGCTTCTCCAGGTAGGCGAGTTCGTGGAAGTGCTCGACGAGGTCGTCCAGGATGTCGCGTGCCACGTTCACGGAGTCCACGAGCGGGTGGTGCGCGAGCGCCAGCACTGCGTCGCTGCGCGACGCGTGCAGTGCGGCAGCAATGGTGCGGCGTTCCACATACTTCGCGTTCACGACGATGCCTCGCCCATGGTCGGGCAGCGCGGCGCCCGGCAGTGGGTGGATGCCGTTGCCGTCGACGTCACAGGGGACTTCCACCACCGCGGTGTCGTCGAGGTCGGGCAGTATGCCCCGGTTGGCTACGTTCAAGATGAGCCGGGCGGGCACGTCGTTGGCGATGGCATGCATGATCGCCAACGCCACCTTGTCGTATCCCCCGGTCTCGAGGTCGGCGACGTCGCGCTCGAAGCCGCCGGCTGCGTCTCGGTTGGACGCCATGTAGGTGGCTTCGCGCTCCAGGCGGCACTGCTCCCACAGCGCGTGGACGTCGCCCGTCGCGTTCGTCGCTGCTTCGTAGAAGCGACGCTGTTGCTGGGCGAGGAACACCCCGCGCGTGGCCTCCGACTTGCTGTCGAGGAGGAGGTCTTCTCGCGAGAAGTAGTAGTAGTGGAGGTATTCGTTGGGCAGGCATCCCAGCGCCTGCACGAGCGGTGCGCCGAAGAGGCGACCCTCCTCAAAGGATTCGATGAGGTCGGCACGCTCGAGCAACTGTGGCAGCACGTCTTCGCCGTCCACATGCAGGCCCGTCAGCCAGCCCAGGTGGTTGAGGCCGGCGTAGTCAAGGCGTACTCGTCCATCGGCAGCGGTGAGCGGGGGCACATCGTCGGCGACGATTCCCTCACCCTGCAGCGTGGTGAGCACGCGACGGGCGAGGCCCACCGGGGAGTCGCAGATTCCGACGACGCGGTCGCCCAGCGATTGCTGCATCACCTCGGTGATGACGCCGGCGGGGTTGGTGAAGTTGATCACCCAGGCGTCGGGTGCGTGCTTGCGCAGTTGCTCTACCAAACCGATGACGACGGGAATGCCGCGCAGGGCGTACGAGATGCCGCCCGCGCCCACCGTTTCCTGGCCGATGACGCCGTTGTGGAGCGCGATGCGTTCGTCGGCAGCACGCCCTTCGGTGCCGCCCACACGCATGGCGGAGAACACGAAGTCCACCCCGGCAAGGGCTTCTCCCAGGTCGGTGGTTGCGACGACGCCAGGGGCGTCAGCTGACGTGGCAGCGAGTTCTTCGAGCACTTTGTTGATGGCCGCGAGCCGTACAGGATCAGTGTCGTAGAGGCGCACCTCGTCTATGCGTTCGTCGGATTCGTCTTCCATGAGCGCCTTGTACACGAGCGGCACACGGAAACCGCCGCCGCCCAGAATGGTGAGTTTCATGCGTGAATGACCTCCAGATCGATCGCTGCAACCTGCTCAGCCAGTTTTTCTGGGAGCGGGTCTAAGTCGGTGATGAGCCCGTCAACGACAGCAAGGTCGAAGGGGGCGCTGTTGCCTTGCCCAGGGAATTTCTTGGCATCGGCGAGCAAATAGGTGCGGGACGCTGCTGCGTGCATGGCCCGTTTCATGGCGGCTTGGGTGTACGACGTATCGCGGATTCGCCCGGTGTCCCCCACCCCGGAGCAGCCAAGGAATGCGATGTCTGCCTGCTGCCGAGCGAGTGCATCGACGACCGGGTCTCCCTCGAAACACTGATACGGCTCAGACCACCTACCACCCAGCAGCACCACAGAGATGTTCGGCTGGTTACGGAACACCTCAAATGCGGCGAGCGAGGGGGTAATGACCGTGAGCGGCATCTCTTGCAACGCCAACGCCAGGTGATGCACGGTGGTGCCGATGTCGAGGATGACGGTTTGACCAGGCTGCACGAGTTTCGCGGCCGCGCGTGCAATGCGTTCTTTCGCTACGCCTTCGCGTGCGAAGGTCTCATGGAACGGATCGTCGGCAGTGTGAGCAAGCTCGACGGCACCCCAGGAGCGCGTCACCACGCCTTGCTCTTCGAGCTCAGCAACGTCGCGTCGCACGGTGGCTTCACTGACTTGGAGCTCGCGCGCAATGTCGACGATGCCAGCACGACGTCGCACCTCCAAGAGGTGCAACATTGACTCCTGTCGGGATGCTTTCATCACAGAGACACCGTAGCGCAGGCAAACCTATTTCGCTCAGTTTTGCGCAACTCGCTCACTCTCTTTCAAATCAGGCGTCGGAGTGCTAGATTGAGTCTCACACACTCGATCAAGGCGGATCCGAAGACATGAACACGCTTGTCAGTGGGTATTTGGAGGGTTATCACACCTTCCGACGTCGCGTCGCAACGGAGCAACCCCTGCGACACGAAACCCAGGCCAGCACTCCCCATCACGCTTTGTTGAAGCAATTTGATCGACTAGACACAACGCCGTGACAACCATGGAAGGGGAACCACGGCGAGCTACCTCAAGGAGCGAACAATGAACTTGTCACGGCGACACCTACTCGGCGGAGGGGCTGCCACGCTCGGCTTGCTCGGGCTCTCCGCATGTTCCACCGCGGGCTCCACTGGCGGCGGAGGCTCCTCAGACAAGGGCAACGGCGACGTGAAAGACATGGTGCTGTGGACCTGGCCTGAGGGCTTTGGCAAGAAGGTGCTGGAGGGCGTCGCAAACGACCTCAAGCAGTACAAGCTTCGCCAGGACGTCATTGGCGGCGACTTCAAG
The DNA here is from genome assembly GCA_023443125.1 of Actinomycetes bacterium. GTDB lineage: Bacteria > Actinomycetota > Actinomycetes > Propionibacteriales > Propionibacteriaceae > Arachnia. Next base: position 34,735 of record JAEZVO010000006.1, read on the forward strand.
CAGAAGCTCACCACCACCTTCGCAGCTGGCAGCGGGTTGCCGGACATCACCGGCGTGAAGGGCCAGGACATCCCCTTCTTCCTCTCCCAGGACAAGTACTTCGTCGACCTCAACTCGGTTGGCGCCAAGGACATCAAGGACACCTACCTGGAGTACAAGTGGGATCAGGCCACCACGAAGGACGGCAAGCAGCTGGGTATCCCGATCGACATCGGCCCCACCGCGCTGTTCTACCGCGCCGACGTGTTCGAGAGCGCCGGTCTCACCTACGATCCGAAGAAGCTTGCTGAGGAAATCCGCGAGTGGGAGGCCTACTTCGAGCTCGGCAAGCAGCTCCTTTCGAAGAAGCCCGACACCTACCTCATCCGCAACTGCGCCAGCCTGTTCGACACCGTCTGGCCGCAATCCGGCATGGGCTTCATCGACGAAGAGGGCGTGTTCATCGGCGACCAGGACCACATCCGTAGCGCCTGGGACACCATGATGAAGGCCTACGACGCCGGCATCGTCGCGAGCATCGAGTCGAACACCGCAGACTCCGCCGCTGCCATCAACGAGGGCAAGCTGCCCGCCGACTTTGGCGCGTCCTGGCACCTGGCAGACCTCATGGTGGATGCGCCCGAAACTGCAGGCAAGTGGCGCGTGTGTGAGCACCCGGGCGAAGCCACCAACAGCGGTGGTTCGTTCCTCACCATCCCCGAGGGTGCGAAGGATCCGGAGGCTTCGTTCGAGATCATCAAATACATCCTGAACCCGAAGAACCAGGCCTACGAGTACCAGGACAAGGGCAACTTCCCGGCAACGCCGGAATCCTTCGACATGGAGGAAGTGGCTGGCCCCGTCGAGTTCCTGGGCGGACAGAAGGCCGCCGAGGTGTTCGGGCACGCTGCGGAGACCGTGCGCCCGCTGTACGAAGACCCGCAGTCCAGCGCTGTGCAGGCGCCTTTCCTCGCCGAGATCGATCTCATCGAGTCGTCGAAGAAGGATCGCGAGAAGGCTTGGAACGACGCTGTGACGCAGGCTAAGCGAATCGCGAAGCAAGTGGGGCTTACGGTTCGATGAATCCGGGAACAACTGCCGGGGAGGGTGGCGCTACCGCCACCCTCCCTCCCATTGCTGAGGTGAGAACACCGTCGCTGGGGAAACGGATGAAGCGTTCACTTCCGCAATACTTTGCGGTTTCCCCGTATTTCTTCTTCTTCTTCATGTTCGGAGCCATGCCCATGGTGTTCACCATGGCGCTGGCGTTCACGAACTGGTCCGGACTCGGTGACATCCAGTTCATCGGGTTTGAGAACTTCAAGTACCTCGTCGTTGATCCGCTGTTCTACAAGTCGCTGGTCAACACGCTCATCTTGTGGGTGATGGGCACGGTGCCGACGCTCGTCTTGGCCACGATCGTCGCGCTCATGCTGAACTCCACGATGCGCTTCTCCACCACGTATCGCGTGGTCTACCTGATTCCCAACGTCACCTCCATGGTGGCGATGGGCATTCTGTTTAGCTCGCTGTTCTCCAGCCAGTTTGGTTTGGCCAACGTGATCGTCAACCTGTTTGGGTTCGAGAACATCGCTTGGCTACAAAACGAGTGGGGCATCAAGATTGCTATCTCTGCCCTCACCACCTGGTCATTCGTGGGCTACAACGCCCTGCTGATCCTCGCTGGTTTGCAAGCCATCGATAAGACGCAGTACGAGTCGGCCGCAATCGACGGGGCGAACGGCTTTCAGACGTTCTTCCGCATCACGCTGCCGCAGCTTCGCCCCATCGTGCTGTTCATCACGCTGATGTCCACCATCGGTTCGCTCCAAAGCTTCACCGAGTCCCAGGTGCTCACCTCGTCGCAGGCGTCTGGCGCGGCCGCGGCAGGCGGCGTCGGCAACTCGGGTATGACGATGGTGCTCTACTTCTACTCCGTCGCGTTCCAGGAGAACCGCTACGGCTACGGCGCGACGATCGCATGGGGCGTGTTCGTCGTCGTGATGTTCTTCTCCATCATCAACTGGCTGGTCACCCGCGAACGAAAGGTGAAGGGCTGATGTCTATCAACCAGCGCGCAGTGCCGGCAGCTCTGGCAGGCGCAGCCATTGAGACCGGTTCCCGCCCGAATCGTAGGCCGTCGTGGCGCCGCCATCGGGGTGCGGTCGTACGCCACATCCTGCTCATCCTGGGCGCACTCGTTTCCGTGTTCCCCTTCTACTGGATGTTTGTGCTGGCGTCCCAGCCCTCGTCGGTGATTTACAAGTTCCCACCGGTGATGACGCCTGGCGATCGCCTCGACGACAACGTCGGCGCGATCATGGACAAGATCAACATCTGGGCGGCCATGTCGAACACCGCGTTCGTGGCGATTAGCGTGACCTTCCTCGTGCTCTTCATTTCGTCGCTAGCGGCGTTCGCTTTTGCCAAGTACGAGTTCCCGGGCAAACGGCTTCTGTTCGGTATCGTGCTCGCGACGTTCCTCCTCCCGGCACAGCTCGCGACGATTCCCCAGTTCCTGTTCATGAGCAAGCTGGGCTGGGTTGGGTCGCTCAAGGCGCTCATCTTCCCCTCCCTGGCGAGCGCATTTGGTGTGTTTTGGCTTCGCCAGTACGCGTCGAATGCCATTCCGCGCGAGCTGCTGGAAGCCGCCCGCATTGATAACTGCGGATTCTGGCGGCAGTACCTCCACGTGTGTCTGCCCACCATTCGCCCTGCTCTCGCGTTCCTGGGCATGTTCTCGTTCATCGGCGCGTGGAACGATTTCATGTGGCCGTTGATTGTGTTGAACGATCCCAGCAAGCTCACGCTGCAGGTAGCGCTGTCGCAGTTGAAGACCGCCCACGGCACTGATTACGGCATGCTGATGGCGTCGTCGCTCATCTCCGTCGTGCCGCTCATCATCATCTTCGCGCTCGGCTCGAAGCAGTTCATTGCCGGCATCACCGAAGGTGCAGTCAAGGGATAGCTACTCCGCTGTACTTCCCAATGCGCGACTGAGCGCACAACAGATGACGAAAATCGCCCATGAGGGGCCAACATCGGCATCTGGAGTGCGCTCAGTCGCTCATTGAGGTTATAGGGGGTTACAGGTATAGCCCGGTGCCGGCGTCGTCGAGGCGCTCGGCGGCGACGGCATGGATGTCGCGCTCGCGCAGCAGCACGTAGCGGCGGGCGTTCAGCTCCACCTCAGCCCGGTCTTCGGGGTCGAACAGCACTCTGTCTCCCACCTCGACGGCGCGCACGCTAGGGCCGGCGGACACGACTTTCGCCCAGGCCAGGCGCTTGCCCATTTGGACGGTGGCTGGAATCAGGATGCCTCCACCGCTTTTGCGCTCGTGGTCGCCGGATTCGGCGTCGACGAGCACCCGGTCGTGCAGCATCCGAATGGCTAGCTGGGCGTCGCTCACTTGGCCGTGATCGCCTTCTTCGCCTTGGCCGAGTTGAGCTGGCCGCGCTTCGACGGTGCGTTGAGCGTCACGGCGAACGCCACGACGCCTACGACCGCGCCTGCGATGGCGAGGATTCGCTCGGTGCGGATGCTGCCGTCTTCGTGCACGAACTGTTTCTTCGCCTCGTTGAACTCGTTTTGGGCAAACTGCTTCACCTCGGCCACGCTCTGCTTGGCGACGTTCTTCGGCTCGACGGATTCACGGAATCCGGCAATCGAAGATTTCAAGTTCGCTCGCGTGCCGGCGAGCTCAGCGCGAATGTCTTCGACGGTTCGCTCCTTAGCCATCAACACTCCTTCAACGTTGGTTACCCCAGCCTAGCCGTACAATTGGGCACATGGTTGCTCGTCTGACTCATGGATCCCCCGCACCGGCATTCACCTTGCCGAATCAACGAGGGGAAGAGGTGTCGCTTTCTGACTTCGCCGGCCAAGCCGTCATCCTCTACTTCTACCCCGCAGCAATGACGCCCGGCTGCACCACCCAGGCCGTCGACTTCTCCGCGTCGCTCGAAGAGCTCGCCAGCGCAGGCTACACGGTGCTCGGCTGCTCGCCAGACACAGTCGAGAAGCTCGCCAAGTTCACCGAGAAGTCCGAGCTCAGCGTCACTCTGCTCGCCGACCCTGAGCTCGAGGTCACCAACGCCTACGCCGCGTTCGGCACCAAGAAGCTGTACGGCAAAGAGATCGAGGGCATCATCCGCTCCACGTTCGTGATTGACGTCGACGACGAGGGCAAGGGCACCGTGCGCGTGGCCCAGTACAACGTGCGGGCGACGGGGCACGTCGCGAAACTGCGCCGGGAGCTGGGCATCTGACTAGCTACCGCACCGTCGACGCCCCGCTGGGCGGCGGGGTCGACGTCGAACTCGAAATCAAACGCAGCCGGTTCCTCACCCGTATCCGCCGCGTCGACGACGAAGCCTCCGCGCGCGCTGTCGTCGAGGAGCGCCGCGCCGCCATGCACGACGCGCGCCACCATTGTTCGGCGTTCATCCTCGGCCCCGACGGACGCACCGGCGGCAGCTCCGACGACGGCGAACCCGGCGGCACCGCCGGCATGCCCATGTTCACCACGCTGCAGCACAACAACCTCACCGACGTGGTGGCCGTCGTCACGCGCTATTTCGGCGGCATCAAACTCGGCGCCGGCGGGCTCGTTCGGGCGTACTCCGACGCGGTCCAGCAAGGTATCGAGGCTGCCGGCGTGCGCGAGGTGCGGCTCGCCCGCCTGCTGCGCGTCGACGTTGACTACGCCGACGCGGGCACCGTCGAGAATCAACTGCGCACTCTCCAGCTACCCTCCGGCACGCCCGTCGAGGTGACCGACGTGGCGTGGGGCAGCCAGGCCCACATCACCGTCGGCGTCGACGCGGAGTGCGTCGACGAGTTCCACGCTGCGCTGCAGACCCTCTCCGCAGGCTCGCTCGACGCGCAGCCCGCGGGCGAGCGCTGGATCGGGTGAGTGCGCGTCGCCGCCAGGCATGGGACGATAGAAGCATCATGACTCTCACCAGCCTGCTCGAGCACACCCCCAACACACCCGACGATCTCTACGACGCGTTCGTCGGCTGGGCGGAGCAGGGCGGGTTCAGTTTGTACCCGCACCAGGATGAGGCGCTGCTGGCCATCCTGTCTGGCTCGAACGTGATTGTCACGACGCCGACGGGCTCGGGCAAGTCGATGATTGCCACCGCCGCGCATTTCGCGGCGCTGGCGGGCAGGGGGCGCACCTACTACACGGCCCCCATTAAGGCCCTCGTGAGCGAGAAGTTCTTCGCGCTCGTCGACCAATTCGGCGCCGACCTAGTGGGCATGGTGACGGGAGACGCGTCGGTGAATCCCGAGGCCCCCATCATCGCCTGCACGGCGGAGATCCTCGCGAACATCGCGCTGCGCGAGGGCAAGGATGCTGACGTCGACCAGGTGGTGATGGACGAGTTCCACTTCATCGCCGACCCCGACCGCGGCTGGGCCTGGCAGGTGCCGCTCGTGGAGCTCCCCCAGGCGCAATTCATCATCATGTCGGCCACGCTGGGCGACACCACGTCGCTGCAATCCACCCTGACCCGCACGACGGGGAGGGACATCGTCGAGATTTCCGACGCGCAGCGCCCCGTGCCGCTCACCTACGCGTGGTCAACGACGCCGATCCACGAGACCATCCAAACGCTGGTCGAAGAGCAGAAGGCGCCGGTCTACATCGTGCATTCGACGCAGTCGCTGGCGGTGGAGCAGGCGCAGTCGGTGCTGAGCTTGGGCGCGGCGAAGCCGTCGAAGGAGCGGGTTGAACAGCTCAAGGCGGCTCTTCAGGGGTTCAAGTTTTCGAGCGGCTTCGGTACGACGCTCAGGAAGCTGCTGCTACAGGGCATCGCGGTGCACCACGCGGGCATGCTGCCGAAGTACCGCCGTCTGGTGGAGCAGCTCGCCCAGCAAGGGCTGCTGCAGGTGATTTGCGGCACCGACACCCTGGGCGTCGGCATCAATGTGCCCATCCGCGCGGTGCTGTTCACCACGTTGACGAAGTTCGACGGGCGCCGCCAGCGTCACCTGCGCTCGCGCGAATTCCACCAGATCGCGGGGCGGGCCGGGCGCGCGGGCTTCGATTCCATCGGCTACGTCATCGCGCAGGCACCCGAGCACGAGGTGGAGAACGAGCGCATCCTCAAGAAGTTTGCCGGCAACGAGAAGAAGCTGAAATCAGTGCGGCGCAAGAAGCCGCCGGAGGGGTTCGTCAACTACACGGAGGCGACGTTCACGAAGCTGATCGAGCTCGCGCCGGAGGAGCTGCATCCCCGGATGCGGATCACGCACTCGTTCATACTCAACTTGTTGGCGCGCGACGAGGACGTCAGCCAGGCGGTGATCCGCCTGGTGGATTCGGTGTCCCCTGACAAGGCCATGCGGCGTCGTCTGCTGCGTCGGGCGGTGTCGCTCACGCGCTCGCTGCTCGCGGCGGAGATCATCACCCGGGTGCCGAATCCGCAGCCCGGCGGGCGGGTTTACCAGCTCGACGTCGACTTGCAGAACGATTTTGCGCTGAACCAGCCGCTGTCGGCGCTCGCGCTGGCGTACATGGAGCAGATGGACGACACCGAGCCTGGCTACGCGCTGGACACGATCAGCGTCATAGAAGCAACCCTCGAGGATCCGCTCACCATCTTGCTGGCTCAGCAACACCGTGAGCGCGGTGAGGTGATCGGCGAGCTCACGGCCGACGGGGTGGAGTACGACGAGCGCATGGACATCGTCGAGGAAGTGACCTGGCCAAAGCCACTCGGCGACGAGCTGGAGCAAGCCCACCGAGAAGCTGGCGAGAAGCACCCGTGGTTGCTGGAGACCCCGGTTCGACCGAAGTCGATTGTGCGCGACATGGTGGAGCGCGGCATGACGTTCGCCGAGTACGTCGCCCACCTCAAGATTCAGCGCTCGGAAGGTCTGCTGCTGCGGTACATCACCGATTGCTACCGCGCGTTGCGCCAAACCGTGCCCGAGGGGTTCCGTACCGAGGAGCTGTCTGACCTCATCGCTTGGCTGGGCGAGCTCACGCGGCTCGTGGATTCGTCGCTGCTCGACGAGTGGGCGCAGCTCACGGCTATGTCGGGTGCTGAGCCGGAGGTGGCCGACGTGCCGGCGCCGCCGTCGCGCCCCGTCACCGGTAATGAGCGGGCGTTTCGGGTGCTGGTGCGAAACGCCATGTGGCGGCGGGTTGAGCTCATGGCCGCCGACGACGTCGACGCGCTCGCTGCGCTCGATGCGGGTGGCCCCATGACGAAGATGGCGTGGGACGAGGCGCTCGGCGAGTACTGGGACGAGCACGACGACCTCTATACCGACGCCGATGCGCGCGGGCCGCAGTTCTTCGACGTGGAGCAGCAGAAGGGGTCGCGTGTGTGGCTCGTGCGGCAGATCATCGACGACCCGGAGGGCAACCATGATTGGTCGGTCACCGCGCGCGTCGACCTCGACGCCAGCGACGACGCCGGCGAGCTAGTGATGCAGTCACTGAGCTTCTCCCGCCAAGACTGAGGTGTGGCCTGGCCGCTGCGCCTTCCATTCGATGATTGAGCACCGCTCTAGCCCGTGATTGAGTAGCGGCGTAGCCGCGTATCGAAATCATCCCCGGCCATCCGACCACCCTTTCCCCCGACCGTCAAGTAGGCGCAAAGCGCCGTATCGAGACGCACCACCCGGGTGGTTTCGATACGCCGCCTGCGGCGGCTACTCAACCACCGGGGAACAGCCAGCCTCGGCAGCTCCCTCCCCCGACCGTCAAGAAGGCGGCCCGCCCTCCCCTGATGATTGAGTAGCGGCGTAGCCGCGTATCGAAATCATCCCCCGCCCCCGACCGTCGAGTAGGCGCAAAGCGCCGATCGAGATGCGCCGGTGGAGGTAACCCGATATCCACACGTGTTTGCTCCAGAAGGCAATTCTGGCCGATTTTCGGAAACGAATGTGGATATCGGGTTAGTTGAGCGATTGGAGGGGGGTGATTTCGATACGCCGCCTGCGGCGGCTACTCAATCACCGGGAACAGCCGACACCCGACCCCCCCGACCGTCGAGTAGGCGGCCCAGCCGCCGTATCGAGACGCAGCAAAATAATTGAGGGGCGCCTCCCGAAGGAGACGCCCCTCAATTATCTAGGGGATAGCGGGATCAGTCCCGGCGACGGCGAGCGGCAGCAACGCCAGCTGCCATTGCAGCGAGCACTCCGCCGAGAGCCATCGCGCCAGCGGCGCTATCGTCTGCACCGGTGCTCGGCATACCAGGACGCGGCTTGCCAGGCTTGAGCGCACCTTCGGTGATCTCAACGGTGATGGTGTCGAGGACGTTGCCGTCCTTGTCCTTCACCACGACGACGATCTTGTCGCCGACCTTGGCCTTGTCCGACGGGGTCACCGTGATGCTGCCGTCCTTACCGATCTCAGCAGTGCCAGGACCGGTCACCTCAACGGTGGAACCCTCCGGAACATCGCCGCCCTCATTCGGGATGACGATCGGCTTGTCTGGCGTGGTCTTGCCGTCCTTCCAGTCCGGCTTCTCGGTCTCAGGAGCATCAGGCTTCTCGACCTCAACGACCACACGGTCGATCTCGTTGCCGTCCTTGTCCTTGACGATCACGACGATCTTGTCGCCAGGGTTGGCGTCCTCATCGATGTCAACAACCAGGTTGCCGTCCTCATCGATCTCAGCCTTACCAGGGCCCTCGGTCTCAACGGTCGAGCCGTCCGGCACATCGCCACCGGTGTTCGGAATCTCAACCTTCTCACCAGGCTTACCGGAATCATCCTTCCAGTCCGGCTGGTCAGCCGGCGCATCCGGCTGCTCAACCGTGACGGTCACCTCGACCTCATCGGTCGAACCATCCGGGTAGGTCACCGTAACAGGAACAGTGATCTTGTCACCAGGAGTCGCATCCTCAGGGATGGTCACCGTGATCTCACCAGTGTTCTCATCAATGGTCACACCATCAGGCGCATTGTCACCAGGAGTGAACGTGGTGCCCTCAGGAGCATCGGTCGGGTTACCGTCCTTGTCCTTGAACTCAGGAGCAGGAACCGTCACATCCTCACCAGGCTTACCCGAACCATCCTCATAACCAGGCTCGAACTCATCGGCCTGCGTGGGGTCAGGCTTGACAATTTCCACTACAACGGTGTCGATGACGTTGCCGTCGGGATCCTTCACCTCAACAACAATCTTGTCGCCAGGCTTGGCATCCTCATTCGGAGTCACCGTGATCGTGCCATCATCACCGATCTCAGCGGTACCAGGACCATCAGTCACCTCAACGGTAGAACCATCCGGAACCTTGCCACCAGTGTTCTCGATCTCAACCGGCTTAGACGGAGTGGTCTCCGCATCATCCCACTTCGGGGCCTCCGAGCAGCCGTTCTCATCCACCTTGGCACCTGCCGGAGTGTTCGGGCACTTGTCTTCACCATCGACCGGATTGTTCGGATCAACCGGATCCGGAACACCGTCGCCATCAGCATCCTTCTTGGTGAGGAACTCGACAAAGAGGTTGGCGGTGTCGCCCGTGATAGTTACCGTGCCGCCAGGCTTGAGCTGGCT
>JAEZVO010000076.1 GCA_023443125.1 Actinomycetes bacterium
ACGCCTCTACTAGGAAAATGCCCCAGAACCCACGCCGACACATCGGCTAAATGCCACACCCGGCAGTATCGAGAACAGCCAAACGCGAGCCCCAGAACACCACCATCATGACTGTATCGAGACGCAGTGGCGGGGTTTCGATACGCGAGCTGCGCTCGCTACTCAACCACCGGCGCGGGGCGGCTACTCAACCACCGGTACTGCGGGTTTCATTCGTAGAATCTCGATTGGTCGGGGTGACAGGATTTGAACCTGCGGCCTCGTCGTCCCGAACGACGCGCGCTACCAAACTGCGCCACACCCCGGCGGCAAATGAGCCGACGATCAGCATAGCGCAGTTGCTGGCGCTGGCGCCAAACGGCTATCAACAGTGCGGTGTGAGCGTCACGAGGCTCGCCTCTGGGCGGCAGGCGAAGCGGATCGGCGCAAAGGGCGAAGTTCCAAGCCCGGCGGAGACATGCAGGTGGGCCGTCTGTCCGTCGACGGTGTGCGTGCTCGCGCCGCGCACGCGGTCAGGTTCGAGGTCGCAATTCGTGGTGAGTGCTCCGTAGCCAGGCACGCACACCTGTCCGCCGTGCGTGTGGCCGGCGAAGATGGCGGCGACGCCGTCGGAGGTCATGGCATCGAGCAATCGCAGGTAGGGTGCGTGCGCGACGCCAATGGCGAGGTCGACGTCGGGTGCAGGTGCGCCGGCCACAGTGGCGTAGTCATCGCGATCGTGGTGGGCGTCGTCGGTGCCACGAAACTCGACGGTCAGCCCGCGCAGCTGCAGGATATGTCGACGGTGCGTGAGATCCACCCAACCGAGTGACTCCAGCATTTTGCGCAGTTCACCGGTGGGCAACGAGGGCACGACGTCGTCGGGGGTGGCTGTGGATCTCCCATTGGTGACATAGCGGAGGGGGCTTTTGAAGCGGGGCGCTTGGTAGTCGTTGGACCCGAAGACGAACACGCCGGGGACGCCGCGCAGCCCGTCGAGCGCCTCACGCAATGGGCCGATGGCTGCGGCACTGCTGATGTTGTCGCCAGTGTCGACAACGAGGTCGGGCTTCAACGACGCCAACCCGCGAACGAAGCGCAACTTGTCGCGCTGGCGGGGCAGCAAGTGCAGATCAGAGATGTGCAGCACCTTGATGCTCTCGCTGCCCGGAGGTAGTACGGGCAAGGTAGCCCGACGCAGCGTGAACAGGTGCGCCTCTGCGAGGGCCCAGCCGAACGCAGCGGCGCCGGCACCAACCAGGGCGCCGGCGCATTTCACTGCAGTGTGCACTATCCGCCACCTTCACTCGGCGAGGGCGCCGGCTTCTGCGGTGGGCTGCCGGGCGACGGAGCCTGCTGCGTTTCGCTTGGCTCAGGCTTGGTCTCCGACGGGGTCGGCTTTGGCTGGGGCTTAGGCTCGGGCGCCGGACGTGGACCAGCGGAGATGCGCAGGGAAATCGTCGAGTAGACGGGGGCTTCCTTCGACGGGGACGCGCCGAGGAAGGTGCCCGAGGGGCGCGACGAGTAGACCTTCAACCGCTGCGTGCTGAACCCGGCGGCCTCGATCGTCTTCTTCGCCTCGTCGTATCCCATGCCGGATACATCCGGAACGGGCACCTTCTTGCCTTCCTTCACCGACTTGCCCGGCTCGACGAATTTCGTCTTCGGCTTGTCCTTGAGCGCAGCAGTCATGGCAGCGCGCCAGATCTGGCCGGCGTCGCCACCACCTGTACCGCGGAGGTACTGGCCGTTGTGCATCTTGAAGCCGGTCAGCGACGTGCGGCGCTTGTCCCTTGGGAAACCGTTGTCGACGGCGAGCATGCCGACACCCGCCATCTCGGGCGTGTATCCGGCGAACCACACTGCCGCGGCACTCTGCGTCGTACCGGTTTTGCCCGCCTGTGGGCGGCCGTCCTTGAGTGCCGCTGGACGGCCAGTACCGTTGGTCATCACGTTCGACAGCATCTTGTTCATGGCATCCGCGACGCCTTCGTCCATCACGCGCTCGCAACTGCCGTCGGGCACTGGAATGTCGGAGCCGTTCTCAGTCTTGATCGACTTGAGAATGCGGGGCTTGCAGTGGACGCCGCGGTTCGCGAGCGTCGCGTACCCTTCGGCCATCGCGAGTGGAGTGACATAGCTCGTACCGAGCACCCACGACGGGTAGTACGACTCCTTCTCCTTCATGTCGACGCCATCAGCCCGCACAACGCCCGACTTCTGCGCCATCTCAATGGCGGGGCAGTTGCCCATCGCCTGCGTGAGGCGGAGGAAGTAGGTGTTGACGGAGTTCCTCAGCGCCTCGGTCATTGTGATGTTGCCGTAGCCGCGTCGGCCGAGGTTGCTCGGTGCGTAGTCTCTGTCGACGATCGCGGTGCCGTCGCAGCCCTTCCACCGGGTGCCAGCGAGATCAGTGAGGGTGCCGGGCGCGTTAATCGTGTGCGTCATCGACATACCGCCCTGCAGCGCAGCCGCCGAGGCGAACACTTTCATCGTCGAGCCGGATTGGAAGCCTTCCGCGCCACCCATGGCCTTGGTGACGTTGTAGTTGTAGTACGTCTCGCCCTTGGCCTTGTCGTCGCCCATCGCGGGGCGGCTCTGCGCCATCGCAACGATGAGGCCGGTCTTCGGCTCCAACAACACGGTGTTCGCGAGAATTGGGTCGGTCGGGGCGATCATGTCTGCCACGGCCTTTTCCGCCGCATCCTGCGCGGCGGGGTTAATCAGTGTCTGGATCGTGAGGCCGCCGCGGCGCAACGTGTTGCGTCGCTCTTCTCGGGTGTCGCCCAGGCCTTCCACCTGGCCGCTGAGCAGCGTGTGCGTCACGTAATCGCAGAGGAACGGGTACTTCGATGTAATACAGCCGTTCGGGGTGCGCGTGACCTTCTTCTGATCGAAGCCCGTCTTCTTCGCCTCGTCGGCTTCAGCCTGCGTCACGTAGCCCTCGTCGGCGAGGCGTTGCAGCACCACATTGCGACGCTGCAAGGCCTTCTGCTCGTTCTTCACCGGGTTCAGCCCGACGGGGTTCTGCACCAGACCGGCGAGCAGAGCGCTCTGGGGGAGGTTGAGGTCCTTCGCGGGGATGCCGAAGTACTGCTGCGCGGCGGCCTCGACACCGTAGGCGCCATTGCCGTAGTAGGCGATGTTGAGGTACCGCTCGAGAATCTCGTCTTTCGTGAGCTTTTCTTCGACGGCGAAGGCGTAGCGCGCCTCGTGAATCTTGCGTTCAATCGACACCTCGACGGCTGCCTTCGCCGCCTTCGGGTCGTTGCTGTATTTGGCCTGTTCGACGCGCACCAGCTTCACGTACTGCTGGGTGAGTGTCGAGGCACCCTGGGTGTCGCCCGAGATGGTCTTGAAGAACGCTCGGACCATGCCCTCCGGATCGACAGCGCCATGTTCGTAGAAGCGGTGATCCTCGATTGCGATCTGCGCTTGTTGCATGATGGGCGAGATCTCATCGAGGGGCTTGTAGATGCGGTTCTCCTCGAAGAACGTGGAGAGGACCTCGCCGTTCGCCATCAGGATTCGGGAACGCTGTGACTGCGGCGGAGCTTCGAACTCGGCGGGCAGGTACTCCAACGACTGCTTGGCGGCCTTCGTCGCCCCGCTCGCCATCGCGACGAACGGCACGGCCACTCCGCTCAGCAGCACGCCCGCAAGCAGGCTGACTGCCAGGAACATGAAGAGGGCATACGCCTTCTCGCTCAGTTTCGCCGATTTCATGGCGTCCAGTCTACGGGACGCTTGAAGTAATCCCCGTATCTCCACACAGGCGAGCGTTCTGCAGCTCACAGGCGCTTCCGTTATCTTGTCGTGACCTGGTAGGCTTCAAAGCACCGGACAACCTGCGCAAAGGAGGGCAGAGCATGTCTCTTGCAGAAGTGAGTGAATGGACGCTTCGAGCCAACTGCCGTGATCTAGCCGATGCACTGTTTCCCGAAGGTAAAGACCAAAAGCGTGCCCGAGTTGTGTGTCGAGATTGCCCCGTCCGGTCTGAATGCCTCGCGGAGGCGCTCGACAACCGCATCGAATGGGGAGTGTGGGGCGGCATGACCGAACGGGAGCGCCGCGCACTACTGCGCGCTCGCCCTGACATTAAAGACTGGCATGCCGTGCTCTGTCGCTAGTCGGCATGGTTGCCCTACCTAGCTAGGCTGACTGCCATGACGAAATGGGAGTACTTCACCGCACCGATCCTGTCGCACGTTGCACAGCAGATCCTCAACAACTTCGGTTCTGAAGGCTGGGAGCTCGTGACTCTCGCGCCCGGACCGAACCCCGACACCCTCGTCGGTTACTTCAAGCGCCCACTCGAGAGCTGATTGATGGAGTCCGCGGCGCGCGTCGCGGACCAGCTCGCTGCGGCGTACCCTGATGCCCGATGCGAGCTCAACTTCACGACGCCATTTGAGTTGCTGGTCGCGACGGTGTTGTCCGCGCAATCCACCGACGTGCGGGTGAACGCCGTCACACCGAAGCTGTTCGACGAGTTTCCCGACGCCGAGGCGCTGGCCGTGGCCAGCCCGGAGCGTGTGGAGAGCATCATTCGTCCGGTGGGCATGTACCGCAACAAGGCGATGGCCCTCGTCGGACTCTCGCGGATGATCGTCGACGAGTATGCCGGCGCCGTTCCTGACACGCTCGAGCAGCTCGTTGCGTTGCCAGGTGTTGGGCGTAAGACAGCGAACGTCGTGCTTGGTAACGCTTTTGGTGTGCCGGGCATCACACCGGATACGCACGTGATGCGGGTGAGCAACCGGCTCGGATGGGTGGATTCGCGCAAGCCCGATGCCGTCGAACAGCGGCTCATGGAATTACTGCCACGTGAGCAATGGACGGTCATGTCGCACGTGCTCATCACGCACGGCCGTCGAGTGTGCCATGCCAGGCGCCCTGCATGCGGGGCGTGCCCCGTCGTAGACGCATGCCCGAGTAATGATTGCGGCGAGCAAGACCCGGAGAAAGCAGCGGCACTCGTCACGCAGGGGGCAGGCCGGTGAAGGCGCAGCTCGTATCGCTCGTCGCGGCTGCGGTGTGTCTCGTCGCCTGCGTCCCGTCACAGACATCACCCAGCGCATCGCCCTGGTCGTCGAGCGACCTGCGCGCGTTGAGGGAGCAGTACGGGGTTCCAGACTGTCCGACGAGCGACCCCGACGCCCAGCCTGTCGGGGATGGGCTACCGCGCACGGCGCTGCCGTGTTTGGGCTCCGACAAGGTGGTGAACCTCGCTGGGCTGCCGCGCAAGCCGATGGTCATCAATCTGTGGGCGCAGTGGTGTGCGCCGTGTCGGGAAGAATCGCCGTTCCTTCGGGATGTGGCCACGAAGCGCGACGACGTCGCCTTTCTTGGCATCAACTACAACGACCCGAAACCCGACTGGGCGCTCGAATTTGCCTCCGTCGTGCAGTGGCCGTACCCGCACGTGCAGGACATGGACAAGGAGCTGCGTGCCGAACTGAACGTGCCCGGCATCCCCATGACGCTGTTCGTCGACGCCGCAGGCCACGTGGTGTACACGCACCCGGGCGTGCTGAAATCCAGCGCGCAGCTTGAACAGCTGATCGAGGAGCACCTGTGACGTTCGCGACGCTGCGAGACGCACTCGTGAACCCGCAGCCGTTGCGCGTCGCCGATATGGATCGCCAGCCGCGCGGGGAGCGCTCGGCCGCCGTCGCTATGATGCTGAGCGACGAGCCCGACCCCCGCATCACGTTCGTGCGCAGAGCCTCGACGCTGCGCAACCACGCAGGCCAGGTGGCGTTGCCGGGTGGACGCATCGATCCGGGCGACGATGGCCCCGTCGACGCCGCACTGCGTGAAGCGTGGGAAGAAGTGGGGCTGGAACGAGACACCGTCGATGTGCTTGGCCAGTTGCCGCCCGTGTGGGTGCCGAAATCGAACTTCGACGTCACCACCGTCGTCGTCACGTGGCCGGGCGGTGAGCTGCACGCGATGGATCTGGGGGAAACGGAATCTGTGCACCAGTGCCCGATATCGATGCTCACCTCGGCGACGGTGCGTCGTACATCGCTTCATCCGACAGGGTTCCGCGGGCCAGCCTTCGTACTTCCCGACGTGTTCATCTGGGGGCTCACCGCGCACCTCGTCGACTGGGTGCTGCGCTTGGGTGGCTGGGAAACAAACTGGGACCGAGACGATGTCGTCCCGATCCCAGCCGAATACTTACGTGACTAGGCGGTTTCCCCAGGAACCACGTTGAGGTCGGGGTGCTTGGCGGGCATCGCCGGATCGTTCTTGCGGGCCCATCCATCCGACATGGCGTTCAGCGTCGCCTTGAACTCGGCGATAGTGGCCTCTGGTGCCTTGACCTTCTTGAAATTGCCGATGCCGATGAGAGCGAAGATACCGGCGAAGACGAGCGACACCACCGCGGCGATGAGGAAGCCAAAGATGAGCGAGAGGGCCAGGCTGAGGCCCGTCAGCGTGAGGAGCCAGGTGAACAGCGCAGCCAGCGCGATGACGATCATCCATACTGCGTGGAGCGCGAAGCCAAGCGACACGGCGAACATGCCCACGCCGACACCAGCCATTTTCGCCGACGGTACGAGCTCGGCCTTAGCGAGTTCGGCTTCCTTGGACAAGAAATCGCCCAGGTTCTCCCTGATGTCTTTCACGTTGTCAGCCATTTCGTTCCTTTCGTGTCCTCCTAGCCTATGCGCTCTCGGGCCAGTCGTCAGACCTTGATCGCCAATCCGTCGTCGGGAATGCGCACGGGGTTGGTGAGCTCGGCGTGATCCACCCATGCCCGCCAGCACAGCAATTGGAAGGGAAGCTTCAAGTTTTCGCCGGGACGCGCTGCGGAATCGTAGAGCTCCATCACCTGCTCAATGAGGTGGGTGAGCTGCCGCTCCCCAAGCGAACGGGTCAGCGGCTGGCGCCGTACCATCGCCTGCATCGCTTCTCTGGACAGCGGCTGCCAAATACGGAACGCGCGCGTCTCGATCTCTGGGAAATAATGCGACTCGCGCAGCTGCTCGAGAGACTGGTGACCGTAGTCGCCACGCATCGCCATCGGGTCGTAGCGACGAAGCAGCGCTGCTAATCGACGCACCCACGGCACGGAATCGTCGCGGATGAGGTACGACGCGGAGAAGCACCCTCCTTCACGAAGCACGCGGGCGATCTGCGGCAGCGCCTGTTCGGCGTCGAGCGTGTGGAAGCTTTGGTGGCTCAGCACCACCTCGAACTGGAACGGGTCGGTGGGGATTGCCTCGGCACGTCCTTGGAGTGCGACGACGCCGGGGGCCCGTCGGTGATGCGCCACCACCTTCTCCGACGGTGAGAGCGCGAGGATGTGGTGGCCGCGGTTGCTGAGGCGCCCAGGCAGCGCGAGGTCGTCGCCGACGACGAGTCCGCGCACGCCGCTCCAGACGGCGAGCCAATCGAGTGCTTCAGGGGGAAACGTGCTCACTAAGACCTCCTCGCTCCAAGCCTAGCCGTGTGCGGAGTTATCCACAGATTTTCTGGGCCGTGCAAGTTTCGGGCGTGTCGCTGCCATAACAATGGGTATGAACGACTTTGCACCCGTGTTAGTTCTCGCTCGTGATGTGTCCGTGCACGAGGCAGTGCAGGCATCAGCGCTCGCGCTCGATGTGTCCGTGGATACGTTGCACGACACCGAAGAGATGCATCAGCGATGGCGTGCCGCCCGCCTGCGGCTGGTCGCGCCCGATATGGCGGCGCGCGCCGCGTCGCTCGATACGCGCACCGCAACGTATGTCGTCGGTGGAGATCCGGAGGCGCTGGTGAGTGCCTCTGCCGAGCTCGGCTGCCCGGCGCTGATGTTGCCGCACGCGTCTGCGGAGCTGGCGAATCTGCTCGCGGAGGCGGCTGGCGGCCCGGTATCTCAGGCATGGACGATCGCCGTGACGGGCGCCGTCGGAGGCATCGGCACTTCCACGCTCGCCGTGGGGCTCGGCCAAGAGGCCGTCCGACGAGGAGCCCGCGCGGCGGTCGTCGAGTTGGTGCCCGGCGGCGGTGGGCTCGACCTGCTGGTGGGGAAAGAAACCCATGAAGGTGTGCGATGGTCAGATCTCGCCCGCGCCCGCGGCGAGATCGGCGGGCTCGAAGCGCTGCTGCCGTCCGTCGACGGCCTGCTGCTGCTTGGCCTCGACCGCAACGATCCGGCGTTTCCCGATCCACAAGCCGCGCACGCCGTGCTCACTGCGCTGCGCCGCGAGGTCGACGTCGTGGTGATTGACGACCGCAGCGGTTTCGACCTTCGCGCGGAGGCGCAGCTGCTCGTGGTGGGCGCAGATGTACGTAGCGTGGCCGCCGCCCGAATGCGCGCTGCCGCGGCGGCGAGTCCGCCGTCGGGGTTGGTGGTGCGCTCGGGGCCTGGGCGACGACTGGGTGCCGACGCTATATCCAACGCGCTGGGTGTGCCGTTGGCTGGGGCACTGTCCGAAGACCGCGCGTTGCCGCGCCTTGCCGAGCTGGGGGAACCGCCCCTGCGCGGGCCTGCAAGGAAATTCCGACGCGACGTCGCGGCCATCGGGAAGGAGGCCTTCCATGGCTGAGCTTGCCAGCATTCGTGAACGTCTCGGGGCGCTGGGGCGCAGTTATGGGCCCAGCGACGTGGCGGCCGTCATGCGAAGCCTCGGCGAGGTGGTCACCGACGCCCGCGTGCTGACGGTGATGGACATGCTGCGACGCGATTCCATCGGCGCAGGCCCGCTCGAGGAGCTGCTCACCAAGCCGGGGGTGAGCGACGTTGTCGTGAACGGCCCCGCCGACGTGTTCGTCGATGCGGGCTCGGGGCTCGAGCGCGCGCCAGTCACGTTTCTCGATGACGAGCAGGTGCGTCGCTTGGCCATTCGCCTTGCCGCGACGGCAGGCCGCAGACTCGACGATGCACAGCCGTTCGTCGACGGCAGGCTTCCTGACGGCACACGTCTCCACGCCGTGCTGGCGCCCGTCGCGATGCCGGGAACGTGCTTATCGCTGCGCGTTCCCGCCTCCCGCTCGTTCTCGCTAGCAGACCTGGCGGCTACGGGTTCGATATCGCTGCATGGAGCCAACCTCCTGCGGGCCATGGTGCACCGGAAGCTACCGTTCCTCGTCAGTGGCGGCACCGGTTCGGGCAAGACGACGCTGCTGGCCGCCTTGCTGGCGGAAGTGCCTCACGACGAGCGCATCGTCTTGGTCGAGGACGCCCGTGAGCTCGTCCCCGATCATCCTCACTGCGTGCGCATGGAGGGCCGCCCTCCCAACGCCGAGGGGGCAGGAGCCATCAGTCTCACTGACCTCGTGCGGCAGGCCTTGCGCATGCGTCCCGACCGGGTGGTGTTGGGCGAGGTGCGAGGCGGGGAGATCACCGACCTGCTTCGGGCCTTCAACACCGGGCATGAGGGCGGCTGCGCCACCATCCACGCCAACTCCGTGCGCGACGTACCCGCACGGCTCGAAGCGCTCGCGGCGCTTGGAGGGCTCGACCGCGTGGCTTGTAGTGCTCAAGTCGCTGCCGCGCTGAAGTTGGTTGTGCATGTCCGACGCGACGCGCAGGGGCGGCGTCGCGTCGCAGAGCTTGGTGTGATGCAGCGCGACGGTGATGGCGTCGTGGTGCAGCCAGGCCTCATATTCACCGCCGACGGCTGGGAACGCGGAGAAGCAGCGAACATCGTCGAGGAGTGGCTATGTTGACGGCCGCACTCGCCGGCATCACGGGGTGGCTGGCGATCGGCGCGCACCCGAGTACCGCCCTTCGACGGCTCTCGCCCGCCCGCACTCGCCGACGACGCAGCAGACGGGTGACGCCAGTGACGGCAGCCGCATTGCTGGCCTTCTGTGCAGTGGTGTTCTTGCTCGGCCTCGGCGGCTTGGGCTGGGCAGTGGCGGCCGCCGTCGCTGCGGGAACGGTGTGTTGGTTGGTGCTCGAGCGTCGGCGCGCCAAGGTAGCCGGCGAACGTTCGCAGCAGGTGGCCGATGCGGCGCGGCTCTTGGCGTCGCTGCTGCGCTCCGGTCAGATCCCGACGATGGCCCTGCGGGAAGCTGCTGAAGACCATCCGTTGCTCACAGAGGCAGCGTACGCGTCGGCACTGGGCGCAGACGTGCCCGCAGCGTTGCGTCGCACGGCTCAGCTGCCGGGTGCAGAAGGGCTCGAATCCGTCGCGGCGGCGTGGCAGGTGAGCGCGCGTAGCGGTGCTCCGGTGGCGGGTGTGTTGGAGCAGGTTGCCGACACGCTTCGGCAGGCGCGCCAGCTCGCGGAGGTCGTTGAAACGGAGCTGTCGTCGGCCCGAGCCTCGGGGCACATCATGGCCGTGCTTCCTTTCGGCGCACTCGTGTTGGGTTTCTTCGCCGGAGGCAACCCGCTGGAGTTCATCTTCGGCGCTGCGCTCGGACAGTGGCTGGCGGTGACAGCCGTCGGGCTGACAGCCCTCGGGGTGATCTGGACGGAAAGGCTTGCACGATGATGTCTGCCTTGCTGATCGCGCTCGCAGCGGCGTGCGCTTGGCTCCTCACCCCCGGCAGGGCCCTGCAGCGTTTGGATGCGGGGCCAACGCGGCGCACCGACGAGCACCGTCGCGGCGAACAGTATCCGACGACGTGGCGCGCTGCTGCCGCAGTGGGCGCTGTGAGCATCTGCCTCGTGGGCGTTCCCGATGTGCCGGCCCTCGCGCTCGCGCTGGGCGGGGTCACATTTCTCGCGACGGGGCTCCTGCGCAAGCGAGTCTCGCATCGCCGCGAGCGAGAGGAGATGCCCGACACCTTGGACTACCTAGCCGTCTGCCTCGAATCCGGGGCGCCGATCTCGGGCGCGCTCGCCACCGTTGCCGACGTGTCTCCCGCCCGAACGCAAGCATTGCTGCGGCGCGTGATCGCTCACCTCAACGTTGGACGATCCGTCGAGGAAGCCTGGGAGGAGCTCGGGCAGCACCCCGTCTGGGGCGCCGTCGCGAAAGACATGGTGCGTGCGAGCCGGTCGGGCACCAGCCTGTCAGGGTCGCTGCGCCTTCATGCCGACGACGTGCGCCTGCAGGTGCGTGACGACGCCATGAAGCGGGCACGCAAGGTAGGGGTCAAATCGGTGATTCCACTCATGGCGTGCTTCCTGCCTGCCTTCGTGCTCATCGGCGTGGTGCCCATCATCGCCAGCCTGCTCAAGAACTTCCTTTCGGGTGGGTGATCGGCATGTGCGTTGGGTACACACGGCACTGTCCGATCAGCGCGGAAGGCGGCTGTAGAGTGCGCCCATGCACAGCTGGTCGTGGGTGCTGGATGCGCCCGAGGTCTCCACCGTCGACGTGCGCCCTGCGAGCGAGGGGGAGTACGGCGACTGGCCGGAGTGGGTGTCGTCGGAGGTGAGGCAACGCTGCATCAACCAGGGCATCGAGCGACTGTGGACACACCAGCAGGAGCTTGCAGAGCTCGCCTATCGGGGGCAGCACGTTGCGCTCACCACGTCGACGGGTTCGGGTAAGTCATTGGCCTACCTGCTGCCAGTGATCGCCGCGACGGCGGAGGGCAACGTCGGCGTGGAGGTGCCTACCTCCCGCATCCGCCGTACCGAGCACACCGCGCTGTACCTTGCTCCCACGAAGGCCCTCGCCCACGACCAGGTGCGTGCCGCAGCCACCTTCGGGCCAGCCGAATGGCGTATCACGGCCGTCGACGGCGACTCCGACGAAGCCGAGCGACGATTCGCCCGCGAGTATGCCAGTTTCGTGTTCACCAACCCGGACATGCTGCACTATTCCGTGCTGCCCAATCACCGGCGGTGGTCCAGGCTGCTCTCAGGGTTGCGCTACGTCGTCGTTGACGAGGCACATCGCTACCAGGGGGTGTTTGGCGCGCACATCGCGCACGTACTGCGACGACTGCGGCGACTCGCCGCCCACTACGGCGCCAACCCGACGTTTTTGCTGGCCTCGGGAACCGCCACGGGCATGGAGGAGTTCGGCGGCAAGCTGATCGGGGAACCAGTCGTCACAGCCGTGACGCACGACGGGGCCCCGAAGCCGAAGCGTGTCGTGGCGCTGTGGAAGCCGTCCATCTCGCTCAACCAAGACACCGGCAACCTCCTCGGGCGCCTGGTGGCGTCGGGGGCGCAGACCATCGCCTTCGTGGCGAGCAGGACGGGCGCGGAACTCGTCGCGCTCGAAGCACAGGAGATCGCCGGCCCGGCCATCGCGAGCTACCGGGCGGGCTTTCTGCCCAGTGAGCGACGCAGCTTGGAACAGGCGTTGCAAACCGGCGCCTTGCGCGGGGTCGCGACGACGAACGCGCTCGAACTCGGCATTGACGTTGCCGGTATGGACGCCGTGCTCATCGCGGGCTATCCGGGAAAACTGAGCACATTGTGGCAGCAGGCCGGGCGGGCCGGTCGACGAGGCACCGACGCACTGGTTGTCATGCTGGCCAGGGAGAACCCTCTCGACGGGTTTCTCTTCGACCACCCGGATGCGCTGCTGCGTGCCCCCGTCGAACAAGCCGTGCTGCACCCCGACAACCCGCGCGTCTTCGGGCCGCACCTCGCCGCTGCGGCCCAGGAACTGCCACTGACGTCAGACGACGCTCGCTGGTTCGGTGGTGCATACGGTGCTGTCGTCGGCCAATTGGTGGAACAGAAGGTGCTGCGCGATCGAGGAGAGAAGTACTACTGGACCAGGGCTGACCGCGCCGTCGACTTCATCTCGCTGCGATCGGCGGGAGCAAAGCCGTACGATCTCATTGAACGCGATACGGGCAGGATCGTTGGCACCGTCGACGAGGCGCGCGTCGACGCCGTCGCCCACCCAGGGGCGGTATATCTGCACCAGGGGGAGAGCTTCCTCGTCGATGAGATCGACCGCGCCGATAGGCAGGCGTTCGTGGTGGAGGCGCGGCCGAAGTACTACACCCAGCCGCAGACCAGCTCGGAGATCGAGGTGCTGTCCGAGCGGGATTCGCGTGCCCTAGGCGCGGCGACCGTGCACCGCGGCGACGTGCGGCTCACCTCGCAGGTGCTGGCATATCTGCGCCGCGACGAACTCACGCACGAAGTGTGGGACCAGCACCCCTTGGAGATGCCGCGTCGGCAGCTCATCACGCAGGCGGTGTGGCTCACGATCCCCGACGCGCTCACCGCAGCGCTTGACTGGGGGTCCCTGCAGCTGGGTGCTGCAGCGCACGCCATCGAACACACCGCCATCGGCCTGCTTCCGGCATTCGCGCCCTGCGACCGCTGGGACATCGGCGGCGTCTCCACCGCGCTGCACCCGGATACCGGAGTACCCACCATTTTCGTCCACGACGGTCTCGCCGGCGGCGCAGGGTTCGCCTTCCGTGGCTATGACGTCGTTGAGGTGTGGCTGGCGGCCACACTGGAGCGCCTCCGCCGCTGCCCCTGCGACGACGGCTGCCCCGCGTGCATCGTCTCGCCGAAGTGCGGCAACGCGAACCAAGTGCTCGACAAAGAGCGAGCGACCGTGTTGCTGACCCGTGTGCTCGAGGCGTGAACTGCGCCCACTTTCCACAGGCCGAATATTGAGACGACGTAGTTATCCACAGAATGCCTTCCCGACGGGAATCTCGGGCGTGTCGCTGCCATAACGATTGGTGTCCGGGACATTCCCGGGCAGTTTCGAGGGAAGGAACCCCAATGGACATGGTCAAGACCACCACTACCGTCAAGCGTCTGGCCGAACGCGGCCTGACCACCGTCGAGTACGCCATCGGGCTGCTCGCTGCCGCCGCTGCAGCACTGGTGCTGTTGCGCATCTTCAACGACAACTCGTTCTTCCAGATGCTCTTCGACTGGGTGGTGAACATCTTCAACAACATCAGCACCGGCAACGGGGGCGGCAGCATCTTTGACATCATCGGCAAGGCGTTCGGCTTCTAATGCTCGCAGGGATGATGGGCGGCGGCACCGGCCGTCGCCCCTCACCCCGCGGCATGGTCACCGTTGAACTCGCCATCGGTTTCGTCACCGCGACGATGCTGGCAGCCGTGTTGGTGACGCTGACCATGCTAGGGGTCTCGCAAGCCGCGGTGGCAGAGTCATCGGCGCAGATCGCCAGGCAGCTCGCCCGCGGCGACGCCGACGCCGCCCGCAAAGCCGAGCAACGGGCGCCGGGTGCGGTGAAGGTGGAGCGCGACGATGCCGGCGTCACCGTCACCGTCTCTACGACCAGCTTGGTGATTGGTCTGGGCGATATCCCGGTGCATGCCAGCACGTGGATAGCCTACGAGCCAGGCGCGCACGCATGAACCGGGCAGAACGTGGCGTCGGCACCGTGCTCACGGCGGGCATCGCAGCTGTGACCGCCGTCGTGGCCGGGGCATCGTGTTTGTGTATCACCTGGTTCAGCACTATTCGGCAGGCCGAGCGCGTTGCAGAAGTTGCTGCCTTGGCGGGCGCGTCGGCGGCAGTCAGGGGCGACGACCCCTGCACCGCGTCACAACAAGCGGCCCGGCGCAACGGAGGAACCCTGTCCCACTGCGTGGTGCGTGGCGAAGGCCCGAACGTCGTCGTCGAAACCGGGGTGGAGGCGCACATTCAGCCGCATTTGGGTATTGTGCCCGAGCACATTGAGCGATTAGCCACCGCAGCAACCGTGTGATGGCGCAGTGCAGGAGCAGATGTGCAGTAGAAATAGTGGAGAGCAAGCATCGCCAGCGAGGAAAGGGAACCTATGGCACTGCGCAGCCGATTGGCCGAGGCTGGATACACGGCGAATGGTGTGTTAGAGCGCATCGGTGAGCTTGGCCAAGCCGGGCTCGGACGCAACATCACGGTGCCCGCATCCCGCGAACTAGGCCCTTCCAATGACCCGCTCGCCACGCTTATCAAGCTGTTCATCTTGCAGCAGGACGTGCCGAGCCGCGATGTTGCGTTCCTGGAAGGAGAAGCCGGCGAGTACCTCACCGAGCACGACGGGTGCGTGCGGGCCACCGTCGACGTTCGGCCGTACGGTTCACCAGACGACGGCGCGTCGGGCTGGGTGGTCTCCGACCTGACACCCGGCCTTGATCTGGTGACCACGCCCACTCGCCCCGACTACGTGCTGGGCGTCTCCCCAGCATCCACCACGCTGGCGCAGATGACGATGCGCACACCGGTCCAGCGGGCGCTCGATCTCGGCACCGGCTGTGGGGTGCAGTCGTTGCACCTCGCCCAGCACGCGAAGAGCGTTGTTGCTACCGACGTCAATCCCAGAGCGCTCACCATGGCGCGCGAAAGCGCCGCGCTCACGGGGGTCAGCGTCGATATTCGGGAGGGGTCGCTGTTCTCGCCGGTTGCCGGCGAACAGTTCGACCTCATCGTCTCCAACCCGCCGTACGTGATGAGCCCGCCGTCGGAAGACAGCTCGACGCTCACCTACCGAGAGACGAATTTCACTGGCGATGGTCTGCTGCAGTCCATTCTCCGCGACGCGCCGGCGCACCTTGCTCCGGGCGGCAGCCTCCAGCTACTCACGAACTGGGCCATTTTGGAGGGTCAAGCGTGGGATGAGCGCATCCGCTCGCTGGTGATACCGCTCAACCTCGATGTGTGGGTGATCGAGCGGGAGCGCCTCGACAAGTACAGCTACATCGAGATGTGGCTCGCCGACGCCGGGCTTGCCGGTACGCCCGAGTGGCGGCCCGCGTATGAACGGTGGCTCGAATACTTTGCGGAACTGCGCATCGCGGAGGTGGGGATGGGCTGGATTCTCGTCACCGACGCGGGCAGGGCCACCCCACACATCCGCGTCGAATCCTGGCCCCACGCCGTGCAACAACCCGTGGGCCCGGTCTTCGCGCGGCATCGGGCTGCCGTCGACGCAGCCATCGCCCCCGATGAGCAGCTGCTGGCCTCACGTCCGCGGCTCGTCGACGTGCGGCAGGAAACCGTGGGGGCACCAGGTGCGGGAGACCCGGAGCACATCGTGTTCCGGCAGACCACCGGGCTGCTTCGAGGCATGACCACCGACACCGCATTCGCCGCCGTCCTCGGAGCACTCGACGGCGACCTCACCGTGCAGCAGGTGCTCGACGCGGTAGCGCAGATCCTGGAACTGGACCCGTCGCAATTCACTGTGGATATGCTTGCAAAACTGCGCAAGGCTCTCGAAGAGCAGTACCTTGTCCCCGAAGGGAGCTGACACGCCACCCGGCATTTCACACATCGTCAGCTATGGTCTAGGAACCCGAACGTTGAGCAGGAAGAATTCATGACCCCACAGCGCCTCGTGATCGTTGAGTCACCCACCAAGGCCACCAAAATCGCTGGTTTCCTCGGTAAGGAATACTCGGTCACCTCAAGTCGCGGTCACGTCCGCGACCTTCCCACCAACGCCTCCGACGTGCCTGCGAAGTACAAAGGCGAGAAGTGGGCGCGCACCGGCGTGAATGTGGATGACGACTTCACGCCCATCTACGTCGTGGGTGCGGATAAGAAGGCCACCATCAGGGAGCTTAAGGCCAAGCTCAAGGACGTCGACGAACTCCTGCTCGCCACCGATGGTGACCGCGAAGGCGAAGCGATTGCATGGCACCTGCTCGAGGAACTGAAGCCGAAGATCCCCGTGAAGCGGATGGTCTTCCACGAGATCACCAAGCAGGCCATCCAAGAGGCGGTAGAACATCCGCGTGAGCTCGACGTCAGCCTCGTGGACGCGCAGGAGACTCGGCGCATTCTGGACCGCCTCTACGGCTACGAGGTCTCCCCGGTGCTGTGGAAGAAGGTCATGCCGAAGCTCTCCGCCGGTCGCGTGCAGTCGGTGGCCACCCGGCTCATCGTCGATCGGGAACGCGAGCGCATCGCGTTCGTGCCCGCCGCGTACTGGGACCTCGACCTCACGCTGGATGCCGGCGAGAACCGCGACCCGCGCACCTTCCCCGGCCGACTCGTGTCTGTAGACGGGCAGAAGGTGGCCCAGGGCAGAGACTTCGACGCCGAAGGCCAGACGAAAGACCCCTACGTGATGGTGCTCGACGAGCCCAGCGCCACCAAGCTTGCCGACGGCCTGCGCGACGCGGACATCGTCGTGACAGCCGTCGAAGCGAAGCCGTACAGCCGCCGCCCGTACGAGCCGTTCCGCACCACGACGCTGCAGCAGGAAGCGGGCCGTAAGCTGCACTTCACCTCGCAGCGCACGATGTCGGTTGCTCAAGATCTGTATGAGCAGGGCTTCATCACGTACATGCGTACCGATTCGGTGACGCTCTCCAACCAGGCCATCAAGGCTGCGCGAGGCGCCGTCGCTGGGTTGTTCGGCGAGAAGTTCCTCTCCCCGAAGCCGCGCGTGTACGCGTCGAAGGTAAAGAACGCGCAGGAAGCACACGAGGCCATCCGCCCAGCCGGTGACGAGTTCGTGCACCCCGACAAAGCCGGCCTGAACGGCGACCACTACCGCCTCTACCAGCTCATCTGGATGCGCACGGTCGCTTCCCAGATGGCCGACGCGGTGGGGGAACAGATGTCGCTGTCGTTCCAAGCCACCGTCGACGGCCAAGAACTGGAACTCGCCGCGTCTGGTCGCACCATCACGTTCCCCGGCTTCCT
This sequence comes from Actinomycetes bacterium, assembly GCA_023443125.1. GTDB lineage: Bacteria > Actinomycetota > Actinomycetes > Propionibacteriales > Propionibacteriaceae > Arachnia. The sequence continues at coordinate 17,474 of JAEZVO010000076.1, forward strand.
CAAGGCGTACGTGGTGAGTGTCGACGAAGGCGCCGCCGACGATCAGCAGTCGCGTCTTCCGGAACTGGCCGAGGGCGACGAGCTTGCCGCCTACACCGTCGCCGCCTCGGGGCACCAGACGAAACCCCCCGCCCGGTACACCGAGCCGTCGCTCGTCGCGAAGCTCGAAGAGCTGGAGATCGGCCGCCCCTCTACCTACGCGTCGATCATTCGCACCATCACCGCGCGCGACTACGTGTTCAAGAAGGGTTCGGCGCTGGTGCCCACGTGGCTCGCGTTCGCGGTGACGAGGCTGCTCGAGGAGCACTTCTCGGAGCTCATCGACTACGACTTCACCGCGCACCTCGAAGACCAGCTCGACGAGATCGCGTCGGGCAGGGCGAAGCGCCTTGCCGTACTCAATGACTTCTACTTCGGCCCTGAGGGTGACACCGCGCAGGGACTGCAGACCCTCGTGACGGAGCTGGGGGACATCGACGCCAAAGCGCTGTCCACCTTCCCACTCGGCGATTCCGGCATCGACGTGCGCGTCGGACGCTACGGCACCTACGTCGAAGCGGAGGGCGGCAAGAAGCGAGCCAACGTGCCGGAAGACCTACCTCCGGATCAGCTCACCGTCGAAGCGGCAGAGGAGTTTCTCAGTCAGCCGCTCGACGAGCAGCGAGAGCTCGGCATCGACGAAGCGACGGGGCTGACCATCGTCGCGAAGAACGGGCGCTTCGGGCCCTACGTCACCGAGGTGCTGCCCGAGGACGCTCCGAAGTCGAAGAAGCCGCGCACCGGATCGCTGTTCAAATCGATGTCGCTGGAGACGGTCACCCTCGACCAGGCCCTCCAGCTGCTCAGCCTGCCGCGCGTCGTCGGAACAACCGAGGACGGCACAGACATCACGGCGCAGAACGGGCGCTACGGCCCATACCTGAAGAAGGGTACGGATTCTCGTTCGCTCACGAGCGAGGACGAGATATTCAGCATCACCATGGAGCAGGCGGAAGCCATCTACGCCCAGCCCAAACAGCGCGGCCGGGCGGCCGCCAAGCCGCCGCTGCTTGAGCTGGGTGAAGACCCGTCCAACGGCAAACCCGTCGTGGTGAAAGATGGGCGCTACGGCCCGTATATCACCGACGGCGAGACCAACGTGACGGTGCCGCGAGGGGAAGACCCCGCCACCCTCACCGCCTCTCGCGCCTTCGAACTGCTAGCGGAGAAGCGAGCCAAGGGTCCGGCCCCCAAGCGCAAGACCACGAGGCGTACGACAACGAAAAAGAAGTCCTGATGGCCAAGCAGAAGGCGTTGCGGTTCCGAGTGCCGGTTGAGGCCCCGGCTCCGTCGCTAGTGTCGACCTCAGCGGGCTTTACCCGCCTGCTTGCGCGCCCCGCGCAGAGCCATCGCATGGAAGTTACCGTCCTCGACTCCCACGACGCTCGCCTGCTCCGCGCAGGCGTCGTCGTGGCGCGCCGTCGCCGCAACGACGAGCCAGGGGAGTGGTACGTGGCTGCGCCCGACTGGCCGGGGCTTCCCGACGAGGCAAGCTACGCGCTCGACGGCTCCGGCGAATTACCACGTGAGGTACGTCGCCAAGTTACTTGGTTCCTGCGTAAGGAGCCGCTCAAGGCCTTCGCCACGATGGTCTGCGACCGCAGTGAGTACATGTTGCGCGGTGACGATGATGACCTCGTCGCCATCCGAGACGACACCATCCATATCATTCGGGACAACGTCGAGCTGTCCGAAACCCGCGAGATCACGATGACTCCGCAGGTGAAACTCGATGGCCAGCAGCGTGATTTCATCCTCTCCGCGCTCGAAGCGATCGATGCGAGCCCCCTCGGTGCTGCGCCGACGCTGCAGCAACGCATCGGCCCGCCGGCCACCGGGCTCACGAGCTTCCGGCCGCCGGAAGGGATCGACCGGGACATGAACTTGGAGCAGTTCGTCTCCGAGGTGCTGCTCGCTCACCTGTACACGCTCGTCATCGCGGAATTGGAACAGAACCCCGAGCGTGAGCGCGTTGAAGTTGAGCAGCTGTTGCTCGATCTTCGAGGGCTCGCCCCGGTGCTCGAACCAGCCTGGCGTGATGAGCTTGAAACCGACCTGCGGGCGCTGTCCTCGTCGGATACCGGCAGCCGCGACGACCTCCTGCTGGGCGTCATCGACGCACTCGTGGGCGCTGTGCGCGCGCCGAAGCTCGGCAACCTGTCGACGGAGAACGCACGCGTGGCGCTCAGTAGCCGCCTGGAACAGGCGCTCATGATCCTCTTTGATCGATGCCGCGCGCTCGAACTCGATGGTCCCGACGACGCGTGGGGAGCAGCGTTGAGGTCGGCGCTGCAGCTGCATGCGACCAACCTCCTGCTCGAGCCGCTGTTCGGCAAACCCGCGCGCAAGCTCGATCGTGAACTCGACGAAGTGATCGAACTCCTGCGCTCATCAGTGAACCCGCCCGACGGTATCGAGGTCACTGGCATGTCGCCCGAGGAAGCATTCCAGCTGGGCCGAGACGTGGAGCACGCGCAATGGAACGTGGCGCGGGCTCGCCGCACGTTGATCGACACGTGGCCCGAGCACGTCGCAAAGGGAAGAAAGGCGCTGAAGAAGATGCGAAAGAAGTTGCGGTGACAGGGCTCTTCATCGCATTCGAGGGCGGCGACAGCGTCGGCAAATCCACCCAGGTCGAATACCTTGCGGCCCACCTGGCGGGGCTCGACGTGGACCGGGTGGTGACGCGCCAACCCGGCGGTACGCAACTGGGCGCTACGCTCCGACGCTTGCTGCTCGATCCGGCGACAGGCGACGTCGATGCCAGGGCGGAAGCGCTCACCTACGCCGCCGATAAGGCGCAGCATGTGTACGAACTCATTGCTCCCGCGCTGGCGAGTGGGAAAGTGGTCATCACCGACCGCTACGTCGATTCGATGATCGCCTACCAGGGGGCGGGCAGGGCGCTGAACCTCGAGGAGGTGTCCCGCATTGCTTGGTGGGCGGTCGGTGGACTCCGTCCGCATTTGACGATCCTCCTCGACGCCGACCCCGCCGACGCCGTGCACCGCATTGCGACGAAGGACCGACTCGAAGACGCCGGCGCGGAGTTCCATCGTCGCGCCCGGCAGCACTTCCTCGACCTCGCCGCGCAACGCCCCGACGAGTACCTCGTCCTGCACGCGCGGGCTCCTCGGGATGAGATTGCAGGACGCGTTGCGGACGCCGTTGACGCGTTGCTCGCCCGACGCAACTGAGCTGTCAGTGCGGCGTGGCAGGATGTGAAGCATGGCGGACGTATACAGCGAGCTGATCGGGCAGGAGCGCGTGGTGGCGACGTTGCGCCGCGCGGTCTCCGGTGCTCGGCACGCCATGACGCACGCCTGGCTGTTCGTCGGTCCTCCAGGTAGTGGCAGGTCGAATGCGGCCAAAGCCTTCGCTGCGGCGCTGCAGTGCCCGCGAGGGGGCTGCGGGGAGTGTGAAGAGTGCCGCACGGCGCTCAGCGGCGCCCATCCCGACGTCACCCTGGTGCGCACCGAACAGCTCTCCATCGGGGTGAACGAGACGCGCGAGCTGGTCTTTCGCGCCAACGTGTCCCCAGTGAAGGGGCTGTACCAGATCGTTGTTGTGGAAGACGCCGATCGCGTCACCGAACGCGCTGCCGATGCCCTGCTCAAAGGGCTTGAAGAGCCTGCGCCGCGCACGGTGTGGCTGCTGTGCGCACCCAGCCCCGACGACGTCATCATCACCATCCGCTCGCGGTGCCGCACGGTGAAGCTCGCAACGCCTTCCGACGATGCCGTCGCGCAGTTGCTGGTGGAGCGCGACGGCATCGACCCAGCGCTGGCTGCCCATGCTGCGCGTGCGGCGCAGGGGCACGTCGGGAGGGCTCGTGGGCTCGCCCGTTCTGAAGACGCCCGCATCCGTCGACACGAGGTGCTCACCATCCCAGCCAAGCTGCAGTCCGTCACCGACTGCCTAGTGGCCGCGGAGAATCTCGTCGCGAATGCCACTGCCGATGCCGAAGAAATCTGCGCGCCACTCGACGAGAAAGAGATGGCCGCGCTGAAGGAATCGCTGGGCGTGGGCGGCAAGGGCACGCGCAAACCGCGGAACGCGCAGGCCGCAGTTCGAGAGCTCGAAGATGAGCACAAAACTCGTCGCAAGCGCATCGTCCGAGATTCCCTGGACCGCGTGCTCACCGAGTTCACCGCGCTGTATCGCGACGTGCTGACGGTGCAAACCAGCGCCGGGGCGCCGCTGATTAACGCTGACATCGCCGACATCGTCGAGCAGCTCGCACGGCGCTCGTCCGCAGACCGCACCGTGCGTGTACTCGACCACATTCTCGCCACGCGCACCCGGCTAGAGGGCAACGTCGCACCCCAACTCGCATTCGAAGCGCTATTGGTGGGCATCCTTCGCAGCTAGTGTTTTGGCGCGCGTGTCAGGCTCCGTAACTCGCGGTTTGGCTGAAACAATGGGCGGGAAGAACATCTAGGCAACGAGCGAGGTCAGCAATGTCGACCAACAACTCCAACGACTGGGTTCGGGAAGGCACCCCCCGTGAGGACTGGGATGCCGATACCGACTACGGCGTCGAAGTCGACCCTGCAGAATGGGACGACTACGCACAGGAGCAGGCTGTGCCCGTGCGTACGCCGGAGGCCGCGCGCGACTACGTGCCGCCGACGCAGCAGGAACCGCAGACCGAGCTGCAGGAGCCCGTCGAGCAGGTGCAGGTAGCAGGCGAGGAAGTATCCGACGCCCCGCAGCCTGATGCCGCGACGCCTACCGTTGACGAATCTCCCGAGAACGAAGCTCAGCCAGTGGTGGTACAGCCTGAGCCTCACGCGGAGCGCGACGATGTGTCCCCGGTTGAGGAGCCCGTGGCTGAAGATCGCCCCATGGCAGAACACCCTGCCGAGGAGAGCCCCACTGAAGCGAGCCCGGTAGAACACAGCCCGGTCGACGAAGCCCCGGAGGGCACTTCTCCCGTCGATGAGTTCCAAGGCAGCTACGAGACCGCCGACGACGAACACACGACGGTGCGTCCGCGCCCGATCGTGCCGGAAACGGCTGCCGAGCAGCCTGAGAGCATCACCGACGCCGTAGAGCCTCGTCCCGCCGACGAGGATCCCCAAGCTACGGCTGTGTACGACGTCGTCGATCGCGACGAGGCCCAGCCCGAGGATGCAACGCCCCTCGAGAGCGATGCACAGCCTGAGCCTGAACCGGAACCCCGCGACGACCACGCTGAGGGCGACGCCGCCGCTGCGGCTGCGCCGCTGGCAGCAGGTGCCGTAGCCACTGATTCTGCCGACAACGGCGGGCACGATGGTGGCGAGTACGCGTCGCTCTACCGCGAGGAAGACCAGAAGCTCGAGCCCGAGTCCGCCGTCGAGCCCGAACCAGAAGCTGAAACCACGCAGGCCTTCACCCCTCCGGTGGATGACAACACGCAGGTGCTCGATAACGAGCGCTTGGCCGCAGAAGAAGCCGAAGAGCGCGAGCGCCAGGCTCGGCTCCAGGAACAGCGGGATGCCCGCGACGCCCGTCTCGGCGTCGTGGCGAGCTCGCAGGATGCCGGTGTTCGTGTGGTGACCAAGCCCGTGAAGCGCCAGGCCGACAAGTTCTTTGGCGCATTCTCGCTGTTCGTGCTGCGCGGTGTGCTCGCAGCCATTCTCGGCGTGCTGGCCTACCAGGTGCTCCAGGACGTCACCCGCACCGAAGAGTTCATCGCGAACACGGTCGTGCCTGAGCCGCGACTCGTCGCCTGGATCCTGGGCTACGGCCTCGCGGTACTGGCTGCGCTCCTGCTCATCGGTTTGGGCGCGCGGTTCTTCAGCGTGCTGCTCGTGCTCATCTCGGGAGCCTCGCTGGCGCTGTTCCGCTGGGGTGCGTTCAGCATCTTCATGGATGGCCGCGAAAGTTTCCTCGGCGACCGCACGCTGCTGACGCTGGCCGCGGCGCTCATCATCGTCGCGTTTGGTGCCGGACGCTGGTCGATCGACGGTGCCATCTACTCCGCGAGGCAGAAATCGAAGGAAACGATCGACGGATAATTGCACCAGCCCTATAGGCTGACCGCATGGATACACGGCTGAGGCTCACACAAGTTGTCATCGCATTACTTTGTGTGAGCCTCGTCTTTTCCCTATTTGCGTTTGGGCTCGTCGGCGGTGGCGCTTCACCCGACCAACAACCGCCGACGGTGCAGCCCACCAGCCAAGCACCCCGAAAAGTGGACGAAGGGCAGCGCCTCCCCGGCGAGCTTGCCCGCCCGCTCGATACCCTCGACGTGTTCAAGCCCGACGTCACCCCGAACCCTGATCGTCAGACCGACTACAAGGCGGCGGGGAAGCCGAAGGTCACGCTCCCCGGCAGTCTGGGCGACGATCTGCGCGCCTACGCTGAACAACCCATCGAGTGGGAGAGGTGCGGCGAGGGGCTATGCGCGAAGATCCTCGCCCCGCTCGACTGGGAGAACCCTGGGCAGGCCGCAGTCGAGCTGGCGGTCACCAAGGTGCCGAGCGCGAATCCGAACTTGGATCCACTGTTCGTCAACCCCGGTGGCCCAGGCGCGGGTGGCACAGCATTTGCCACACAGTTCGCGCCTGACTATTTCAAGGGCATGGACATCATCGGTTGGGATCCGCGCGGCACGGGCGAATCCACGCACGTCCAATGCGGCTCTCCAGCAGAGACCGACAAGCTCTTCGACCTCGACTCCACGCCCGACGACGCCAGCGAGGAACGCGCGCTGCAGGACGGCTACCGTCAGTTCGCGAAGCAATGCCGCGATGCCTCGGGCGAGTTGCTCGACCACATCTCCAGCGTCGACGTGGCCCGCGACATGGACCTGCTGCGGCACCTCGTCGGAGCCAAGAAACTCAACTTCCTGGGCGTCTCCTACGGCACCTTCATCGGCGCCATGTACGCCACCTTGTTCCCCGACACCTCCGGGCGGCTCGTGCTCGACGGCGCCGTCGAGATCACCGACGAGGAACCGGTGCCGCAGATCGTCGGGTTCGAGCGAGCCTTCGTCGCGTGGGCTGATTGGTGTGCGGAGCAGCAGGTGTGCGTGCTGCACGGGAAGTCGTCGAAGGAACTCCAGCAGCAGGTTACGAACTGGCTGCAGAGCCTGGACGCGTCGCCTCTCGATGTGGGCAAGCGCAAGCTGACGCAGTCACACGCGGCCACCGGCATCGCCATGTTCCTGTACGCCGACGACTCGGGCTACCGCGCGCTCGCGGAGTTCCTGCGCGAGGCCATGGCAGGCAACGGCGAGGGGCTGCTGCGGGCCGCCGACGAGCTGAACGGCCGAGGGCAGGGCGGCAAATACCAGACCATCGCCTACGCATTCCCCGCGATGGGCTGCGCAGATTCCTACGACGAGGGTGCCGCCGCCGTGCCGAATCGTGCCAAGGAGGCCATGGCGGACACACCTATCCTCGGCCGCCACATGGGCTACGGCTACCAGTGCGAGTTCTGGACCGCCGAACCGTTGCCGGCGTACAAGCTCGACGCGAAGGACGCCGACCCGATCCTCGTCGTTGGTTCGACGGGCGACTCCGCGACGCCGTACGAGCAGGCCGAGCGCATGGCGAAGCAGCTTGAACCAGCCGGGCTGCTCACCTACGAGGGCGCCGGGCACGGTGCCGTGACCGGTGGCAACCAGTGCGTGACGCGCACCGTCGGGGAATTTCTCGCTGACGGCACGCTGCCCGAGGAAGGGAAGCGGTGCAAGTAATCACGCCAGGTTGTGAGGTTTTGCCCGGTTGCCGCTATAGTTTCACCTTGCTGCCGTCCTAGCTCAGTCGGTAGAGCGACGCTCTCGTAAAGCGTAGGTCACGGGTTCGAATCCCGTGGACGGCTCTGGTAGCTCATTGCGCACGGTGTGCGTCGTGCGAATTGCCCGCCCTCGGCGTGGGTGATCCCGCCATGATTCCGGCCTCTCAGTGCTCAACTAGGGGGCGCCCTGCACCCGCCGAATGCACCTTTGTAGGCTTGGGCCTGTTCAATGATTTCAAGACACAGGAGACATAGGTCGTGTACGACGCAGTCATCATCGGAGCCGGTTTGGCGGGGCTCGAAGCAGCCCGAGACCTGCGCGCTCGCGGGCTGCGTGTCACCGTCCTTGAAGCGCGCGACCGCGTTGGCGGGCGCGTAGAGAACATCGTGCTGCCCGACGGGTCATATCTCGAGATGGGCGGCCAATGGATCGGCTCCGGATTCGACGCACTGCGCGAGCTGATTACCCACTATGGCCTGGAGACCGTCGGCATTCCCGAGCCGGACGGTAGGTTTATCGTCCGCCACCACGACAAGACGCATCAAGTTCCCACCGACGGCAACACCACCGTGCTCAACCCGTTCGAGGTAGCCGACTTGGGGCAGGGGCTTCTGCGCCTGCGGCGGCTGGCGCACCGCTTCGTCAACGATGAGGCGTGGGCTCGGGCGAATCATCTCTGGTTGGAGCAGACGCTCGAACGCTGGGCGTCGGCAAATATCCGCACTGAAATGTCTCGGGCTCGGCTCGCTGAGGTGTTCGCATCCGCGTTCGAGGTGGAAGCAGCCGAGACGCCGCTGTCGAAGGCGTTGCACCTCGTCCAGGACGGGCCTGATCTCGAATCCATGCTGGCTGTGAACGGGCAGCTGGAACAGTTGCGTCTGGTGGGCGGCATGCACGAGCTGGCCCGACGCATGGCTGCAGATCTCGGCGACACCGTGCGCCTTGGGCAGGAAGTCACATGCGTCCGCCATCGTTCCGACGGCGCCACCGTCGTGCTCGCCAGTGGCGAGGAGGTTGAGGCACGATTCGTGATCTCGACGCTCCCACCGCGTCTGGCCACGGCGCTTGCGCATGAGCCCGCGCTGCCAGCCTGGCGAGCCGAGGAATCCGACAAGGTCAACCCGGGCAATGTGATCAAGGCGTACCTGCTGTTCGACGAGCCCTTCTGGCGCGCGCGTGGGCTATCGGGGCAATCCAGCGCAGACGCAGGCCCGGTACGCGTCACGTTCGACACCACGCCGGCGAACGCGTCGCAGGGTCACCTCATGGGATTCTTTGCCGGCTCGGAGGCGGTGTCGCTGGCGAAGCGCACGCCACAGATTCGTGAGCGGGCGTTCCTCGACTCCGTGCGGGCATCGTTCGGGGACGGCGTGCCGCAGCCGAGCGGATACGTTGAGCGTGACTGGACAGCAGAGCAGTTCACTAAGGGCTGCCACGGCGCCCACTTCGCGCCGGGCATCTGGACCACCGTTGGTCCGGGTCTGGCGAAGCCAGAAGGGGTGCTCTACTGGGCCGGCGCTGAGTACGCCACCCGGTTCAACGGGTACATGGAGGGCGCGTTGCGCTCCGGCCAGGCGGCCGCGGCTGCGGTAGCCTCGCGGTGTGCCTGACCGCCCACTCGCCCGTTCCCGCCTCGCCGCCCAAGGCCTGATTCAGCCGAGTTGGGCTTCGCCCGTCGACGCCGTGCGCGCGTTTGGCGTGATGCAGGGGCAGGATCTTCCAGGTGTCATGGCCTCCGCGGCGCTGCGCGCGACGGGCTTAGTCGCGGATGTCATCGCGGCGATGAACGCCGGTGAACTCGTGCGCGGTTATCCCATGCGTGGCACCGTGTTTTTGAGCACCGCCGAGGATCTGCGCTGGATCACGGAGCTGTGTGCCGGGAGGTCGTTGGCCGAAGCGCGTCGACGTCGAGAGCGCGGCGACGGCATCACGGAAGCCGAGATCCGCCAGGTGGAGCAGCGCGTGCGAGAACTCGCCCCTGGCAAGGGCTTGGGACGGGCTGAGTTCATGGATCTGATGGCTGCAGAACGCATCGACCACCGTGGCGGGCGCGGCTATCACTGCATCTTCACGTTGATCGCAGAAGGGGTGTTGTGCTACGGCCACTGGAATGGCGCCGATCAACAGCTCATGCTCGCCGACGAGCTGCTCGGCCCCGGCCTGGAGCAGCGCTTCAACGGCGATGCCGTATCCGCGACGGCCGAACTCGCGGCGCGCTACTTCCGCAGCCATGGGCCAGCGACGGTGCGGGACTTCGCCTGGTGGTGCAAGCTCCCGCTCAGGTCGATCCGGGCGGCGCTGCCACAGCTGCCCGACGACGTCGTGCATCTCGGCGACGAGATGTACGCGTCGGTCTCGCTGCCCGAGATCATGGATGACGTGGCGCAGGCCGCGTCGCAACCGCTCCTGCTGCCTGGCTTCGACGAATACATCCTGGGCTACCCTGACCGACTGTTTGCGATGGACCAAGCCACCCACGACGCGCTCGTGCCCGGCAACAACGGCATGTTCAGAAAATCGGTGATCGTCGACGGCGTGGTGCGGGCCTTCTGGAGCCGTGGTGGGCCGGCTGGGCGCCGCACGTTGGAGCTCACAGAGCTAGCGGGCATCCCCAAGCGTGCTCAGGCCGGTGTGCGTCGGCGGTTCGCCGAGTATCCGTTTGTGCAGGCCTGAGTGGCGCCTGCGTTAGCGCAGGTGGACGTGTTCGAGTTGGACGTCCTGGGGAAGGCGGCCAGCGAGGAAGGACTCCCACGTGGTGTTCGGGAGATCGAATGCGGCGAGGGCGGCCGTCGGGAATGAAGCGGCGATGGCGGCTGCCGAGGGGGCGTCGCTGAGCCTGGCGAGTTCCGCGGCCCAGCTGTGCATCGAGGGGTTGTGGCCGACGACGAGCGCCGCGCCCGACGGTGTGGTGTCTACGGCGAGGAGCGCTTCGAGCACCCCGTCGTGATGGGTGTTGTAGAGGTCGGGCAGGTACTCGACGGCGCAGTCGAGGCCGAGGAGTTCGAAGGTCTCGCGGGTGCGGGCTGCCGTCGAGACGTACGCGTGTGTAATGGCGAGGGGTTGGAGCAGTTCGCCTGCAGCGGCTGCCTGCTCACGCCCGCGAGCGGTGAGGCGCCGGTCATGGTCGCCGGTGGGGGAGAAATCTTCGGCCTGAGCATGCCGCATGAAGATGCATCGCATGCAGCAAGCCTATGCGAGGGTGGGGCCCCGGGTGGTTGAGTAGCGAGCGCCTCGCCCTCGGTGGTTGAGTAGCGGCCGTAGGCCGCGTATCGAAACCGTCCCTGCGTCTCGATACAGTCATGATGGTGGTGTTCTGGGGCTCGCGTTTGGCTGTTCTCGATACTGCCGGGTGTGGCATTTAGCCGATGTGTCGGCGTGGGTTCTGGGGCA
>JAEZVO010000016.1 GCA_023443125.1 Actinomycetes bacterium
TTGGAGGAACGATGCCAGAACCCAGCAGGTGGGCGCAGATCATCGCCCAAGACCCAGGCCACTCGCAGCGCTACATCGAGCGTTTCCGCGCCATGGAGGCCCAGGGCAACGATCTCTACGGCGAGGCGCGCACCGTCGACGCCATGTGTGAGCGCGGGGCACGCATCCTCGACGCGGGCTGCGGCCCGGGTCGCCTCGACGGGTTTCTCCACGGGCTCGGCCACAGCGTCGTCGGCATCGACGTCGACCCCGCGCTCATCGCTGCCGCTGAGCAAGACCATCCCGGGCCGACGTACGTCGTCGGCGACCTCGCCGAAATGGATCTACCGGCGGAGGGCATCGAGGAGCCCTTCGACGTCATCGTCTGCGCCGGCAACGTGATGGGCTTCCTCGCCGAGTCCACCCGCGTCGACGTGCTTCGTCGCTTCCGGGAACACCTCGCCGACGACGGTCGCGCGATCATCGGCTTCGGCGCGGGGCGCGGCTACGAGTTCGGCGAGTTTATGTCCGACGCGGCCACCGCCGGGTTGGATGCGTACGCCGCGTTTTCGTCATGGGACTTGCGTCCTTTCACCGAAGACTCGTCGTTCCTCGTGGCGGTGTTTTCGCCGGCGCGCGGCTGAGGTCAGCGCTTGCCAGCGGCCTTCGCGGCCGCCTTTTTCTTACTGGTGAGCACGGACGACACCACGATCACGACGATCAGACCCAGCGCCACGTACAGCGAGATTTTGGCGTACCAATCGAGCACCCCGACGATCGGTTCACCGAACCGCCAGCCCAACCAGAAGTAGAGCGCCAACCACATGGTGCTGGCGATGTAGTCGTAGGCGAGGAATCGCTTGATGCTCATATTCGTCGCGCCAGAAATGACGAACACCACCTGCATCAGCGGTAGTGGGATGGGGATATACGCGACGATGAAGCCCAGTGCCCCCAGTTTCTCGGCCCAGCGCTCGGCGCGGGCGTAGCTCTTCGCGGCGCGCTTGGACTGCCCCGCCCACACCTCGATCATGCCGCGGCCCCACAGCTTGCCGGCCCACCAGTAGATCCAGTCGAACTTCAGACTCAAGATAGATGCGACGATGAACACCATCACCCAGTGCTCGAGCCTGCCCTCGCCGGCGAACGCGCCGGTGACGGCGACGGCGGTGCGGCTTCCGGTGAGCATGGCGAACCATTCGGGCGCGTTCGGCAGCATCCATGCACGCACGGGGATCAGCACGAGTGAGAAGATGCCGACGAACCCAAACCAGCCCAGGCACCAGTAGTCGGCCTTTTGGGGTTCGCGCTTCCACGGCATGCCTTCGTCGGCCCACCAGGGTTCTTCCTGGGTCTCCTCGGACGGCTGGTCGTCGGGCGCGGCGGTCGGGGCGTCGTCGTGGCTCACGCGCTGCATGGTAGCGCGTCGGCGGGGTAGCCGTCGCTAGATGTGCGGTTGCTTCCCCGCGCCCGCGTGTCCCCCCCCCGCCCCGCCCCGCCGGGCAGGTGCAACCTGTGCGGCAACAGAGCGGATCAAGTGTCACTTGCCTCCCGACGACGCCTCGTCACCGCTAGGCAAGTGACACCAATGCCGGGACAGAGCCGCACAGGTTACGTCTGCCCAAGCGGCACATCCCCGACGGCACTCCTCGCGCAAGTGCTTGCCAGAGGCCGTTCGACACCGTTACAACATCGTGACCGGAAAATTAGCCGCACCCCCTTCAACTCCAAACAAGCTGGCGTGTAAAGTCACGTTCTACGGAAAACCCGTTACTCCACTACGGATCGTCGGGCACGTACCTGCCCGTGGAAAGGATTGTGGCATGGCCACTGTAAGTTTTCGTGAAGCATCTCGCCGCTACCCAGGCGCCGACCGCAACGCCGTTGACAAGCTGAACCTCGAGATCGAGGACGGCGAGTTCATGGTTCTCGTCGGCCCGTCGGGCTGTGGTAAGTCCACCTCGCTGCGTATGCTCGCTGGCCTCGAAGAGGTTACCGAGGGCGGCATCTACATCGGCGACCGCGACGTCACCGACCTGCCGCCGAAGGATCGCGACATCGCGATGGTGTTCCAGAACTACGCTCTCTACCCGCACATGACCGTCGCCGACAACATGGGCTTCGCACTCAAGATGCAGGGCAAGTCGAAGGCGGAGCGCGAGGAGCGCGTCAAGAAGGCCGCAGAGCTGCTGGGCCTGGAAGACTTCCTCAACCGCAAGCCGAAGGCGCTCTCCGGTGGTCAGCGCCAGCGTGTCGCCATGGGTCGCGCCATCGTGCGTGAGCCCCAGGTGTTCCTCATGGATGAGCCGCTGTCGAACCTCGACGCCAAGCTCCGCGTCTCCACCCGTACCCAGATCGCCGCGCTGCAGCAGCGCCTGGGTGTCACGACGGTGTACGTCACCCACGACCAGGTCGAGGCCATGACGATGGGCGACCGCGTCGCAGTGATGCGCGACGGTATCCTCCAGCAGGTTGCTTCGCCGCTCGAGCTCTACGACACCCCGGTGAACCTGTTCGTCGCTGGCTTCATCGGCTCGCCGGCTATGAACCTCATGAAGGGCAAGCGAGTCGAGGACGGCGTCCAGGTGGGCGACTACACCGTCCGCGTGCCGCGCGAGGTACTCGCCAAGGCTGAAGGTGAAGACACCCTCACCATCGGCGTTCGCCCCGAGGCATTCACCGTGTCCGCCGACAACGACGGCATCGGCCTCGACGTCGCCGTCGTGGAAGAGCTCGGTGCCGACTCGTACCTGTACGGTACGGTCGCCGGCCTCTCCACCGAGGAGAAGCTCAACGCGCAGCAGATCGTCGCCCGCGTCGGTGCACGCACTGCCCCGTCGAAGGGCGAAGTGGTCCGGCTGAAGGCCGACCCGGCCCAGGTGCACGTGTTCAGCAACGAAACTGAGTTGCGCATCTCCTGACGC
>JAEZVO010000021.1 GCA_023443125.1 Actinomycetes bacterium
ACTTCAACCTCAGGGACATGCTTGTTACCAAGGACTGGGAATCAGTACTCACAGCCCCCGGTAAACTTCGAGCGCATAGTCGGCGACAGCGAGACCGACTGGGAATCAGTACTCACAGCCCCCGGTAAACTTCCCGACGAGTTCTTCGCGATCCCTGATGTACTGGGAATCAGTACTCACAGCCCCCGGTAAACTTCTACTGGGGGCTGTGAACCCACTCTGACTACACAAAATACCGTAGTAGTTCGTCAAAAAATCGTGAGTTGTAGTGGTGCATCTTCCGCTGGAACCGGTTCCGCGTTCACAAAACGGAATGCGGTTTGCCACTGCTGATCTGTCACGTGGAACACACGGACTTCTCCTCCGCTTGGCAACTGTCTCCTAATCGCTGCCAGCGCCTGCGCACTCCCACCAGCCAGTGGAGCGTAGCGAACGTACACGCTGTATTGAACGCGCCAGAAGCCCAAGTCGAGGAGCAAGTTGCGAAAGCTGTTGGCAGCAGATTGTTGGGCCTTAGTTCGGACAGGCAGATCAAACATGGCCAAGCACCACATCTTGTCACCACTTGGGATCTTCGCCACGCTCTGCCCCCTGATCTCTAGGACCTTGCCAGTGAGGCACAGTAAGACGCGGAATATCGCCTTCGTAGTAGCGCCCCAACTGCTGAGCCAACCCCAGCATGGATGCTCCTATACCTGTCCCGTCAGCCTCGAAGCGCTGGGTTGCAGCCGCGACAAGTTCACGCTTGATGGTGGAGTCGTCCACACATGCGTCAGACGGCATCCGAACAACAGCATCATCAATAGCGGGGCGATACGGTTCTAACAGATCATCGACCAGATTGAAGGCATTACTTCTCCCACGGTGGAAGATCCCTAGCCCAGGCAAAAGCCCCGCCGCCAAGACCGCGCGTACGCCGAAACCGCGAAGCACGCCATAGCCGTAGTCAAGGCAACTATTCCAACCTATTCCGGCACGAGGCTCTCGGATGAAGGGCTCGTCAAAAAGGGCAGCCCAGTACAGCCGTGCAGCTTGTGCTTCTACGTTGGAAGGGTCTCCCGAACGAACTTGTCGGGAGAGACCCTCCAATCGTTGTGCAACCTGAGGGGCACGCTCGGAGAGGTTCTGTGCTTGCCCCAGCACCTTGGCGCGCACAATTCGTCCCCAAGCGTTTTTTCGACGGGGCAGGCTCAAGGAAGCTTGCGCCAGCTGCCGTGCACCCACCCGAGTATGAGTGCTCCATCCGTAAGCTCCACCTTCAGGAACGCCACGCCAGTCAGTAAACAGGACTGCAACTCCTGCTTCCAAGGCTCTGTGCATCGACCCTGTTGAGAAGCGCATACGAGGCCCCACTAGAAGAACACTCACTTCCTGGACCGGAATAGGCACAGGTTGAGATTGGTCCTCCGCCTCGACAACCAACTGCCCTCTTGCAGCGCGAAGTGCACCCGTAGTGGCTGAGCAGTCGATCACACGCCATGCGGACATAACAAATCACATCGCTGTCCAGGTTGTCGGAAGCCCCGATCCTCGAGCATCCAGACGGATTCGGCCTAATGCATCACGCCGGATCACTACCGGATTCCATTCACCAAATAGGACATTCACGGTAGGCCGCCAGCCCTTCACCTTCGCGATGTTCGCGACTGATTTCGACGCGT
This sequence comes from Actinomycetes bacterium, assembly GCA_023443125.1. GTDB lineage: Bacteria > Actinomycetota > Actinomycetes > Propionibacteriales > Propionibacteriaceae > Arachnia. Next base: position 1,662 of record JAEZVO010000021.1, read on the forward strand.
CATCCGGTAATCCTTCTGCTGCCACCACGCGTGGCCAAAGCCCGAGTCGGCTTGGCTCGTTGAAGCCAGACACGCGCCACCGCACAGCGGAAGGGTATTCAGAAAGGAAGTGATCAATCGCGTCTGTCCCTGTCTTCTCTGGCGGCGTCACCAAGATCTCGTCACCAGGCACGAGCCACCCAAGGTACTCGGCCTCTCCAGCCAACACAGCGCGACGAACCTTCATGTCGGCGTGCCGCATACTCAACGACTGTGGCGGAAGCTGCACATGAAATAGGTCATCGGCTCGGTGCCTCAATAGATCCTGCGCAAAGACTCGCACCATGCCAAAAGTGGGCTTTCCTCTTCGGTCCTCGAACCTGTAAATGCGCCCGTGATGAATGGCGTGGCCCACAGCTACGCTGCCGCCACGCACCATGATGGATGCGTTGTTCCCTTGAAACAACGCAATCTGATCCTTCGGACCATAGTGAGTTCCATTCACGACGATGCGGCGATTCGGATCCGCAGCCAATCCTTTCTCCATATCGAACCCTGGCAGGCGCGAGAGTGCGGTCCACAGCGCGGGCGTGCTGGCTCGATCAATTTCCTTCCCTGAGAACTCGGACTCCAACGTTTTGTGAACGAGTTTGTGGGTTTTTTCGTCGTGAGCGGCACCGTTAGACAGCCGGAGCCTTAGGTTTTCCATCACAGGGATGCGGTCTTGCTCAACCGCTTCGTTAAACAGCTCGGCTAAGCGTCGCATTTGCGAAACCCAACGCCGCCATAGGATTCGGGAACCGTCGGTACGCCCTGTCCACTCTTTCCACGTTTCTGCCTCACCGGCGATCCGTTGCTCGTCGCGTAGATTCACGCGTTGAGCCAGGATCTGAGCCACACCCTGACACATCATGGCCATGCAAGCTGCATCCATCGCATGGTGTCTGCGGTCGATCCGGGTCTTGCCTGCTCCACCAATGAAGTGGATTCTGCCTTCGAAGCCGCTTGCACGACGCGCCTCCGCCGTGAGTTGGCCTCGGAATACTCCTACACTGACGCCTTCGTCACGCCAATGTTGCTCGATGCGGTGCCGCAATTCGTTGGCCATCCAAGCGATGGATTCCATCGAGCGGCCATCAAACTCGGGGTCAAGCGTGGTCCTCTTCAGACGGCCGATGACCTCCCGCTTGAAAATGCTCCATTGCCTAGGCGCAAACTGCGGATCACGAACCCACGTGCGCACTCGGCCAATGGCCTCATTGACAGAGACTCCCTCGATGCCGCACTCCGCGGCCCAGCAAGAGAACACCTGCTTCGATTTGGAGCGATTGCACCGAATGCACACAGCTGCAAGGTTGTGCAGCTGATTCGTGGCTCCCACACCAGCTCGCGCAACGATGTGATCCATCTCAAAGTTCTTGAACGACAGCGGTTCCCCACAGTAGAGACATTGTCCGTTCTGGCGAGTGAATGCCCGATACCTGGAGATGTCTGTCCGGCTCACTTTGCCGTAGGAACCCAGCTGGCTGTGAATCTCCTGGACAACTTTATTGTTCACCTCTGCCCGGCGCCTCATCTCAGCGTCCATATCTCGGGCTTTTCGTTCGCTCACAAAACCTTCACGAACATGCTCGACGTTAACTACCTGGGGAGGCCCCCACTGACGCTCTGCTGCCCCGAGCCAACGCGCGACTGCCTTGAGCACTCTGTCAACTGCGGGGTTTCCGGTCTGTTCACCGATGGGAGCAGCAGGGGGACGCCAACTATCGTCAACACCGAACTCTCGCTTCCGAGCATGATGAAGATCGAGTCCCTCCTCCAACATGACAGCCGTAAGCCGCTCAAGTGACCCAGCTGAATACGCCGCCCGGCCAGCCGGCATGTTGATCGAATCGAGGGCCGCCAAATCATCATCATCGAGAGATTCAAGGAAATCGGTTGCTGCCACCTCAGCCTCGTTTGATGCCTCGGCGTCCGCGACGCTGTTTCCGAGCAGTTTGGCCATCGCCTCTCGTTCTGCACGACTAGCAGCCTTCCACCAACCAATCAATGGCTTGTGCTTGCTCTCCAAAACCGTGAGGTGCGTCACATTCACTGGTGGCCTGGTAGGCGAACGGTCACCGTCAGCGGTCGGGGTCGCCGTTCCTCGAAGCCTCTCACGAGGGATCCCAAGCTGCTCGGCCACGTCCTCCCACGTCGGCGGGTGACCGGGGGCGGCTCCCGAGAGATAGTCCAACAGCCCCCTGCGCTCGGTAGCGTCGAGACTTCGTTGTCCACCTTCTTCGGCAATCCGCAGGTTCGCGAGCAGGGCAACAATGCGGAAGTCTTGAAAGGCAAACTCGGCTTTACTCGCCCGCGGGAGGTTCCCTTGCCCGGGTAAAGGATCCTTCCCAACGCGTCCGAGTTGGGCACCTTTGGGTGACTCGGCTTGGAAAACGCTCAGAATGAGTGACCGAATAACATCTGGTTCAAGGCCCTGAACCTCACCAATTGTCTGGATCTCATGCGCGTTGTCAGTCTGCATGAGTTTCCCGCCCAGCAGCCCTTCTGGCCCACGCAGTTTGGTCGCCGGAGACAGGTCCAATTCGCACACCAGCTGTGCAGGCGTGAGGCCATCCCTCAACTCTCTGCCCACTTCCTGCTCCACGCGATCTTTAAACGCAAGGAGCTGCTCACTCGGGGGCACAGGAATCAAGAGCGACGATACCTTCGTATAGGGCGAGCGCCAACCTCGATGCCTCGCGATGTGGCGCATGGCCGTGACTAGATAGTGATTGCGCTCCGCTATATCTTCGATGCGTTCAGTCGCAAGCCGGGCTCGAGCTTCCCATGAAAAATAGGGATCCGTTGAAGGTACTACTTCATCAGATAGCCACCCAAGTTCTTCCAGTAAGACGTCAAGCTTCGTGAGCCGGGCACGTCTACGTCTGACGAGCCTTCGCATACGACGTGCAACGCCTGCCGCAGCCAGCCGCGTCGTTGCCGTCTTCTGCCCATCAGGGTCCAATCCACCGTCATGAACCAGCACCATCGAACTCAGTAGTTCAATCGGATTGTCGTCTTCGTCCACTGCAACGGCGCAGAAGCCTACCGACCGACCACCTACATCAATCCCGACTCGATAACGTCGACTCTCCCTCATAGCAATTAGTCTTGCGTATTCCAGGAAATTTTTCATGAAAAACGGGGGCCCCTTTTCAGGACCCCCGCGGAGCATTCAATCCCGCTAACGAGGCGGAACTTACTGAGAATCAGTACTAGTCCCCAGACTAATACGTTCGCGTTTAGGCCACAAGCCCCTGAAGTTTCCCAGTAGCGCCCGTCTGATCGGCGTTTTTTCTCAGGGGTAGCTTCAACTAGGCCGTTTCGCTATGGACCAATCAGTGCGTTCGCCCATCCAATTACGCATAGATGTGATGCGCACAACACCAAATGAAGAGAACGTGAGCCACTGGGCTACTGGGCAGGCATCAATTTCGGGCACGACGAACCATCGCTCCGAATACCACCTAACCTTGGTCAACCCTGCTTCTGAATCAACTTTAACCCATTAAACTTGATTCAGCCGGGGTGATCATCAAGGATAAGCAGTATGGGTAGCTGGGTCGAGCAGCATTGGGAGTCGACGATTGAGTCGGGCACGCGACGGAGTGCTCGCCGCTCCGGGCCGTACATGGCGTACCTGCCCGATCCGCTCCTGGAGGCGCCGCTCGTGCTGTCCGCCGAGAACGAGCTCCTCGCAGCATCAGCCGAGCAGGCGGTTCGCGCGATGGTGGGCGACGCTCACGACCTCGCCGGCATTGCCCGTTTCCTGCTCCGTTCCGAAGCCATAGCGTCATCTCGCATCGAAGGCATCGCCCCATCCGTAAAGCAGGTTGCGATGGCCGAGCTCGGGTCCGACGAACCCATGCACGACGTCAAGGAGATGGCACAGCTCGTCGCGAACAACATCACCGTCGTCGAGCGCGCCCGAACTGAACTCGTGCACGCCACCCAGATCACAGTCGCTCATCTGACAGCGCTGCAGGCAGCGCTCCTCAGCGACGAGCCGCGAAAGCACGGCATCCGGCAGGTGCAGAACTGGATCGGCGTCTCGGACACTCCGATCGATGCCACGTTCGTTCCCCCGCCGCCCGATGTCGTGCCTGCGCTGATGGAAGACTTGGTGCGGTATCTCGCGACCGCATCGCATGCACCGCTCATCCAGGCCGCACTGGCGCATGCACAGTTTGAGACCATCCACCCCTTCATCGACGGCAACGGCCGCGTGGGGCGTTCACTGATCCACACAGTGCTCACGCGACGAGGCCTAACCCCCGGCGCGGTACTTCCTGTGAGCATGGTGCTCTCCACACTGAGCGACGAATACATTCGCGGACTGACCGCCTACCGGCAGGTGACGGCCGTCGGCTCGCCCGAATTCCATACGGGCAGAGCGGAGTGGATCTCCGTGTTCCTGCAGGCCGTCGAACAGGCAGCTCAGCAGGCTTCGTCGCTGGGTTCCTCGTTGGCGAACCTGCGTGAGGAATGGGACACCCGGTTTCACGAGTGGCGAACAAGCGAGGGTCGGACGCGGGCGCTCCGCTCCGACTCCGCTGCGTCCCTCATCCTCAAGGATCTCCCCTCAACCCCGGTGCTCACCTCCACGAGCGTTCGCCGGATTCACGAGGTGTCGGCCCAGGCCGCATCCACCGCCCTGGAAGAACTGTGCAGCGCGGGCATTCTGCGCCGATCCCGCAGGCAACGGATCGTTCTGTACCAATGCGACGACGTGCTCGACCTGGTCACCCTGGCCGAACGTCGCCTCGTCAGCACACGGTTCGACACACGCGTGAGCGCCCCGATGAAGCCTGTTCCCGCATATCCGACGGAGCAGCGATAACTAATGCAACTGGCTATCGCTGTGCATGCCCGCTCCAGCGAGAATGTCGGCCTCACCACAGCAGATTCGGGCTCTCAGAGCAACGCGTGTGGATATCGGGTTAGGAAGTTGCATGCACACTACACGCGCCAATGCGATCGTGCCTCAGAGATTGCTGGAGGCTCCGCCGAAGGTTTTGCTGCCATCGCGAATACAGGCGACATCGCTCGACGACTTCCTATCTGGCCAGCTCGGTCTGGCTCCGGCCCAGTCTCTGTGCATTCTCAGTGAGCTAGCGCCTCGACGACGATCCCTGCGGGGGCTGGCCCGGACCTTGCTGAGGATACTGCGGACCCCTCTGCGGAGGATATTGCTGCTGAGGATAGGGCTGCTGCCCTTGCCACTGCTGGTATTGGAGGGTGTTGTTGGGTTTGCGACGGCGCACCAGCCACACAATGCCCACAGCGACTCCAATAAGTACCAGGAAGCCGCCGCCGATCCACAGCCAGAGAATCGAGAGGTCAGGGGCGGACTTTTCATTGCCGGAGTCGTCGGTCGAGTCTCCGGAGGGGGATGCGCTGGCCGAAGAATCGGACTCCGAGGGCGTTTGCGTCGCTTCCGCCGACGATGGGCTGCCAGGCTGTTGAGGCTTGTCGACGTGGCCGGTGCGCGTCGTCGGGGTCGCGACCTGGATTACGACATCGGTGCCCGTCGGCGCCTCACCTCCCGAGAACGTCACAGATGTTTCCTTCTCTTCGGTGTGGCAGGTCTCCTTGCCGTTGACTGTGCAGTGCACCTGATCGATCTGCCAAGGCGTGGTAATCGTCGCCTCCCAGCGCCTGATCAGTGGGTTGTCAGGCGAGAGATTGCGCCACGTGAAGGCGGTCTGATCCTGGTATTCGACGAGCAAGTTGCTGAGCGTGTACTCGACGGTCCACGGCCCCGACTCGATGGGGAGGTCCTTAGCAAGGATCTCGTAGCGGCGGACGCGCTTGCCCTCGGGGCCCGTCTCCTCATTCATCTGGGTTTTGGGCTCTTGCCCGTTCGGCGCCACAATCCGCACACCACTCAGCTCGTTCTCGCCCGGGATGCCACGAGGAACGGTGAAGTAGATGCTCTCCATCTCACCCTTGAAGCGCCACGACATCGTCGACTTCACACTCACACTGCCATCAGCATGGATCTCGTACGTCGTGACGTGATTGGAGATATCGCCGACGTCGTCGGCGAATGCCGATCCCGGCATAAGGCTGAGCGTCATCACGATGGCACCAAGGATCCGCCTCTGAGCATCGAAAACGCGCAGGAACCTTTGGCATGGCACATGCGAACAGCATGCTGGTCCTTACATCAGCTACTTCCGCGAAGGGAACGCCGTCCCCAATTTCAATCCGAGTTCCGCGACCACACGCCGACCGTGCCGCTTGTCCACGATCGGGTTTGAAGACGCAAGGTCATTTACATACCGTTGAGATATGAACAATAAGCTTGCCATCACAGCTATCGCGGTCCTCGCCATCTCGACGCTCGCCGCGTGTGGAGGCGATACAGAACAGTCCACCACCGGTGAACGCGCTACCCCACAGACGACGGCTCCAGCCTCCACCGCCGAGAGCCCCATAGAAGGAGAAACGCCGTCGGCTTCGCCATCCTCCATCGAAACCGCAGAGGAGAAACCCCCGGCACAGCCCCAGCACGAGCCCGGTTCCCCCGAAGATGCCGCCCTCGCCCGCAGCATCGCAGTGAAGCAAGTAGCAGCAGAAGGCCACGACGGTGGGGTGGTCATCGCACAGGATTTGGAAGAGAGCAACGACCGGTGGGAGGTTGACGTTCTCGTCGCGAATAAGCGCTACGAAGTGCAAGTAACTACTGCCGATTCCTCTGCAAAAATCGACGACGTTGAAGATGCCGACGATGAAGATCGTGCCGCTGCGAAGGCTCCTGTCACCATCGCTGCTGCCATCGACGCCGCCGTTGCACACACCGCAGGCATCATCGAAAACGTGGACTGGGAAGACGACGGGCATTGGCAGGTAGAGATCCGTCCTGACGGATCCAACGACGAGGTGGAGCTCAACGTCGACCCGAAATCTGGGTCCGTGTCTAAAGACGACGACTAGTACTGTCAGCCCGCACCCGCTCGACGATCAACTCACGGTGCTCCCAGTCGGGCAAGACGGGCTGAACTTCACCCTATCCGTGCTCCCACCCGCGCGCACGAGCACAGGCAGCCGTTCCAATGGAGCGTCGAGTTCCAGCCATTGCCCTGGGCTCGAAGAACTCGCAGGGGCGATCAAACTCATACCAGCCGAGCCCGCCGACAGGCAGGTGGACGCGGTGCCGTCGCTCGCCCTCGTCGACGACGCTCGCCAAACGCAGGAGGGCCCCGCGCAAGCGGGAACAATTAAGGAATGCTGGAACCCACGGTTTCGGGTGGCTTCCAGCATTCCTTATTCATCCAATCCACACCACGGCGGTGTAGAGCGTCAAGAACAACGACGGAGCCCGACCCTCCGCCCTGGAAGAACTGTGCAGCGCAGGCATCTTGCGGCGCTCCCGCCGTCAACGGATGGTGTTGTACCAATGCGACGATGTGCTCGACCTGGCCACCCTGGCTGAACGTCGCCTCGCCAGCACACAGTTCGACACATGTGTGAGCGCCCCGACGAAACCCGTTCCCACATGGCCCGTACTTCCATCCGAGCTGGCATGATCCAAGTGCGGCTACTGTCGGGGCCTCAGGGAGGTTGCTATGACATTAAATCGACGTACTTTTGCGAGTCTGTCCGTGCTGGGTGTGGCGGCCTGTTCCCCATCGATGGCCCAAGCGATGGACCATCATCAAGTCACAGCGGAAAAAGAGCATCAATACGACAAACCGACTCCCGATGACGGTGATCAATGCCGGACGACAGCTCCCACAGCTTCTGCCAAACCGGCCATGTCGCGTAGTCGATAGATGGCAAGGCCCCTACAGGCACAATGCCGAAGTGAGCATCGTCGCCCAGGATGCCCAATTCTGCAAGGGATCACGGAACTCCAGCCTGTCCTGGCGTTGAGGTTGGCGCTCGGTGCGCTTGCTCCCGAAGCACGCTCGGTACACTGGTCATGCGGCCCAGCGTCCCTCCCCGAGGGATGACCCTCTGATCAGGGTGACTGCCGCAGTGTTCCCCGCGAAAGCGGGGATTACGCAATTTATCAGTAACCTGATAAGTGTTACTAACGTCATGCTATGGTGCCATCATGGAAGACGAGGAAGTCGACCCCTGCTTTGCAGGCCAACAAATTGAGGGCAACCAAGACATCGACACATTCGCGAGCCTGTCGCCTCAAGCCCGTGCTGTCTGGGCCAAGTCCGAGGGACGCAATGCCTGGCTGCCCTTGGCACAGCACATGCGAGACTCACAGCTCGTCGCTCTTCACCTGTATGACGAGTACGTGGCCGACTCGGTGCGCACCCGCTGGGAGCAGGAACCACCGGGCCCCGACGGCATGCGCCGTCTCGTCTCGTTTTTGATAGCCACGCACGACATCGGCAAGGCCGCGCCGGTGTTTGCAGCCCAGCACGAGGGGCTCGCTCAGCGCGCACGCGACGTCGGTCTGCCTTGTCCGCCAATGGCCGAGCTCGCCGTCGACCGGAAAGAGATGCCACACTCTGTCGTCGGCGCACACGCGATTACCACGTGGCTGCAGGAGCGGCGGATCGACAGGCAGGTCGCACTCAGCCTCGCATCGATCGCCGGTGCTCATCACGGTCGCCCCGTAGCCAAGTCACAACTACTTATCAAACGCCGCAGGACGCCACTGGGAAATCCCGCTTGGCACAGCATTCGTACGGAGTTTCTCGATTGGATGAGCGAGCTCACAGGATTCGAGTCCCTCCTGGCCGACGAGGTCTCGCTCGACCTAACCCTCGCCACCTTAGTTGAGATCAGCGGCCTCACTGTGGTGGCCGACTGGCTCGCGAGCAACACACGCTTCTTTCCATTGACGCCGTGGGACGAACCAGGCCTCCTTCCTGAAGCCGATCTACTCCGAGCTGAATCGGGTTGGGACGAGGTAGCCTTTCCTCGCGCTTGGGCGCCGACGCCCATCGAAACCGACCCAGAGTCCGCCTTCCGGGAGCGATTCGACTGGGACTCCAGTTACTCGCCGACGAAGGTGCAAAAGGCGGCATTCGAGATCGCGAAGCAGCACGACGTTGGCCTGCTGTGCATCGAAACGTCCACCGGGGCGGGTAAAACCGAGGCCGCGCTGATGGCTGCACATCTGCTTGCAAGCAGGAATGGTTCACAAGGGGTGCTCGTCGCGCTGCCCACGCAAGCCACCACAAACGCAATGTTCAACCGCGTGCTCCCCTGGCTTGAGCGGCTCCCCGAGTGCCCCCCGGATGTCCCCGCATGGGCCGTCATGCTGGGCCACGGCAAGAATGCGCTCCATCCGAAGTTTGCAGCCATGCTGGAGCAGGTCCGTATCTTCGACACGAACGACTACTCCGAACAGTACGAGTCCGAGGACGATACGGGCGAGGATCAAGCCAGACGGCCGGCCGAGAGCTACCTCAACACCAACGCCGTCGCGCATCGCTGGTTCGCAAGCGCCAAGCGCCGCCTGCTGGCCAACTTCGCCATCGTTACGATCGACCAGCTCCTCATGGGGGCGCTCATGCGCAAGCACCTGCCGCTGGCCCACTTTGCCTTGTCGGGCAAAGTCATCGTCATTGACGAGGCGCACGCATCAGACGTCTTCATGAACGTCTATCTAGATTCGGTGCTCAGCTGGCTCGGCGCCTACGGCGCTCCGGTCATTGTCCTCTCGGCTACCCTCACGGAGCGCCGACGCAAGGACATGCTGGCCGCCTACGCCGCAAATCGAGCCCCTGAGATCGAGGCACTCGAGTTCCGTGATGAGGATTACCCCGTGATCACGATGGTTCCTCGCGACGACTCCCACGCGTTGAAGCTCGTCGTTGACGAACCCACGAAGCCGCGCGAAGTGTCGGTCGACTGGGTTAATGAAGAGCGACTGGTCGACGCTGTACTCGCGGGCCTCACAGACGGCGGGTGTGCGCTCATCATCCGCAACACGGTACGAGACGCGCAATGCACTCTGGAGGCGCTACGCGCAGCGGGCGTCGACGACCTCATGCTCTCCCACGCAGGGTTCCTCGCTGCGGATCGCGTGCGCAAGGACGCCAATCTCACCAGCCGCTTCGGCCCACCGGGCGAGGCGCTGCGCCCAGCTCGTGCAGTGGTGGTGGCTACCCAAGTAGTCGAGCAGAGTCTCGACGTCGACTTCGATGTCCTCTTCACAGATCTGGCGCCGATGGACCTACTGCTGCAGCGCATCGGCCGTCTGCACCGCCACGTTCGACCGAGACCAAGAGGCTGCCAGACTGCGAGAATGCACATCATCGGCGATGCCGGCACCTCGAGGGTACTGCCGTCACCATCCGAGGGAAGCCGCCACGTCTATGGCCAACATCTACTGCTTCGGACCGCAGCCGCGATGGCCGATCATGGGGCAAGCATCTCGATTCCCACCGACGTGAGCAGGCTCGTCGCATGCGCGCTCGGCGACGAGCCGGTGGGTCCTGAGGGCTGGCAGTTGGCGCTCGAAGAAGCCAGAGCTGAGTACGAGACAAAGCTGGAGGCCCAGCGTAGGAAGGCGGGTGTCTGGGCACTAGCCCCCTACGGCACCTGGGGCTCCGAACCCGAAGACCTCGGCGATTGGCTGCCGCTCGCCCATGAGTACTCCGACGGCGAACTGGATGCCGCAGTTCGCGACATCGAGCCCACGGTCGAGGTGATCGTGGTACCCCTCTCTCCTGACGGATCGACGGCAATGCGTCCACCTTGGCACCAGGAATTGTCAGAGGTGCCTGACATCCTTGATACCACGAGCCTTCCAAGCGACGTCCTCGCCCGCGAGATCGCCTCTTGGACAGTACGTTTGCCACGTCGCATCACATTCCGAGGTCTCGGAGAAGTGGTGCGTCTGATCGACGATGATCCCGTCACCCGGCGCTGGCTGTGGAGACGTCATCCCCTCCTCAAGGGCGAGCTACTGCTCCCCATGGTTCAGTCCGATGATGAAAGGAACGAGTTGCACACCGAGTTGAACATCGAGGGCCGGGTGCATCATTTGCGATACACCCCCGAGCTCGGTCTGGAGGTGATCGATGATGGGGTTCAATCTTGTTGACGAGCCCTGGATCCCCGTGACCACTACCGCAGGGAAGACGCGAGATGTCTCGTTACCCGAGCTGTTCGCAGACGCGACGACGATCCGTCGGATCAGCGCTCCGCTGCCGACGGTCTCCTTCGCCTTGCTGAGGCTGGCACTTGCGATCACCCACCACGCGATCGGATTCCATTCCCGAACGTCCATTGAAAGGGCTTTGGATGAGGGCGTGGACACGTCGCGCATCCTGCAGTACCTCCAGAAGTACCACGACCGGTTCGATCTCTTCGACGACAAGCGCCCCTTCTATCAGGTGGCCACGCTGCGCACTGCTAAGGGGACTGCGTCGGGTTTGGAGATGCTGATCAGTGACGTCCCCAACGGGCACCCGTTCATGACCACCCGTATGGGCCGCGGCCTCGAACGCATCAGCCCCGCCGAGGCGGCCCAGTGGCTGGTCCATGCGCAGGCCTACGACCCGTCGGGTATTCGTTCTGCGGCGGTCGGAGATCCTCTGGCCAAGGGCGGCAAGGGATATCCGACGGGGCCCGGTTGGGTAGGACGCATCGGCGGAGTGGCCCTGCACGGCCGACACTTCTCAGAAACCTTGGTCTTCAACCTAGCGCCGCTCCCCGAGCATCCGGATGATGTCCCGGTGTGGGCTCTCGCCCAGCCGCAAACCGAGCAGCGTCAGTTGGAGGCTGAACCTGCGGGGCCTCTGTCTGTCCTGACATGGCAGGCACGTCGCATCCGCCTCGTGGGGGATCCGTCAGGAGTCACCGGCATCGTCCTCGCCCAAGGCGATCAGCTCAAGGAGCAAAACCGGCAGACACTCGAGGCGATGACCGCGTGGCGATACTCGAAGCCCCAGACGACCAAGCTCAAGGTCAAGACGTATATGCCGAACAAGCACGATCCGGCTCGGTCCGTCTGGCGAGGGATGCCCGTGCTGCTCGGCGTGGGGTCCAGACAAGTGGACGGATCCCCAGCCCACCTGCCTCCTGCCACACTCACCCAGCTCCAGGAGTCATCGCTTGACGACACCTATGATCTCCGCGCAGCTATTGAGGTAGTCGGTATGGACTACGGCCCACAAGAAGCCACCGTCGAGGAGGTGGTGCACGACATCCTCGATTTCCGTCTCTCGCTATTGACAGACGACGGAGCCGAAGTGCGGGAAATGCTCGACGGCTGCATAGCGCAGGCGGACACATGTGTCTGGGCCTTGGGAAGGATGGGCGCCAACATCGCCGCGGCCAGCGGAGATTTCGACGGCCTCGACGGTGCTCGTGACAGGGCCATGCTGCAAGCGTGGTCCGCCCTCGATGCGCCGGCAAGAGAGTGGCTCTCCCAGCTCTCCGCGTCCAGCTCCGTCACCGACGAGCACAGACGGTGGCAGCAGATCGTCGCCGACACCCTCATCGAGGAGGCACAGCGCCTCGCCAATGCAGCCAGCCCGGCAGCCATCGTCGGGCGGCAGACCAAGCATGGTTACATGACCGCAGGCTTGGCAGAGGCATACTTCCGCGCCACGTTGCGCAAGGAGCTCCAGCTCGTGTTTAAATCCACTGACCATCAGGAGGCCGACGATGAATGACACATTCCGGTGCGGTCGGTTCGTGACGTCACGAATCCACCGGATCATCGGTGATCACCCCGGATCACTGAATCCCAATGGGCGCGCCATGCTCGCGCAACTGCGGCAGGCCATCAGCAAAGAGCCCGGCACGGTGCCCGCGGTGTGGCCCATCACGTTGGAAGGACTGCCGGAGTTCGACGGGCGCACCCAGGCATGGGTCGAGACGGCTGTGCATACCGCACTGACACTATTCGCCCTGCACCAGCAGTCGCAATCGGCCCCCATGCACAGCACCAACGCCTCTTTCGGATCCGCAGTGCGCGCCCTCGCTGAGCACACCGCGGGCTCCGACGGACCGCACTCGAGCCCGGCCTATCGTCGTTTTACGGCTCTGTGCACCACGACCGATATCCATGCCCTGCTCGTCCATGCCCGCGGCTTGATCACCCAGATGCGCTCCCACGGTATCCCCTTCGACTACGGGAGATTCGCCGACGACCTGTATTACTTCCAGGTCCCCGGCCACGCGGCGTCAATCCAACGCACGTGGGGCCGCCAATTCCACAGACTGTCCACCGCCAATGCTGGCAACACCACCCGAGAAGGAGCCCCCGAATGACCACGTACGTCGAGATCCACGCCATCCAGACGGTGCCACCGTCCTGCATCAACCGCGACGACACCGGCGCACCGAAGACTGCCACCTACGGCGGTGTCACTCGTGCCCGCGTCTCCAGCCAGGCTTGGAAGTCAGCCATCCGCGACGACTTCAACCATAGATTGGACCCGAAGGAAATCGGTACTCGTAGTACCCAGATCGTCTCTGAGATCGCCAAATCAGTCGTGCAGCTTGATCCGGATCTGACAGACTCGGCGGTCGACCTGGGCGTGGCTGCTATGGAAGCTGCCGGGTTCAAGAAGCCCGTCGCGAAAACCCGCGGTAAGGACAAGACCCAGGGAGACCCGGAGACCGGCTACCTGGTGTTCCTCTCTCAGCGGCAGATCGACGCCCTGGCCAAGGCGGCTGTGGAGGCCAGCTCGGAGCCAGATCCGGGCAAGGCTATGAAAGCAGCAAAGGTGAAGGATCTGGTCAACGCCGACCACTCAGTAGACATCGCGCTATTCGGCCGCATGATCGCCGACAGCACCGATCTCAATGTTGACGCGGCCTGCCAAGTGGCCCACGCCCTGAGCGTGCACGAGGCTGAGCCACAGTTCGATTTCTACACCGCAGTCGACGATGCCCGAGCCCGCGACGAGGATGAAGTGGATGCCGGTGCAGGCATGATGGGTACGGTCGGGTTCGTGTCAGCCACGTTCTACCGCTACGCCGCCATCAACGTCGATCAGCTCCAGCTCAACCTGGGCTCCAGGGAAGCCGCCCAGCGTGCTGTCGTTGCGTTCCTGCAGGGATTCATTGAGTCCATGCCGACAGGCAAGATCAATACCTTCGCTAACGCCACCCGTCCAGCGGCAGTAGTCGTGACGGTGGCGGAGGGCCAGCCTACGAGTCTCGTCGAGGCCTTCGAAGATCCGGTGCGTGCCGACGGCGGCTTCGTGAAGCCGGCCATCGCGCGCCTGACAGCACACGCCAGCGAAGTGTTCGAGACCTGGCGCAAGCCGAAGGCAACGTTCGTCGTTGGTCTGCCCTCTGCCATCGACGGCCTGCAGGAGCTCGGCCAGCACGTCTCTGCCGATGAGCTCTACTCTCAGGTGTCCAGCCAGATCTCGGAGTCAGCGTGAGTGTCCTCGCACTACGGCTGGCGGGCCCCCTCCAGAGCTGGGGCTCGCGCAGCCGCTTCATCCAGCGCATGACAGAGCCGGCACCGACGAAGTCCGGCGTGATCGGTCTGCTCGCGGCTGCCCAGGGTCGCCGTCGTAGCGACCCGATCGAGGATCTCCTTGGGCTGAGCCTCGCGGTCCGCACCGACCAACAGGGTCGGATCGTCCGCGACTTCCACACCGCGCACCACCAGCTCAGCGGCGCAGCCATGCCCCTGACTCATAGGTACTACTGGAGCGATGCCGTGTTCACGGCCTTCGTCGGCGGGCCAAGCGAGGTGCTTGAGGGCCTCCATGAGGCCCTTCGCGACCCAAAGTATCCGCTCTACCTCGGCAGACGTTCCTGTGTCCCGACGGGCAGGATCAGCCTGGGCGTACTCCCCGGAACGGTGGAAGAGGCAGTGGCAACAGTTGGTTGGCAGGCCGGCCCTGTCGAGCGCCGCCGGTGGAAGAGGTCGTCCTCCGTCCGACTCCCTGTGCAGGCCGATCAATCGGTGTATCCGGACCTGGTCGGTTCCAAGGAGCTGTCCGACATCCCGATTGACTTCAACCCCGAACACAGGCAGTACCGCTCTCGAATGGTCGTCGAGACCTACGTGGTGCTTAACACAGGTACAGCCGGGGAGAACAGACGAGAAGATGCTGCCCTGGCACACGATCCGATGGCCATTCTGGGAGGTGACTGATGTTTCTATCCAGTTTCCATTTGAACGCCCGACGTGCAGGTGCACGGAAGCTTTTGGGCTCTCCCCAAGCGATGCACGCGGCTCTGCTGAGCGGGTTCCCACCTGGCATCGATCCAGGTCGTGTCCTTTGGCGGGTGGACGACGACACTGATCCGATGCGGCCGGTGGTATTCGTTGCTTCTGCCCATCCTCTTGACGCCACACATATCGAGGAACAGGGCGGCTGGCAGTCTGCTTCCACCGTACGTCACGCGGCATATGAGCCGTTCCTCCAGCGACTAGAAACGGGGCAAACGTGGGCCTTCCGGCTCCAAGCGAATCCCACGCACAGAGCCTCGGTGCACGGCGCCAAGAAAGTCCTCGCACACGTGACTGCAAGCCAGCAAATGAACTGGCTGCATTTCCGTGCCGATGGCCTTGGCTGCGATATCGGAACCCCTGATGACCCGACGTTCACCGTCACTGATCGCCGTCTGCTGCGCTTCCGCAGAGGTGGTTCGACGGTCACCCTCGGGGTTGCCCGATTCGACGGGCTCCTGACTGTGACCGATGCAGACCGTCTCAGGAAGGCCTTGACGGAGGGCATCGGTAGAGCCAAAGCCTACGGGTGCGGGCTAATGACCCTGGCGAAGCCGTGATCACGGGAGCTCGGCCGCCAGAATCCAAACAGCTCTTCCGGGTGGAGGACCGCGTGACGTTCCTCCACTTGGAGCGCTGCCAGGTCAGCAGGTCCGACAACTCCATCACTGCCACCGACCAGCGTGGCACCATCCACGTGCCGGCTGCGACGATCTCCTGCGTTTTGTTGGGCCCAGGTACCCGTGTGACGCACCACGCAATGATGCTACTTGCCAGCTGCGGGGTGTCCGTGGTATGGGTAGGCGAGGAAAGCGTCCGGTACTACGCACATGGCTCTCCACTGGCGAAGTCCACCCGACTGCTGGAAGCCCAGGCACGGGCTGTCTCAAACAAGAGGTCGCGACTAGCCGTTGCTAGGAGGATGTACGAACAGCGTTTTCCAGACGAAGCGGTCGGGCATCTCACGATGCAGCAATTGCGAGGCCGGGAGGGAGCGCGGGTACGAGCTCTGTATCGGTACCACTCAATTCGGACAGGGGTGGAGTGGCATCGTCGCGACTACGACCCGAATGCGTTTGCCGCCTCTGATGACATCAATCAGGCCTTGTCTGCTGCACACTCGTGCCTGTATGGCGTCGTTCATGCAGTCATCGTTTCCCTGGGATGTGCGCCCGGGTTGGGTTTCGTTCATACCGGACACAGCCGCGCTTTCGTCTACGACATTGCCGACCTCTACAAGGCCGATATGACCATCCCGATATCTTTCGACGTGATCGCGTCCGGTGCCGTAGATGTGTCAGGGGAGACCCGTCGGAGAGTCCGAGACGCAATGCGCACGAGCACAGTGCTCGAACGCTGCGTGCGCGATGTCAAACGACTCCTCCTGCCCGACGAAGGGCCCGACCTTGATGTAGAAGTGCTGCGCCTCTGGGATGAGGCGGGGACGAGCGTGCTCGCTGGCCAAAACTACGCCGAGAGTGAGGCACAATGATCACACTTGTCCTGACGAAAGTGCCACCGGGTTTGCGAGGGCACCTGACGAAGTGGCTCATGGAGGTAGCCGCAGGCGTGTTCGTGGGACGTACGAGCAGCCGAGTGCGGGACGAGTTGTGGGACATCACGTGCGATGGGCTGCAAGGCGGACAGGCCATCATGATCTATTCAGCACGCAATGAGCAGGGCTTCGAGATACGGAATTCCGGCCATCGTTGGCAACCTGTAGATCTTGATGGCTTCACCGCGTTGCGACGACCGCCGGCCAATGATGTAACTGCTCCCCCTGTGAAATCCGTACTACCCAGAGCGAGCCGATACAGGAGAATCCGCCAGCGAGCGCGTGACTTGAATTCAAACTAATGGCAGGACCTGACTAGGTGGACTAGAATCCCTAGTCAGTTAGAGTGCTCCCCGCGCGAGCGGGGATGATCCGGAGTCGTCGCCCGGCCAGCGAGCGCCATTTGAGTGCTCCCCGCGCGAGCGGGGATGATCCGACCACGTCCTGGATCGCGCCCGGAACCTCGCCGTGCTCCCCGCGCGAGCGGGGATGATCCGCCCCCGGAACCAAACGAACTGGCTCCGGGGGCGTGCTCCCCGCGCGAGCGGGGATGATCCCCGCCTCCACGAACCCGATCACGTCCGTCGTACGTGCTCCCCGCGCGAGCGGGGATGATCCCTGAGGGTTGAGACCGGGCAGGACACGGACGGCGTGCTCCCCGCGCGAGCGGGGATGATCCGAAGACACCGACCGTGACAACCACACACTGCGCGTGCTCCCCGCGCGAGCGGGGATGATCCTTCCTTGAGCCGGTCGCGCATGGCGGCGAGTTCGTGCTCCCCGCGCGAGCGGGGATGATCCTGGTCACGCGACCACCCTAGCATCTACACGCAGGTGCTCCCCGCGCGAGCGGGGATGATCCTGACCACGAAGCAGCTCACTGAACGCGAAGTCAGTGCTCCCCGCGCGAGCGGGGATGATCCCGAACATGCCACATGGCATTCTCCTTTCCGGTAGTGCTCCCCGCGCGAGCGGGGATGATCCGCCTGGGATGGCAGCACGCAGCCGCTGCCAGTCGTGCTCCCCGCGCGAGCGGGGATGATCCTTCCGCTCGGCGTCGGAGGAGGCGCAGACCCTTGTGCTCCCCGCGCGAGCGGGGATGATCCGGTTGCGCCCTCCGAGGTGAAACTTTGCAGGCCGTGCTCCCCGCGCGAGCGGGGATGATCCTCGTGGAAGGCGCGCCACACTGCGCGTTCCCATGTGCTCCCCGCGCGAGCGGGGATGATCCCCTGCTCCCCACCGCCTACCGCAAACGCCCCGAGTGCTCCCCGCGCGAGCGGGGATGATCCTTCGTCTGCTGTCCTTCCTCTTCTCCGCTATCCGTGCTCCCCGCGCGAGCGGGGATGATCCGCGGTTTGCTCGTTCACCTTCCATAGGTCGCGCGTGCTCCCCGCGCGAGCGGGGATGATCCCGAGGGTGTGGGCGGGGCTGGCGCCAGGTGGTTGTGCTCCCCGCGCGAGCGGGGATGATCCACAGATGACCGTCATCACCGAGGCTGGTTTCTACGTGCTCCCCGCGCGAGCGGGGATGATCCCCCATGACGGGTGAGCGGCCCGGTGATCTGGATGTGCTCCCCGCGCGAGCGGGGATGATCCTCTTGGTTTAACCCTGGTTCTGGCAGTTGCTGTGTGCTCCCCGCGCGAGCGGGGATGATCCTGCCTAGCTGATCGGTAGGCATAATCCAATGTAGTGCTCCCCGCGCGAGCGGGGATGATCCGCCTCAAGTGGGTTTTGTTGTTGTTCTAGGCCTGTGCTCCCCGCGCGAGCGGGGATGATCCTCCTGCCCTTGAGCATGTGCCTATGCACCTCACGTGCTCCCCGCGCGAGCGGGGATGATCCCCGCGCCGCAGTGCTCGCACTCGATGCCCTCCAGTGCTCCCCGCGCGAGCGGGGATGATCCGACCGTCCCCGCATCGTGGCGAGCGCCGATCACGTGCTCCCCGCGCGAGCGGGGATGATCCCCAATCCCAAGAGTTTGTATCTTCATCCATTACGTGCTCCCCGCGCGAGCGGGGATGATCCCCGACGCGCCCGCGCACGATCCAACCCCACCACGTGCTCCCCGCGCGAGCGGGGATGATCCAAACGCATCCGACGCCACCGAAATCAACGCCACAGTGCTCCCCGCGCGAGCGGGGATGATCCCACTACCGGCCCCCACCCACAAAAAACAGCACCGTGCTCCCCGCGCGAGCGGGGATGATCCGCCGGAAGCGGACGAAGCCGAGCCAGTCTTGAGGTGCTCCCCGCGCGAGCGGGGATGATCCTTCCCATGCCTCGAGATTTCCGCATAACTCGGCGTGCTCCCCGCGCGAGCGGGGATGATCCGCCATGACCGATTTTGTGCGCGTGAAAGACAACGTGCTCCCCGCGCGAGCGGGGATGATCCTGGCCGCGATAATCCACCGGCCCCCGGCCCAAGGTGCTCCCCGCGCGAGCGGGGATGATCCTACCCATAGGCACGGTTTCGCGTACGTCACCAGGTGCTCCCCGCACGAGCGGGGATGATCCGCGACTCATGGTCGAAGCAATGGCGGAAGCTGAGTGCTCCCCGCGCGAGCGGGGATGATCCAGGGGAGTCTGTGGCGCGTCCGCAGACGCTTCGTGTGCTCCCCGCGCGAGCGGGGATGATCCAGGGGAGTCTGTGGCGCGTCCGCAGACGCTTCGTGTGCTCCCCGCGCGAGCGGGGATGATCCGTAGGTTCTCATTTCCACTATTCCGGCCTGTCCGTGCTCCCCGCGCGAGCGGGGATGATCCCCAGGGTGCCGCGTTCAACAACCTCCGAAGCTGGTGCTCCCCGCGCGAGCGGGGATGATCCCCTGTGAGTGCTGCGGTGTGTTCCCAGGCGGTGGTGCTCCCCGCGCGAGCGGGGATGATCCAGGTCGTCGGCAAATGTCGATCTCTCGCAGTCTGTGCTCCCCGCGCGAGCGGGGATGATCCTGGACTTAGCCTTGCGCCAAACAAACGACGCGCGTGCTCCCCGCGCGAGCGGGGATGATCCCGCCGCGCCCCACTTGGAGAATCCCCACAGCTCGTGCTCCCCGCGCGAGCGGGGATGCTCCGGGCGACCGGTCGCGGCTCGGGCCATTGGGCGAGTGCCCCCCGCGCCAGCGGGGATGATGCATTGAGTTCTCCGATCCATATGCGCCACGACGAGTGCTCCCCGCGCGAGCGGGGATGATCCGGCCATCCAGTTCGCTGACGACCTCACCTCGGGGTGCTCCCCGCGCGAGCGGGGATGATCCGCAGGCGAAGACGCTCCGAGCGATGTACGACGCGTGCTCCCCGCGCGAGCGGGGATGATCCGGTGCCCACCCACACCACTACAGCACCCATACAGTGCTCCCCGCGCGAGCGGGGATGATCTGCTGATGGCTTCGCTCTTCCTTCCTGCTCGGCACACCAAAAAATGTCAGAGGTGCCTGCGACGCTGGGGACACCTCGAGAACAGGAGAGTGCGCATGTCCACAATGATGTTGAACCAGGCCATGATTGATGAGCTCACTCAGATTTTGGCTGTACCAGATCCGCAACCGTCGGAACCTTGGAAGTATCTCATCGCAAGCCAGAAGTCTTCAGCAAAGCGCGACGGAATGCTGCAGTCCGTCGGGCAGCTACGAGACCTCCTCGCGTCACTCGCAGACGAGGCGTTCATCATTGTCAGCAAGCCCTCTCAGCCTGGCGTGTTCACGCAAGCGTTGCGCACGGGCTCGCGGTTTGTGACGGAGTGCAGCATCCCCAACGAGATGGGAAATTTACTGCATCAGTACCACGACGGCGACGGGAACCTTCCGCTCGAGCTCGCGCACCTCGTCATGGGCGCGTACATCATGCGTGGAGGTCGGCTTCCCGTCGACTGGCAGGGCATGCCCCCGGCCACCATGCAGTACTAACTGCATAACGACGGAGCCCGGCCCTCCGCGCAGGAAGGGCCGGGCTCAGCGTCGACGGGCTGATCAGGCCGTCAGCACGTACCCGGTCTTCGGCATGCCAGGAGTCGGGCGAACAGGCTTGTCAGAGCCCTGGTCGTCCGAGTCGCCGGGCTGCTCCGGCTTGGGAGCTCCAGGATCCGAGATCCCCTCGTCGGAGTCGTCCTCATCAGGTACCTGCTCACCCGGCACCGGCGCGTCCGGCTGTTCGCCGGCAGGCGCCAGGTTGACGAAGGTCACGTCGAAGGCCGAAGCGACCGTGCCGCCCGAGGCGTTGCGCGCCACGGCGATCCACGCGACGGGCACCCCGTCTTCCAGCGGAAGCCTGAAGGCCGGATCGCTGAAGTCGACGTCCAACGTCGCGGCCTCGTTCACCTTCGCCTTGGCCTTGCCCAGCTCGAGCTGGGTCGGCGTAATCACCTGGAAGGTGTCAGTGGCGAGCGACGTGGTGCGGCTGCTGAGCTGCAGCGGAACCCGCAACTCGTCGGAGCGACCGTCGTAACGCTTCTCCTTGTCGTACTGCTCGGCACCGAACTCGTCGAAGAAGGGTGAGTAGGCGTTGATAACGAGCTCACCGCGCTTCACGTCGAACTGCAGGAGGCGGAAGAACGCTGCACCGAAGCGGAGCGCCTTGTCGTCCTTGTAGTTGCCACGCAGGTCAGCGAGCTTCGGATGCGTGACAGGAACCTCGTAGAACTGGTAGTCAGCCAGCATTTCGACGACGTGGTTGCCCACCTCGCCAGCGTCGTTGCGCACGTTCAAACCGACGCCGTGGTGGTGTCCGCTGAGCGTCATCACGACGTTGGGGTTGGCGTCGACGATCTTACGAGCCTGCTCCCGCCCCTGGGCGTTCGAGTAGGGCGCGTCACGCCCGTCGGCATCCTTCGATGTGGTCAGGTACGCGTGGCTGAACAGCAGCCCGTTGCGATCGGAGTACTTTTGGAAGATCTCGTTCGCCCAGTTGATTTCTTCCTGATCCACACCGTAGGAGAGGTGCACTGCGACGAAGTCCAGGCCGCCTGCGCTGAACAGGTCGTAGTGGTTCTGGTTGTCGCCTGGCTTCCATGGGCCGCCGTACTGGGCGTCCTCGCGCCACTGCTTGCTGGCTTCCTCGTACCGCTTCGGGCCGAAGTGCTCGTTGTACTGCGCACCGTCGGTACCCATGCGGTTGTCGTGGTTACCTGCCAGGACGCCGTTAGGGATGCCGCTGTCATCGAGTCGCTTCTGAATCGCTGAGGCAATCTCGAACTCGCGCTGCACCTGATCGATCATGTTCGGATCGATCTGCTTGCGAATATTGTTCTCGATGATGTCACCCGTGTGTGCCGCGTAGGCAATCTTGCGCTCTTCGGCGTTGTCGATGATCCACTTGATGGTGTCTTCATACGCGTCACGCCACAGCTTGCGCTCGGCCTCCGGGTGCAGATCCTTGTTATCGTCGCGGTAGTCACCAGCCGCACCTTCCGAGAGGTACTGCGTGTCGGTGAAGTGCGCGATGGAGAAGTCGTAGCTATCCCGGTCCTGGAACTTGCGGTCGACACTCTTGTTTATGTCGTCGGCGAACGGATCAGTGGCGGCCACCATCGCGTTCACGACGCCATCCTTCACGTGGTCTGCCAGCACGGAGCCACGCAGCGCCGTCTGGTGGTTGGTGTCACCGCGTTGTGCGGCGAGCTCGTCCCATGCGTTCGTCTTGTGGTTCCACACCAGCAGATTCGCGGTGCGCTGCGGGTCGACGTCGCCCACCCACTGCACGAGGGAGCCCTCAGCAAAGTCACCGACCTTCACGTCGAAACGCTGCCAGCTGGTGTTCTTCGCAGCCGGGCTGCGGTCGGACTTATCGTCGGTGTTCGCCACATCCGCAAGGTTCACCTTGCTCTCCGACTTCGGGTTCAGCTCCGTCGGAATCTCAACGCTCGTGCCCTCGAACCCTGCGGAAGGCTGGTTGGCCTTGGCCAGGTGGAAGGTGGTCTCGTACTCAGCGTCGCCCTCGTCATGCACGGTGGCGGACAGCTGCTTCTTGGGCTTGCCGTCGTCGGCGGCCTTGGTGGACACATGGCCGCCGGGGATGGCAGCGCTGGTGAAGGTCACCGTCGACTCGGATTCGATACCAAGCCGGTCCTTCGCCTTCACGACGATGGTGTGCTCGCCTTCCTTGAAGCCGGCGCCAATCTTGTCACCCACCTTGACGGGGGTTCCGTCGAGGATGATCTGCGTCGCCGACTCGTCAACGCCCACGACGTCCTCGAGCTCGATGGCGAGCTCGGCGGCCTTGGTGAGCTTCGAGCCTTCAGCCGGCGTGCTGCTGACGAGCTGGGGGCCATTGTTGTTGAAGATCACGGTGCGGGTGATGCGCTTGCCACCCGTAGTCACAGCTGAGACGGTGTGCGCACCGTCGGGGTACTCCGCAGTGTCGAGCGACAGGGCGAGGCCGGTCGTCGACGAATCGAGATCAAACTCGAAGGTGGCCTCGCGCAGTTTCGTGGAGTTCACGTTGCAGTTACCGTCGCCCATGGCGTACTTGTCCTTGATATCGACGGGGGTGACACTGCCCTTTGGGAACTCCAGGTCAATGTTGGTCAGGTCGAAGTCGTCGTGGTTCGTGCCACAACCGCTTTGAATCGTGCCGGTGACCATCGTGATCTTATTGCGCCCGGGCTTCAAGTACGCGTTCGGAATCTCGATGGCAACGTCTTCATCGGCGTAGTTGCGGTCGGTCAGCGGGTAGCTGATGCCGTTGAAGTACAGGGTGTTCCCGTAACGGGCCTCGCTGGAGTTCTTGCCAATGTGGAACTTGAACTTCGACGTTCCCTCGCCCATCGTCTCGATGGCATCGACGGGCTTACCGTCCAGCTCGTACCGGTCGACGGGTTCGCTCCCCTCGCGAGGGATGTCGTAGAAGATCGTCTGCGCGTGAGCGATGTCGCCATCCTTGACGTTCAGGTCGGGAGTGCCCGGCTCACCGTTGTTCACGGTGATGGTGTGCTCGGTCTTGCCACCCTGGGCGGTCTCGGCGAGCAGCGTGTGCTCGCCATCCGCGAGCGTGGTGGTGTCCAGCTGGGTGGTCATACCGACGGTGGCGTTGGGGTCGTCGCCCAGGATGAAGGCGACGTCGAGCTCCTTCAGCGAGGTGGAGTTCGGGTTACACAGGCCATCGCCCATGCTGTAGCTGATCTTGTTGCTCTTGGCCGGCTCCGACGGGCCGCCGGTGACGAGCTCCATATCGAAAAACTCGAAGTCGTCATAGTTCAAGCCGCAGCTCTCGTTGAGGGCGCCCACCTGCAGATGCACAGTGTTTTCACCCTCCTTCAGCCACGCGTTCGGCACCTCCACGTCGTAGGTGGAGCTCACGTACACGGGGTCCGAGAGATCGATGCGCTGATCCTCCTTGCCGTTGATCGTGAAGTAGCTCCCGAAGCGGCCCTCGATGGAGTTATCACCCACGCTGAAGCGCAGCTTCGATGAGCCGGCGCCAGCCTTCGCGTCGAGCGGGTTACCGTCGACCGTGATCGACGTCACCTTGTCGCCTCGCGTCGTCGGGAATGATTCGACGGGGACACTGCCGGAAACAGTGGCTCCGTCCTTCGGTGTGAGCGTGGGTTCAGAGGCTGCACTCGCCGGCGTGGGCGAAATCAGCAGCGTGGTAGCGGTGAGCGCCACGGCGCTCAGTGCGCTGAGGAATTTGGAGGCGGCCATGAACATCCTTCCGAAGAGCAACGACAATCGCCGGGCTTGAATTAACCACTTCGCCGGACGACTCGCTAGCTCAGAAGTGACAGTTCGCTCACTGTTCACCAAGTGTTCTTTTGCCTTGTGAAACGTAGATAGCAGCTGGTTCGTTCACCCTGCGCCGTCACGGCTCGGCAGGTACTTCGTCGTGCAGCACGCGCTCGCGGGCGTGCTTCGGATCCTTGATTGGGATGAGCACGATGAGCCCCAGCCCCAGCACGACGGCGATGCCCAAGACGCCTGCGTACTGTACCGATTCTTCATCGCCGCCGCTCAGCGTCGCCGCGAGTGAAATGGACACCGCCCACGCCGTCGA
Source organism: Actinomycetes bacterium (assembly GCA_023443125.1). Taxonomy (GTDB): domain Bacteria; phylum Actinomycetota; class Actinomycetes; order Propionibacteriales; family Propionibacteriaceae; genus Arachnia. Next base: position 26,339 of record JAEZVO010000021.1, read on the forward strand.
CGACAAGAAACTCACCGCGCGACCCGTCGTCGCATACAAGCCGAAAATCTCACCCGTCTGCCCCTCGGGCGCGAGCCGCGCAAGGTAGGAACGCGACGCCGACTGCGCCGGCCCGACGAACAACGTCAGCAGCAGCCCGCACACCCAGAACACGATCTTCCCTTGCGCGTGCAGGAAGAACACCAGCAAGCCCAGCACCACCATCGACACCAGTGAGAACGTGATGACGGCCTTCGGCCCGAGCTTATCGTCGAGCATGCCGAACAACAGCGTCGACAGCCCCGCGACGAGGTTGGCGGCCACGCCGAAGATCAGCACTTCGGTGAACTCGAACTGGAACGTGCCGCTGGCGAGAATGGCACCGAACGTGAACACGCCGGCCAAGCCGTCGCGGAACACGGCGGACGCGACGAGGAAGTACAGCGTCGCGCGTGAACTATGCCACAGCCGCTTGATTGACCGTCCCAGTTCCACATACGCACCCACCACACCGACGCGCTCGTGCGGCGTGGCTGGTTTCCGGTCTTTCACCATGACAAAGATCGGGATGGAAAACACCACCGTCCACAGGCCGCACAGCAGCATGGCGGTGCGGATCCCGTCGGGTTTGGTCACAGGCAGCGTGGCGACGATGAGCACCATGATGGTGATGCCGCCCAGGTAGCCCATGCCCCAGCCGAGGCCCGAGACGCGTCCCACGTTCTCGGGCGTCGAGACCTGATCGATCGCCGAATAGTAGTTGACGTTCGCGATCTCCGCGATGACGTTGCCCACCCCCAGCAGCGCCACGCCGAGCCAGAAATACTCCGGTGACGGAGCGACGAACCACAGCGACGCCGAGATCACCGCGAGGAGCACCGTCGTGATGAGGAGGTTGCGCATGCGGTGGCCGGAACGGTCGGAACCTTGGCCCAGCACGGGTGCGAGCAGCGCGATGAGCACGCCGACGGCGGCCATCGCCCAGCCATAGTCGATGGAGAGTTTGTCGGTGTCGGCACCGAACGCGGAGCTCGTGATGTAGACACCAAACACGAAGGTGGTGATCACCGTCGCGAAGGGCTGCGTCGCCCAATCCCACAGCGCCCAGGACACCACTTTGGCTTTGCTGGCTTTCGTGGAGCGCAGGGCTTCCCCTGGAACCATCTCGGTATTCGTCATAACTTCCGGCACCCGCAACACGCTAACCCGTCCAGATGAACATTGGGTGAAGTCGGGGGAATTCCGCGCGCCATGGTGGGAAGGTGTTCAGCCAACATCTTTCTGGAAGCCCTCAGTGGCGCTAGTATCGGTGCGAACGAAGCCCCAGACGGCGCCATCGATGCTGCTGAACTCCAGGAAGGGAATGACAGATGACCAACGCGGTCCTGAAAATCGACGAAACCGAGGTAGAGCTGCCGGTAGTAGAGGCCACCGACGGCAGTAGCGGCGTCAACATCGGAAAGGTGCTCGCTCAGACCGGCTACACCACGCTCGACACCGGGTTCGTCAACACCGCTTCGTGCCAGTCGTCCATTACCTACATCGACGGCGCCAACGGCGTGCTGCGCTACCGCGGTTACCCCATCGAGCAGCTCGCGGAGAAGTCGAGCTTCCTCGAAGTCTCGTACCTCCTGCTGTACGGCGAGCTGCCCACCAAGGAGCAGTACGACAAGTTCACCGAAGAAGTACACGACCGCATGATGCTCGACGAGCGCCTGCGCGAGCTGTACCGCTCGTTCCCCCGCGGCGCCCACCCGATGATGGTGCTCTCCGCCGGCATCATGGCGCTGGGTTCTTACAACCGCAAGTACGTCGACCCGCACAACCCCGAGCACGTGCATGAAGCGTCGATGCGTCTCCTCGGCTCTATGCCGGCGCTGGCCGCGTCGGCCTACAAGTCGTCGGTGGGCGAGCCCTTCCTCTACCCGAAGAAGAGGCTCGGCTACGTCGAGAACTACCTCCGGCTGTCGTTCGGTACCCCCATGGAGGAGTACGAGATCGACCCGGCCATTGTGAGCGCGTTCGAGACGCTGTTCATCCTGCACGCCGACCACGAGCAGAACTGCTCCACCGCGACGGTGCGCATGGTGGGTTCTTCCGACGCGAACCTCTACGCGTCGATTTCCTCGGGGGTCAACGCGCTGTCCGGCCCGCTGCACGGCGGCGCGAACCAGGCGGTGCTCGAGATGCTCGCGAACATCCGCGACAACGGCATGGACATCAAGGACTTCGTCGCCAAGGTGAAGGACAAGAAGTCTGGTGTGAAGCTCATGGGCTTCGGGCACCGCGTGTACAAGAACTACGACCCGCGTGCGAAGATCATCAAGGGCCACGCCGACCGCCTCCTGCGCGGCAACGGTCAAAACAACGCACTGCTCGACATGGCGCTCGAGCTCGAAGAGGCCGCACTGAACGACGAGTACTTCATCGAACGCAAGCTGTACCCGAACGTCGACTTCTACACCGGCCTCATCTACGAGGCCATGGGCTTCCCGGCGCAGTACTTCACCGCACTGTTCGCGCTCGGCCGTCTCCCCGGCTGGATCGCCCAGTGGCAGGAAGAGCACGCCGACCCGGCGCGCAAGATCGGCCGTCCGCGCCAGGTCTACGTCGGTGCCGGCGAGCGCGACTACGTGCCGCTCGAACAGCGCTGAGCCTGAGACAATTCATTGGGGGCCCGAACCGCTCGGTTCGGGCCCCCAATGATTAGACACACAGCTCAGTGCAGTTGCACACGAGCTACAGCTACCGGAGCATTGCGCAACTGGGCCGGCACTTCGATTCCTGAACTATCAGCCCCAAGCCACTGGATTGGCCTTCCTTGGAGATCGCTCGGTAGATCAAGTCGATCCCCTTCCAGAACATGCACATAAGCCACATTCTCTTTCTCGACGATCCGCTGCTGCCCGAACACTCCCTCACGCCACGGTCTGGTCTCATAGACGGCTTCGCCATTCACTCGTAGCCAGTCCCCCATGACGTTCAGAGCCTCAACCTGTACGTCGGGGATGCTGCCGTCGGGGCGTGGGCCCACATTGATGAGCAGATTCCCATTCTTCGCGACGACATCGACAAGAAGCTGTACGAGGTCAACACCTGACATGGAGTCCTCGTCTGTTTCGTTCCGGTTGTACCCAAATGATCGTCCTAGCCCGCGTGTCGCCTCCCATGGGTAATCAAGCAAGGCATCAATCCGGCGGTACTCCCGAGTTGAGAAGCCATGGTAAGGAATACCCCAGCGATCATTGATGGCTCCTTCTGGAACTCGCTGTAGATAGCGGGAGAATACCGTTGAAAGCCCGAATTCGTCGTCTGTCTTACCCGCGTCTGGCCATTCAATATCATTCCACAAAATATCGGGATCGAAGCGTTCGATGAGCTCTTCGAGCTGTGTCGTCGAGTAGCGTGCAAATGATTCGTCATTACGGCGGAAAAGGAAGAGCTCACGGTCAGATTGGATTGGAGGAAAGTCACTCACATGCCAATCGAGTGCCCCCGAGAAGTACACACCAAATCGAGCCCCTGCGGCCCTGGTTGCGTCGTGCAGTTCCTGGATGAAGTCTCGTCTCGGGCCCCTCGCGACGGAGTTGAACGGCGTTGTGGCAGTTCCCCATAGGCAGAATCCGTCATGGTGCTTCGTCGTTGGCACAATGTATTGAGCACCCGCGTTTATCAGGCTTCCGATCAGCGCAGTTGCATCGAATGCACTGGCATCCCAATGGTCAACAAGGTCCTCATACGAGGTGCCGATGCCATAGCTTTCCTCATGCCAATTTCTTGTTGGAGAACCTTCGATACGGACTGTGTTTCCGTACCATTCTGCATAGCGGTGACATTTATATTCATCTTCGACTGGTGTGGCAGCGTCGCCTGCCAAAGCCCATGCGGGCACCGAAAAAATACCTAGATGGATAAAGAAACCAAGCTTGGCGTCCTTCCACCAACGAGGCGCTCCAGGCTCGGGATAGCTAGAAGCGGGCTCACCAAAACTAGGGCCAGTTCGTTCATCAAAGTTAAGCATGATTCCTTTCATAGGAGGGTTGGACTGTTCCAAGCGTCGCTGCCCCCACCATCACGGCATGGGCACCAAGCACGGCCTGCCGGACTTCAAGCTTGGCTCCAGAGATAAGGGGATACCGGTGCAGCATGGAGTGAATTCCTGGCTCAAGGAGACCCCACGATTGAGCGACCCCACCTCCGATGATGACGGTGTCCAAGTCGAACAATGTCGCCGCCTGCACCATGGCGAGGCCCAGCGCTTCTCCAGCCTCCCGAAATACCCGACGGGCATTCTCATCGCCTGCTTCGGCTAGCGCCGCGACGGATCCGGCTCCATCGTTCAACTCACTACGCACACCCTCGATGGCGCTATACCGTCGGGCAATGGAACGTCCGGCCGCTAACGATTCCAGGTGCCCCGGTACGCCGCAGCTACAAGGCTCATCGCCCATCACAGGCATATGCCCTAGCTCGGCTGCGGCGCCCCGTTGCCCAGGCCAAATGTTTCCTTCAAGCACGACGGCAGCCCCCACTCCAGTGCCGAGCATGACGCCAAGGCAGTCACGACGACCAGCTGCTGCGCCGAAGCGTTGCTCGCCTAGCAGGAACGCGTTGACGTCGTTTTCCACTCGAACCGGAATCCCCAGTGCATCTTCCAGCGCGCTCCTCAGCGGAAAGCCCTGCCAGCCATGAAACGAATCTGACGCTGCCAGAATTGTGCCCGTCACGGGGTCAACCACGCCGGCCGTACCAATGCCTAAGCCAGATGCGTTCGGCCATCGCTCGCCAATAATGTCTCGGAGTGCGGCGACAACCGCCTGACCGTGAGCTCGCGCAGGGCTGGGGGTTTCGATGACATCCTCGACGCGCCCATCACGCCCTACTTGCGCCACGCTCATCGTCGTTCCACCGATATCGACGCCGATCATGGGAGCATCCGACGCAAAGTCTGTGTTGTGGAACATCGCTCCATCACTCCAAGGGGAAATGGCAGGCAACTTGATGACCATCGCCTACGAGTGGGGGCTCTGTGTCACAAAGATCTGTCGCCAACGGGCACCTGTTCTTAAAGCGACACCCGGGTGGTGGGTCAATCGCATTCGCAGGTTCTCCTTCGAGTCGGATCTTCTCCTCGGGCTGATGAGCGGGATCAGCCACGGGAATAGCGTCGATGAGAGCCTGAGTGTAGGGGTGACGAGCGTGTTCAACGACCTCTTCTGCCGGGCCGATCTCGACAATCTTTCCGAGGTACATCACCGCAATCCGGTCAGACATGTACTTCACTACGGAAAGGTCATGCGAAATGAACACGTAGGTGAGATCACGCTGCTGCTGTATGCGACGCATGAGGTTCAACACTTGCGCTTGCACCGAGACGTCAAGCGCGCTGACGGGCTCGTCGCACACGATGAGACGTGGCTCCAAGACAAGTGACCGAGCTAAGCCCACTCTCTGCAACTGGCCACCTGAAAACTCATGCGGATACTTCGCCAATGCTTCCTCGGATAGGCCGATCTGTCCGACCATGTCCTCCGTCGTCGCTGCCCTGGTTCGTTTGTCCCCCACTTTCTGAATAATTAACGGTTCAGCGAGGATTTCATCCACGCGCATTCTGGGATCCATTGCTGCATACGAATCTTGAAACATCATCTGCACGTCGCGGTGCAGACGTTTACGTTCCTTCTTCGACAGCGTCGCGATATCTTTACCGCCGACGACGATGGATCCCGACGTCGCTCCTTCCAGCGCCGAGATCACGCGGCCCAATGTCGATTTCCCACAGCCTGATTCACCGACGATGCCCAGCGTCTCCCCGGCATGCACATCGAAGCTGACACCACTGACTGCTCGCACCCATCCAACGCGCCGACGTACGACACCGTTACTCATCGCGGGATAGTCTTTGTGAAGATCCCGAACGGAGCACACGACTTCGTTATCAGTGAGGTCCCACTCCGGGCGCAAATCGTGGCGACGCTCCAGCGGCGGGCCTGCTGGGTGGAAGCACGCGTGACGATGGTGCGCGAATCTCACATCGCTGTCTTCGACTAGCTGTACCTGGGGGGTTTCAGTGCGACAACGCTCATCAGCCCGGGGGCATCTCGGCGCAAATGGACATCCGACGATCTTGTCGCGCAGATTGGGAGGCATGCCGGGTATCGTGTATAGCTCTTCCCGGGAATCTTTCGTCTGTTCTGGGAGAGCAGCAATCAGTGATCGCGTGTATTGGTGCTGTGGGTTCTCGAAGATTTCCTCGGTCTCGGCTACCTCGACGATGCGCCCGGCGTACATGACCGCGACTCGATCAGCACGACTTGCGACAACACCGAGGTCGTGAGTCACCAAGATCACCGCGGTATGGAACTCATGTTTCAGGCTATCGATGAGGTCCAAGATTTGGCGTTGGGTGGTCACGTCGAGAGCTGTGGTTGGCTCGTCGGCGATGAGCAAGCTCGGAGAACAGATCAGTGCCATCGCGATCATCACGCGCTGACGCATTCCTCCAGAGAGTTGGTGCGGATAGTCATCGACCACTTTCTCCGGCCGTGGCATGCCCACCTTGCGTAGCATTTCAATCGCCGCAGCTCGTGCATCCTTCTTTGACACATTCTTGTGAACTCGGAGCACCTCGCCGACCTGATACCCGATACGCATTGTGGGGTTCAGCGAAGTAAGAGGATCTTGGAAGATCATGCCGATTTTTGTTCCACGGATCCGTCGAACGGCAGCGGGATCCATCGTCGTCAGGTCGTCGCCCTCAAATTGGATACTGCCGCCGGTGATACTTCCTTGCTTTGGCAAGAGCCCCATGATGGACAATGCGGTCATCGTCTTGCCGGAGCCGGACTCGCCCACCAGACCCAGGGTCTCCCCGGGGGCAACTTCGAAGCTGCATCCTTGTAAAGGACGTACCTGCCCTTTTCGGACGTCAATCGTCACTTCAAGGTCTCTCAGCGTCAACAAGGGTTGCTGTTGGGTGCCTGTCAGCGTCATTTCATCTGCTCCTCAGTCGAACCTCAAACGCGTCACGCAACCCGTCGCCGACGAAGTTGAACGCAACTACGAGGATGATGATCAAAATGCCCGGGGGATACAGCAGCCACCAGTGTCCCGAATACACCTCGGCCAGACCTTGAGAAAGCATGCCGCCCCAGTTGGCGGCCGGCGGCGGAACCCCGAGTCCAAGGAACGACAGATAGGCCACATAGAGAATGGCGTCGGCAACCTGGAACGTGGCATTCACAATGACGGTGCCGATGGCATTTCGCACAATGTGAGTTCGCACGGCACGCAGTGATCCACCGCCCATGCCTTTCATCGCGACGATGTATTCGCGGCTACGCAGAGCCAACGACTCCCCGCGAATGAGACGGGCAGGGTTGAGCCAAGCGAATGCTCCAATGATGAGCACCAGCAGTGGCACTGTGGGGGTGACAAGCGTAGCGATGAGCATGAATAAGAAGAGGGCTGGGATTGCCATGAGCGCATCCACCACCCGCATCATTGCCGCATCGATCCAACCGCCGACAAAACCTGCAATGGCACCCCAAATGGTGCCGATCGTGGTGGCCAGGAGACCAGCAGCCAGTCCGACGATGATGGATGTCTGCCCACCTACCATGAGTCGCCCGAGTTGGTCATATCCGACCCCGTCGGTGCCCAGGGGGTGCTCTGATGACGGCTGAATATACGCCTCTGACAGGTTCGTGTGCACCTGGTCTGTGACCCAGATGTATGGACCGACGAAGCAGAACAAGGTGAAGAGAACCAGGATTCCCAGCCCTACGACCGCCAGTTTGTTGTGCATGAATACTTCGACACCCTGGCGCAGCAAGCCCGTACGTTTGGTCCGACGTGAGTTCCGGGCTTCGTTTGTGGGAGAGGACGTGAGTTCGGTGTTCACTGGTCACCACCTCCATATCGGATTCGTGGATCGGCGATGGCGTATAAAATGTCGGCGACGAGAGCTCCCACCACCGTGGCCATGGAGATAATCATTGTGATGGCGAGCAATACCGGGTAGTCACGGAATTGGGCCGATTGCCAAAACAGCAGTCCCATGCCCGGGTAGTTAAACAACGACTCCACCACAAGGGCTCCAGAGAAGAGCGCCGGCAGGTACATGCCAAGCAACGTGATGATGGGAAACAACGAATTGCGTAGAGCATGCACGAACACCACGCGAGATTCTGAGAGACCTTTGCTGCGTGCCGTTCGAATGTAATTCTCTTCCAGGTTGTCAATCATCGACGAGCGCATGTACCTCGCGTACGCAGCCATGGTTACGATGGCGAGCGTCACTGCCGGCAGCACCAAACCCTGCCATTGACTCAGCACCTCAGCGAGAGAGAAACCTTGCGGCGCTTCGGGAGGCAGAATAGGCCAGACCTGGGAGAACAAGATGATGAGCACCAGGCCCATAAAGAACAGAGGGGTGGAATAGGCGAGCATGGCGAACGCAGTCAGCACGTAGTCGGCGCGCCGATTACGGCGGACTGCTTGAATCACGCCCATAGGAATGGCAATCACCACAGCAATAATGATCGCGATGAGGCTGAGCACCACTGTCTTTGGAAGCCTCTGCCCGATCGCATCGGCCACGGGCATGTTGAGCCGGAAGGAACGCCCAAAGTCTCCCTGCAGTAGCTGCACGATGTAGTGGAAGTATTGCTCCCACAGTGGTCGGTCGTAACCCATCTCACGGTTGTAAGCCTCAATCTGGGCCTGAGTCGCGTCGAGTCCCAACGCTGATCGAGCGGCCCCGCCCGGTAGGGCGTGCAGAATCGTGAAGGTGATGAGCGTCACGAGGAATAGCACCACGATCGCTTGGAGCACGCGTCTCAAAATGAAGCGAGCCAAGGTTGCATCCTTCCTTTGCAATGGCTGAGGGCCCCGATGTAGAGGCCCTCAGCCACCAAATTGGATCAGGAAATCTTCCACTCCTGAGGATTCACGTACAGCATCGGATCCTGCGGAGAGATCCCCTGGATGTTGGACTTCCAGGCTGACACTCGATTCACGGGATTCGGCATCCACAGCACCGGCAGGTCTTCTGCCAGATAATCGTTGTACTCCTGCAGCGCCGATGGGTCCTCGGACCGCATCGAGGCTTCAATCAGTTCGTCAGCCTTTTCGTCGGAATAACTGCCCAGGTTGACAGGTGCTCCTGTCTGGAAGAGGCGCTCTCCTGAGGCGTAGACCGGGTAGTACCACGAGGACTGGGATCCGAAGAACGAGAGGTCCCAGGCACAGCTAGTATCCCCTTCCTCACAGGCTTGTGATTCAGCCACCGAATCCGGAACTTCACGAATATCTAGATTGATACCAACGCTGGAAAAACTCGACTTGATCTCAGCGAACATCCGAGAAGTGGCGGTAAAGCCAGACTGCGAGATCACGGTGAAGGAGAGCTTCTCTCCGGCTTCAATGCCAGCACCGCACTGCCCCTCCCCAGATCCAGGTTTAGCGCACGTGGTGACGCCGTCTTTCTTTACGTCCCAACCGTGATCCTTGAGAAGCTTTTCAGCCTTCGCCTGATCAAAGTCATAGACGCATCCTTCGGAGGTCCCAGCCGATCCAGGTTCCTGTGGCACAGGTCCACAGGTAGGCGCAGCCATGTTGTTCCAGACCACCTTCGAGATGCCTTCTTGGTCAATCAGGTGCTGCATAGCCTGTCGAATGTACTTCTGCTTGAAGATATGCCCGGACTTCGGGTTATTGAAGTTCATGGGCATGTAGGTGATAGACCAGCCATACCAAGGCTCGACGGTGTACCCCTGCTTCTCGATTTGGGCCTGCTGGTTGATAGAGCTGGCAGGGATGAAACCGTAGTCGATGCCTCCGGAGCGAAGCACGTTGAACTGAGCATCATCGCTCGTGAAGGGCCGCGTGATGAAGCGCTCAATACTGGGCTTGTCATCGCCATCGTAATCCTTGTTGGCGATCATCTTTACCTCGCCGCCAGGCGTGTAAGACTCCACCTTGAACGGGCCTAGGACGGTCTTCCAAAGCTCATTGCTGTCGTAGCTCTGCAGATCCTCCGACGCTTTCATGAGGTAGGCAAAGATTGCCTTAGCTCCTTCGGCTGTACGGTCCTTTTCGCCAGGCTTTTCGTCGTCGGCTGCCTTCGCCCATACGTGAGCGGGCAGCGGCGTCACACGATTGAGCTGGTTGTTGATGAACCACGCCGGGTTGTACTTCTCGGTGGTGGTGAAGCTTACGGTGGTGTCGTCGACGACCTTAAATTCCTTGATGTTGTCGGGGAACTGGCCTTCACGATAGGAAGCCCAGTCTTCCTTGTTGTTCGTGACGAGGTTCCACCAAAACTCAATGTCACGCGACGAGAGCTTCGTCCCGTCGCTCCAAGAACGATCCTTGAGTTTGATCGTGAAGGTCAGCGAGTCCTCGGAGACCTCCGGAATCTCAGCGACTGAGTGCCTCTCATCGATGTTGAAGGGATTGTCTGCGTCTAATGCATACGCAAATGCCCCGGGGTACATGAGATCGATGAATAAAGCATTCTCACCTTGGGTCTTCCCAGGCGCGGAGATAGGCAAGATCCAGGTCGGGGTAGGCGTGGCGAACGTCACATCGCCACCTGATGCACCACCGCTGGATCCAGTTCCACCGGTAGATGCCGGTTCACCGCTGCCGAACGAACAGGCTGCCAGCGTCAACACTGCCGTGACCCCAGCCAAGAACTTCGACATGGTACGCGTACGTAGTTTCATTGCTCTCCTCCTCAGCCACCACTGCTCAGCGGGGCGGCGTCGTTGCCGATTGACAGAATCGTACACTCCCAACATGACTTCTAGAAGTTAAATCTCGATTTTTGTGTACTTCAGTGACTTTCGATCTATTCTTTGGTGTGACAGACCTGGAAAACTCCCGGGCGTATCATTCTTAAGGATCTGCATTGCCTGCTACCTCGGAGGAGAGGAGTCTCATGGACGAGAGCCTGCAGCAAACAGGAGACACCGTTCTCATTCCAGCTGCCTCTCCCTCAGCGGAAGCAATCACTGCCACGCCTGCAGACGCTGTCTTGGCAGCCTTAGAGCAAGCCGAAGGGCTCACCCGCTCCGAACTTGCCTCGCAGACAGGGCTCCCCCACTCAACTGTCAACACTGTCGTTCGTCGACTCTTGAAAGCTGGCTCCGTTGAGGAGTTCAAACACGCTTCTTCGACGGGGGGCCGTCGCCCTTCGCTACTCAGAGTTACGTCACTCGGCGACGCTGCCTTTGTTGCTGAACTGGGCCAACACCATGCCCGCACGGGCGTCGTAAGTCTCGACGGCGAGCTACTGATGGTTGAAGATCTGTCGCTCGATATCGCAGCTGGCCAGGATGCGACCCTAGAACTTCTCGCCGACGTGTGGAAGAACATGGCGGCGAAAATAACAATTCCGATTGTTGCAGCCGGCCTGGCGGTGCCAGGCCCTGTTGACGAGCACGGGTGTGTTCGTGGTGCGGCCAGGATGCCTGGTTGGAACGACCTCGACCTTCCACGGGCCCTTAAAGAAGCCACAGGTCTGCCATCCATCATCGAAAACGACGCGCGAGCTTCCGCGATTGGTGAGTGGGCGACACGCGACGAGCACAACGACTCATGCATTTACGTCAAAGCAGGTACCGGCATTGGCTGTGGATGGATCAGTGGAGGCGTCGTGCATCGAGGCACGCTAGGTTTCGCCGGCGACATCACCCACGTCCGGGTGCAAACTGAAGAGGCAAGACCATGTTCGTGCGGTAATTCCGGATGTCTTGAAACAATGGCATCGGGAGCGGCGATCCTCAGGCAGCTACGAGCACTCGGAATGGATGTCACCAGACCAGAGGATATGGTTGCCCTTGCAAAAAATGGCGACCCACAAGTCACCGCATTGGTTCGTTCCGCCGGTGCTCGACTCGGCGAAGTGTTGTCGGGGCTGGTCAACTTCTTGAACCCGAAACGCTTGGTCATAGGCGGATCGATGTCGCAAATGAATGCATTACTGGCAGGGCTGCGTACTGAGCTGTACGACCGCTGTCTGCCGATGTGCACCTCTCAACTCTCTATAGAGACATCCCTAGCGGGAGCCGACGCACCGCTCATTGGGCTGTCAGTTCTAGCCCGCCAACTCACCAACCAACGTCGCAGGAGAAGCGAGTGAAACGTATAGCAATCTGTGGCATTCACATCGAGTCCAGCACATTCACGCCGTATCTGAGCCGCGAGAGCGATTTCACCGTCCGCAGAGGGACTGACTTGCTCGCCCGATATCCCTGGCTCACCCGCTCCCCTATCCCTGGGAGGGAACACGTTCCTGATGACCTGGCGGCAGCAGACGGGAACGCACAACTCGTGCGGCCCTGGTCCGAAGAGGTGGAGTGGGTTCCGGTGCTCCACTGCTCTGCGCTACCCGGCGGACCCGTCGAACGTGAAACCTATGAGACCTGGCGCGACGAAATCTGCGCAGGGCTACGCGAGGCGGGGCATCTCGACGGCATCTTCTTCGACATTCACGGCGCCATGAGTGTGCCTGGATACGACGACGCTGAGGGAGACCTCATCAACGCAATCCGGCAAACGGTTGGCCCTGACCCCATAGTCAGCGCATCCATGGATCTGCATGGCAATGTGTCGAAGGCACTATTCGAAGGCTGCGACATGCTCACCTGCTACCGCATGGCCCCGCATGAAGATGCGTGGGTGTCCCGGGAGCGTGCAGCCCGCAACCTGGCCGAGCGACTACTCGCTGGCAAGGGAAAACCTGCTAAAGCACTGTCCTATGTCCCCGTGCTACTTCCGGGAGAAAAGACGTCGACGAGGCTTGAACCAGCCCGTTCCCTGTACGGCATGATCCCTGAGATCGAGCAGATGGAAGGTGTCACCGACATCAGCATCTGGATCGGTTTCGCTTGGGCAGATCAGCCTCGTTGTAAGGCCGCGATCGCCGCATTTGGCGATGATGAAATGGCTATCACGGACGGTGTGCGCACCATTGCAACGGCATTCTGGGAAGCACGAAATGAGTTCTCCTTCGTGGCACCCACCGCCAGCTTTGACGACGCACTGGCGACCGCAGTGCAATCCGATCAGCGGCCCTTCGTGATCTCGGACTCCGGCGATAATCCCGGGGCAGGCGGGGCCGACGACGTGACAGTGACGCTCTCCGCTCTCCTCAACGAAACCACCATCACGCAAGGCTCACTCACAGCCGTGTTGGCCTCCATCTATGACCCGGCGGCCGTTGCCGTGGCGGATGCTGCAGGAGTGGGTGCCACCATCGATGTCTCTCTGGGAGGCAAGGTGGACACACGGGCTCCCGGCCCCGTGCCTATCCAAGCCGCAGTGGAGGCCGTCGTCGATGACCCCCAGGGGCTGCGTACCGCTGTTCTCGCAGTGGGTGGTCTCCGCGTCATCGTCACCAGTCGACGAAACCAGTACACGACCCTGTCTCAGTTTGCGCGGGTGGGCATCGATCCTCGCCAAGCGGACATCCTCGTCGTGAAAATCGGGTACCTCGAACCGGATCTGCATGCTTTGGCCGCGGATTGGATCCTCGCGCTCACACCTGGTGGGGTCGATCAGGACATCGTCCGACTAGGGCATACACAGATCGACCGGCCGATGTTTCCATTCGATCCCGACATGTCCGACCCTGATCTCACCACGGTGATCGGCTGAACATGTGCAACCCTGCCAGTGGGGTCAGAGGCCGAGCACCCGGCGTATGGCGTCGCGCCCGGCGGCGGTGTCGTCGACGTTGTAGCGCTGCGCTGACTGCGATGGGGTGAGGGCGTCGTCGGTGAGCGGCGCGACGCACACCGCGGCGCCCGCGTGGGAGAGCATGCCCTTGTCGTTCTCGCCGTCCCCCATGGCGACGACGCGCTCCCATTCGACGCCGAGGGCGCGGCGGATGTGGTCGCCACCCTTGTCGCGGTGCGCTTCCTCCGTCACCAAATCCAGGTGCCGCGCCCCTGACATCACGAGCGCGGTTCCGGGCACGTCGAGGCGTTCCCGGATGGGGTCAGCTGCCTTCGGTTCGGGCAGCAGGAACAGTACTTTGGCGACGGTGTCTGCTTCGGCACGCAGGTCTGTGATGCGGGGTGCATCGCCGACGGCGCGCGTCTCCTGGCTGGCGCCCTCGGTGTCGCTGTCGATCAGCCACTCGTTGGCCGTGAAACACCACGGCTCGATGCCGAGCTCGTCCGCCACGTCGAGCGCGCGATGCACGGCGTCGGCGGGCAGGAGACTGTGATCGATGACGTCCCACGTCGCCCCATCCCGACGAAGCACCGCCCCGCCTGAACAACTCGCGAGGTACTCGATCTCGGGATGCTCTTGCACGAGTTCGATCATCGAACCTGTGGGGCGCCCTGAACACAGCGCGACGTGGAGGCCGGCGTCGTGCAGGTCGCCAATGAGTTCGAGTGCGCCGGGGTTCCAACGGTTGCGAGTGCGGAGCGTGCCGTCAACGTCGAGCAACGCGAGTTCGTATGACATCAGCTACTCCCAGGTGCGAGGTGCATCGAATGCGAGCGGTGAGCCCACGCTGCCTGAGTGTAGCCAGCCTGCTCCGCGCCTGGTGAGAGACGTACAACTCACACGCTAGGTCGACAGCACCCGCTTCGGGACGACCACGTCCCCATCTGGAGTGCGCTCAGTCGACTTCTCCGACATAGCCTCGGCCTCCGTGAGCGCATCCCTACTCACGGCCGCCATGGTGCGGATAAACAGCACCATCCACACCAGCACGGTGCTGACCGCCAGCATCTCGAAGCCCGTGGTGCCGAGGTAGCGCACACCTTTAAACAGATACGCAAGCATCGCGACAAATACCACGATGAGCAGCGAGGCCACTCGAAAACCCCAAGGAATACCCCTCAGAATCACCGGCGCCACCAGCGCGAGTGCGAAGAATGCCCCTACCGCAACGTACGTCGTGAACAGGTGCCCCCCATGCGAGACGTTCACCGGGATGAGTCCAATTCCGCCCAGCGCGAGGCCCATGATCATGAGCCCGATGCTCACCACACTGGACTTCCATCGCCCTTGTCCGGTAGCGGCGAGCCACCGTCGCATGTCAAAGGCGAGGATGTCGGCCATGGTGGCGATCACGACGCCGGTCAAAATGAGCGTGTAGTTAAATGTGAACCCGGCAAGCCCCGACGCCATCCCGAGGCTCGAGAAGTGCACCTGCCACCAGAATTGGTCCGACGCGTTCACCGCGCTCATCATCGCGCCCATCACGAGGAACGCCGACACCACCACCGACAGCGACTCCAGCGTCAATCGCGCCGCGATGCTCGCCGCGAAGTAGGCACTCACACCGCACGCGAGCGCGATAAAGGTGGTGCCCGACCACACGTCGAAGCGTAAGCCGATGAACGCGGCATCGACGACGCGATTGAACGCGCGCATCATCAAGAACGTGAGCGACCCCACCAGCAACGTAAGCCCGACGGTGTGCACCGCCCGGCGCACCACACCCGCCCCTTGGTACCAGGACGGGTGCACGAACCACAGCCACGAGAGGAGGAACACCACCCCAGCCACCACGCCCGAAGTGATGTCGGAGATCGACGACACGCTCGACCATCCGCTGCCCTGGAATGCGGTGAAGTCTTTCAGCACCACAAGACCGACGGTTGCCCCGACGGCGAGCCCGCCCGCGCCCAGGAATAGGGCGACGTTTTCGAGATGTCCGCTGTGGCGTTCTACTGATTCGACGTTGCGGGTCTCGACTTCGGTCAAGGTCCGTCCCTCCTGCGTCATGATCCTTCTCAATGCTAGTCAGCCAGGAGTGAACCTCAACCCGCTTCCGCAGCACCCGCAGCTATGGTGACTACACGTGAAGAACATTGTGCGGATCCTCTCTGGCGCGCGTGAGCTGTGGCCGCTGTACCTGGGCATCGTCCTCGGTGCGATTGCCACTACGGCCACCACGCTGCTGATGCCCTTCCTCATCGCCGACGCGACGCAGACCGTCGTCGATATGGCGACGAACAAGCGCGAGCCGTCCGCGACGCCGTTGATTCGCATCGCGATCCTGCTGCTGGTGGTCATGGCGACGAACTCCATCATCACAAACATCACGGGCTACCTGGGCGACCTCATGAGCACCCGGATGCGCCAGATCCTCTCCCACAGCTACTTTGACAAGCTGCTTCGCATGCCGCAGCGCTACTTCGACACCGAGCTCACCGGGGCGATCATCTCCAAACTGGACCGTTCAATCACGACGATCTCCCAGTTCCTCCAGGTGTTCTCCAACAGCTTCTTCACCACCACCTTGACCATCCTGGTGGTGCTCGTCGTTGCTGCGATCCACTCCCCGTGGCTGGCCCTGCTGCTGTTCATCATCTACCCCGTCTTCGTCTGGCTCACAGCCCTGACAAGCCGCAAGTGGCAGGTGTGGGAGAAGCAAAAGAATGAGCACTACGACATCGCAGGCGGGCGCTTCGCAGAGGTCGTCGGGCAGCTGCGCGTCGTCAAGTCGTTCACCGCCGAACGCGCCGAACTCGACAGCTTCGACGACCACTACCGCGAGGCCGTGAAGCTCACCACTGGACAGTCCAGGTATTGGCACACGATGGATGTGGCTAGGCGCGGCGCACTCGACATCGTGTTCTTCCTCGTCTACCTCATTATTTTTGTGGCGACCGCGCAGGGAACCTTCTCGATCGGGTCGATGGTGCTGCTCATCCAGCTCATCGAGCTCGCGAAGGCGCCCGTCACGTCGATGAGCTACTACGTCGACACGCTGCAGCGCGCGGTCACCGGCAGCGCCGAGTACTACAAGGTGATGGATCAGCCCGACGAGCCATTCAATGCCCTCGACGATGCCCCCTCGGCGCCGATCGAGTGGAGCTCGAGCGACCCGGTGATTGAGTTCCGGGACGTCGACTTCGGTTACGACGATGACCAGCTCGTGTTGCGCGACATCAACCTCGCCGTGCGTCGTGGCGAGCGCATCGCCCTCGTCGGTGAGTTCGGCGGGGGTAAGTCGACGATGGTGAACCTGCTGATGAAGTTCTACTCCCCCACCTCCGGGCAGGTGCTGGTGTGCGGCAACGATGTGACGACGACGCCGACGAAGGCGCTGCGCGAGCAGATCGGCATCGTGTTCCAGGACGCGAGCCTGTTCTCCGGCACCGTCCGAGAGAATCTGCACTACGGCGATCCTTCCGCCTCCGACGAGCAACTCCACGAGGTCATCCGGCGAGCGAATGCGAACATGTTCGTACGCAACCTTCCCGAGGGCCTCGACACCCAGATCGGCGAGCGGGGCGTGAAGCTCTCCGGCGGGCAGAAGCAGCGCCTCGCCGTCGCGCGCGCCATGCTGAAAGACGCGCCCATCCTCGTCCTCGACGAGGCCACCTCCGCCCTCGATACGAAGGCGGAGCGTCAGGTGCAGGCCGGGCTCGACGAACTCATGGCCGGCCGAACCGCGATCATCATCGCGCATCGGCTCTCGACGATCTCCTCCGTCGACCGCATCGTCACGCTGCGCGGCGGCACCATCGACGAGGTGGGATCCCCTGCGGAACTCGCGAAGACGAACGGCATCTACGCGCAGCTGCTGGCGCTCCAGGCGTCGGATTCCGCCACCGGACGGAAGATCCTCAAGCGGTTCGGGCTCATCGGCTGAGCCGATCGCGCGACGCCGACGCCGGTGGTTTAGAAGGCGACCACGAGCTGGACGAACACGATCTTCGCGATGATCCCCAGCGCGAACAGGGCGGTGTAACCGGCATCGGTGCGGTCGTCGTCGATGAGGGAATTGGCGTGGTTCAAGATGGCTGGCTGTCCGACGAGCCCCGCCATCGCACCGGCGACGCGCGCCGTCGAGTGCCCCAGAAGGTAGCCGAGCACCCAGAAGATTCCGAGCAGGATCACCAAGGCGACGGCGGCGGTGAGGCCCACCTTGAGGCCGGTGAGGGAGAACGCGGTGGACGCGAAGGCCTGCCCGCTGGAGAGGCCGACGCACGCGAGGAAGAGCACCAGACCGAGCTGGCGAATGGTGAGGTTGGCGGCGTTCGGGATGGTCCACACGAGCGGGCCGGAGCGGTCGAGGTAGCCCAAAATAAGGCCGACGACGAGCGGCCCTGCGGCGCTGCCGAGCGCGATGGCGCCCGCGCCGAAGGGGATCGAGATCAGCCCAAGCGCGATGCCCAGCGCCATGCCGAGGCCCATCGAGAAGAAGTCGACTTCGGTAACTTTCCGCTCGCTGTCTCCGAACACGCCGGCCAATTCGTCGAGGCGCCCGGAGGGGGCGACGGCTAGCACGCGGTCACCCAGCTGGAGGCGCATCTCGGCGTGGGCGAGCAGTTCGGTGTCGCCGCGACGAACGCGGGTGATGATGCCGTCGAATCGAGCGGGAATGCGCAGTTCGTTCACGGTGCGGCCCGCGGTGCGCGGGTTCGAGACGACGAAGTGGCGGAAGTCGACGGCGCGGCGGTCGTGCAGAAGGTGCTCCTCCACTTCGTGGCCGACCTGTTCCGCAGCGCGGTGCACACCGTCGGAGGTGCCGACGAGCACCACGCGGTCGCCGCGGTGGAGGAGCTGGTCGGGGCGGGCGACGGTCATCTCCCCGTCGCGCATCATGTAGGAGATGCGCACCTCGCCGCCCACTTTGCCGGGCACCTCCGCGATACCGGGCACGTCGTGGACGTAAATGTCGTCGTGCAGTTCGACGGTGATGGCTTCGAGGCGGGCGCGCGCAGCGCGGTCCGGGTCGTTGCGGGCAGGGAGCCGCACGCGAGTCACGAACGTGACCATGATCATGGTGATGATCACACCCACGGGATAGGTGATGGCGTAGCCCACGGCGGGCGCAGGCGAGCCGCCCGATGCGCTCTGCGCCGCGGCGAGCGCGGGGGTGGTGGTGAGCGAGCCTGCGAACAGTCCGCCGCCCATGGCTGGGTCAATGCCGAGCAGCGCATCGGCACCGACGATCAGCGCCGCGTACCCTCCCAAGAGCACCACCGCACCCAGCATGAGGGGGGCTTGTTTCGCGAAGTCACGGAAGAACGATTCACCCGCCGCCAAACCGATGGTGTAAACGAACAGCCCCAGCCCGATGGCCTGCACCAAGCCAAGCCCCTCCCCCAGTGCGGGGTCGAGCGCGCCCAGAGCCAGGCCGACGAACAACGCGCCGGCCGGACCAAATCTCAGGGGGCCGAAGGGGATCGCGCCGAGCAACGTCCCCAGCGCCACTGCCAGGAACAGCGTCAGCAGTGGTGCCCCAGCAAGGATCTCAACCACATTATCATCCTACGATGGCGTGTTCTTTGCGCGCCTTTGGCCTCGAGTATCCCCTTGGCAGGTGGTGGCACCGGGACGTCGGGTTCTAGTACCAGAAGGCAGGAGGTGACGAACCTGCTCGAGTCAGAGACAATTGCCGTGATGAGGGATAACGAGCAGCATCGACGAGCGCGCGGGGTATCGATCCAGCGCCGCATCGGCTTCGCGATGGTTGCACTCGTCGTCCTTGCGATTGCACTCACAGGCGTGATCGTGCTCATCCTGGAAGATCGCAGCAACAAGGCGCGTATCGACTCCTACCTCATGCGAACCCGCGACGAGTTCGCCGTGCTGGCCAAGGAGGGCATCGATCCTGACGACGGCAAGCCGTTTCGTGGACCGTCGGAACTCCTCGAGACCTTCTTATCGAGAACGGTGATCGGAGAACACGAAGGCGAAATCGGCATCGTCGAGGGCGAGGTGCGCTGGGTGAGCTCGGACGACGTCACCTTCCGTCCCGAAGAAGATGCAGAGCTCATCGAGCACATCTTGCCGCTGAGCAAGGCAAACTCCATGCAGCTCGGCACAATCAAGACTTCCACCCGCACGTACCGGTATCACCTCACGCCCGTGCAATTCCCCACCGAGCAGGGCGCACTCCTGCACGTCTACAACCTCAGCGCGGCCAATGCCGTCCTCCGAGAATTGCTGTGGATCTTCGTGTGGGTCGGCGTGGGAACATCCGCCGCCGTGGCTGGCGTCGCGTGGCTCTTGAGCCGCCGGCTCCTGCGCCCCATCCATGCACTCCAGGTTGCCACGGAATCCATATCGGAAACGGACCTCACCAGTCGCGTCCCCATCACCGGCAACGACGATCTGACAAGGCTCTCAAAGGCTGTCAACCGCATGCTGGACAGAGTTGAGCAGTCGGTCGTAACGCAGCGGCAACTCCTCGACGATGTGGGCCACGAACTGCGCACGCCCATCACCATCGTGCGCGGGCATCTCGAGCTGATGGACATCGAAGATCCGGCCGATGTTGCTCAGACAACTGAGATCGCCATCGATGAACTCGACCGCATGGGCACGCTCGTCGGCGACTTGCTCATCCTCGCGAAAGCGCATCAGAGCGATTTCGTGGAGCCCACGTGGTATTCGCTCGCGACGTTGACCGATCAGGTGTTTGAGAAGGCGAAAGCCCTAGGCAACCGCAGTTGGAGGTTGCGCAGCATCGCCAGCATCGACGCCTGGATCGACCCCCATCGCATCACCCAGGCATGGCTGCAACTCGCCGCGAATGCCGTGAAATACTCCGACGAGGGCTCAGCCATCACGCTCAGTTCGAGCATCGAGCAAGGCAATGCCTATCTCGTCTGTGAGGATAGGGGCGTGGGTATTCCTGAGGATGAGCTCGACACCATCCGAACACGGTTCGGCCGAGGTTCAAACCAAGACCATGTCGTTGGGTCTGGGCTTGGGCTCTCCATCGTGGAGACCATCGTCGACGCACACCACGGGCGCTTGGACATCGAATCTGAGCCAGGAGTCGGCTCCAAGTTTGCGATCGTGCTGCCGCTCACACCGCAAGGAGGATAACGATGAGCACCATCTTGCTGATTGAAGACGAAGAACGCATTAGCGCATTCGTCGCCAAGGGATTGCAGGCTGCCGGTTTCACCACGCATGCCACGAAGTCAGGAACCGAGGGGGCACAGCTGGCGGTGCATGGCGAGTTCGACATGATCGTGCTCGACGTGGGCTTGCCAGACATCGACGGCTTCGAGGTGCTGGCACGCATGCGTGGGCAGGGAGTGACAACGCCCGTCATCATGCTCACGGCACGCACCTCCGTGACGGATCGCGTCGCCGGACTAGAAAGCGGAGCCGACGACTACATGGCCAAGCCCTTCTCCTTCGAGGAATTGCTCGCCCGAATTCGGCTTCGGCTTCGTTCAACGACGAAGAGCGAGGAGAGCCCGACACAGCTCTCACACGGCGATCTCACACTTGACTTGCAAACCCGGAGGGCGCGCGTCGCGGGAAGAGATGTCGATCTGTCAGCGCGCGAATTCACGCTTGCTGAAACATTCATCCGCCATGCCGGTCAGGTGTTGAGTCGTGAACAGCTGCTCAGCAATGTGTGGGGGTTTGATTTCGACCCTGGGTCGAACGTCGTGGACGTCTACGTCCGGTATCTGCGCACCAAGCTTGGAAAAGAGCGTTTCGAGACGGTGCGGGGAATGGGATACCGGTTGGTCTAACTGGAATCCCAGCCAGACCAACCGGCGATGCACTATCCGATGCGGGGCGTTAACTATCCCGCGACTCAGTCGTCATCGTCGTCGTCATCATCATCGTCGTCATCGTCATCATCGTCGTCGCCGTCGTCATCATCCCAGTCATCGTCGTCATCGTCGTCGTAGCGGTCGTCGCGATCATCGTCGCGCTCGTAACGATCGTCGTCATCATCGTCGTACCGAGCAGCAGGCTTGGGGGCTGGTTTTGCTGCCTTCTTGGCCTTCTTGGGTGTGCGGGAGAGCTTGCGATCGTCATCGTCTGACGAAGCCGTGCGCTTCTTGGCGGTGGTCTTCTTCACATCGCTCTTCTTGTTATCTGCGCTCGGCTTGTCGTCGCGGTCATCGTCATGGTCGTCGTCGCGCTCAACCTGCGGCAGCACGGAGGGCGATGGGCTCACAGACGGTGACGAGGTTACGGACGGCGCCGGAGAAGGTGCCTGTGAGGCACGCCCCTCGCTGCCGCGGTCATCACTGACGACGATACCCGGCTCCCGTTGAGGTTCCCCTTCGCCGGCGAGGCTATTGACTACGCCCCCGAGGGCCACAGCGACGCCAAGCGTGCCAGTAGCTAGGAGAGTCACAACTTTCTTGCTGACCATGATTCCTCCTGTCGTTGATCTTGTCTCCATCAGACCAAGCGGATATGAGGCTTCGAGGAGTACTAGATGAGAGATCTCTCATATTTCACCGAGAAGCCGTCACTACACCGGTGCCGCCATCGTCATGGGAGAGAAGGGGTACCTCGCCCGAGCTAACCCGATATCCACATTCGTTTGCTCAGATCGGTGATTTCGGGCGTTTTCGGCAAACGAATGTGGATATCGGGTTGGTCATGGCCCGGTAGGGTGGCCGCATGGCAAGTGGCGATCGCGCGGAAGCGGCACGAATCCGGCTCCAGTTGGCGGAACAGCAGGCCCGCTCGGAGGCGCTGGAGGCGCAAGTGCTCATTGATGAGTTTGTGCGGCAGGCGAACGAGCAAGGTCTCGCGCCCGTGCCGTTGAAGGCCACCACCTACAGCGGGCACAAAGTGAAGACTGACAAGCGCGGATGGTACCTGCGCCAGAACCACTCTGTGGCCATCGACGAGGACGGTGGTTTCCATCATCTGGTGGTGGGCGGCGGGCTCAAGGAACGCCTGCGCGGGGTGAAGCTTCCCGGCACGCAACCCACCCTCGTGGTCGGACGTGGGGGCCGCGATGGCGAGACCGGATATCTCCGTGAATTCCTCCAGTGGGTGCTCGAGGGCAGAGTCAACCAGGCTGACTAGGCCCATCGCCCAAACGCACGCGTTTCCCACATTTCCCCACCGTTATCCACACAACCTGTGGATAACTAGGCCTAAATCCGTGGAATCTTGGAAAGTTTTCCACAGTTGTCGTAAAAAACGCTGAAGTGACCCCGTCGACCACATAGTTTTCGTCACGGAGGTGCCAGCTATGGGTGCAACTGAAGCTGACGCGGGGGCAATGAAGCTCCCCCGCCCCGACACAGTACAAATACGAGCACGGCGGAGCCCGAAACTGATCGCCGGTGGAGTGCTCGCCGTGGTGCTCGGCGCGCTCGGATTCGCATACATCTATGAGTCTTCGACGAACTACGCCTCGGTGGTCGCCGTCGCCCAACCCATCGCGCGCGGTTCCGTCGTTACAGAAGAACAGTTGCGCGTCGTGCAGGTGCCGGAGGGATTCTCGACGCAAACCCTCGCTGCGGATGCCCTGGACGATCTCGTCGGACACACCGCGCTCACCGATCTCCCGACTGGGTCATTCCCGCTGGCCTCCCACGTCGGCGATAACCCGCTGCCAGGCGGCGAGGCGCTCGTCGGGCTACGTCTCACTCACGGGCAGCTCCCCACCGCTGCGTTGCCGGCGGGTACGGCAGTGGAACTCGTCGGCGTCGGTGATGACGCAGATGCCTCGAAGGTGGTCCCGGCCGTCGTCGCCACCGCTCCGCTGCTGCTCGACGACGGCGCCTCGTTCGTGGTCGACGTGCGCGTGGCCCACGGGGAAGCCGGCGCTGTGGCCCGCTTGGCCGCACGCAATGAGTTGGCGCTGTTCGCCGTCGGGGAGCGATAAATCATGGCAGTGATCGTGTTCACGTCGGGGCCGGGCTCCCCCGGAGTCACGACGACGTCCCTCGCCCTCGCGCTGGCTTGGCCCCGCGGCGTACTCCTGGCCGACTGCGACCGTGACCCCTCACAAGCCGTGCTCGCCGGCTATCTCCGCGGCCTCGACACCGGCGGCAGAGGGTTGGCGTCAGTGGCCCAGGCACACCGCGAAAACCGGCGCGTTCACGATGAGCTGTGGATGCACACTTGCCCGCTGACTTCGGAGGATGCACCGAAAAGGAGGTTTCTCCCCGGGTTCAGCCAGCCGGCGGCAGTGCGGCTGTTCGATGGAGTTTGGGCCGGGCTCGGCGAGGCATTCGAGGAGCTCGACGCGCTGGGCGTCGACGTGCTCATAGACGCGGGCCGAATCGGCATAGGTGGGGTGCCCATGGGGTTGCTGGCGGCGGCGGACCTCGTCGTCGCTATCGCGCGGAGCCACCTGCGGTCGCTCGCGGCGCTGCGACTCCACCTCCCCACACTGCGCGACCAGCTCACCTCGCTGCCGGTCGACGTGCCGCTGGGGCTGGGCATCGTCGGGGTGAATCAGCCGTACTCTACGAAGGAGATCGCCCAGCAGTTCGCAGTTCCGGCGTGGTTCGAGCTGCCGCACGATGCGCAGGCGGCGGGCGTGCTGCTCGATGCGCAGCCCGAGCCGAGGCGGTTCATGGAGCAGAGCTTCATGGGCAAGGCGCGGTCGGTGGCGAAACAGCTGGGCGAGCGGGTGCATGGCATCAAGGCGAGTAGGGAGGCGTTGATGCATGTCTGACTTGGCACACAGCCTCGGCCTCCTCGGCCCTGCTCCTGAGATGCTTCGCGACGGCGACGTCACCGTCACGGAACCCCCTCGGCGCGCCGAGCTGACGGAAGCTGAGCTCGATTGGCCCCTCGTCGTGCAGCTGCGTCGCGAGGCCGCCGAGCAGGTGTCGGCTGCCGATGCCCAGTGGCACGACGAGCGCGGGAGCACCATGCCCGACGAGGACCGCCGCGTGCGCGCCCGCGCCATCATTCGAGGCGTGGTGCACGCCACGGCGCAGCGATTGAGCGACAACGGCGAGGCGCTGTGGAGCCTCACGCTCGAAAACCGATATGCGGACGCGGTGGAGTCGGCGATGTTCGGCTACGGGCGCCTGCAGCCGCTGTTCGAGATTCCCGACGCCGAGAACATCGAGATTCACGGCCACGACTGCGTCATGGTGCAGTACGGCGACGGGCACCGCGTCGAGCATCCGCCCGTCGCGGATTCCGACGACGAGCTCGTCGAAGCCATCCGCTTCCTCGGCGAAACGGCCAAACCCCCGAGACCGTTCGACGACGCCCACCCGACGATGACCCTCGCGCTGGGTTCGAAGTTCCGGCTCCACGCCATTGGGTTTGGGTTGTCGTACCGCCCTTCCGTAGTGATCCGGCAGCACCGCTTGACGGACGTCACGCTCGATGACCTCGCCCAAACGGGCATGTTCCCCCGCGAGCTTGGAGGGTTGCTGCGCGCGGCGGTGCTCGGGCGGAAATCCATCGTGATCGCTGGCGACCAGGGCGCCGGCAAAACCACCTTGCTGCGCGCGCTCATCGACGCGATCCCCGCCAGCGAGCGGTTCGGCACCCTCGAAACCGACTACGAGCTGCTCACCCACCTGCACGAGCATCGTCGCAACATGCTCGCGTTGCAGGCCCGCATCGGGCTGGGTGAATCGGCCGCTGGCAAGGCTGTTGGCGCCTACACCGTCGCAGACCTCATCCCGGAAGCGCTGCGCCAGAACCTGTCGCGCCTCGTGGTCGGTGAGGTGCGCGGTGAAGAGGCCGGCGCGATGTTCGAGGCGATGCAGTCGGGCGCGGGTTCCCTGTCGACGACACACTCGCACTCGGCATCATCGACGATCGACCGCCTCGCCTCCCGCGTCGCGCAGGGCGGCGTGTTGGGCGTCGACGAGGCGATGCGCCAGATCGCGCACCACATCGGGTTGATCGTGCACGTGGTACTGCGCGATGACACGTGGCGCGGGGGAATGCGTCGACGTTTCGTGAGCGAGGTGCGGCAGCTGACGGGCTCGATGGAGGCCGGGCGCCCCACCACGCACCTGTTATATAAGGCCTCAGCCGACGGCTCCCCCGAACTGTTCGACCCCAGCGCGGAATTGCTCACCGAGCTGGCCGAGTTTTGGGAGCGACGATGACCCTCGCGGCCGCCGCACTGGGCGGCCTCGTCGCCTTGGGCCTTGTCCTCGTCGTGTTGGGGTGGACTTCCCCACCGCCTCCACCACAATCCACATACCTGTGGAAAACTCTGTGGACACGGTGGGAAAGTATCCCTGTTCGGCGCCGCTGGTGGATGGTCGGGTCGGTCGTCGCAGGGTTCGCCGTTGCGGCGATCACTCAGTTTCTGCCCGCCATCGTGCTCATACCCGCGCTCGTCATCGCGGTGCCGTGGCTGTTGGGCGAACCGCCCACGCGTGAACTCGATCTGCTCGCTGGCTTGGATCGCTGGGTGCGACTGCTGTCCACCTCCATCGGCACCGGCAAATCTATCCGCGACGCCATCTTCGCCACTCGCGCCCAGGCGCCCGAGGCGATCCGCGACGCCGTCGACCGACTCTGCGCTCGCCTCGACCAACGCACCACCACGAAAGATGCGCTGTTGCGCTTCGCTGACGAACTCGATTCCGCGGATGCCGACGCGGTAGCCGCTGCGCTCGCCATCGCCTCGACACGCGGCGGGGTAGGCACCAGAGCCACGCTCATGGGCTTGTCAGACACCATTCAAGACCGCCTTCGAGCGTTGCGAGAGGTGGCGACAGAGCGCGCCAAGCCGCGCGCGGTGGTACGGCAAGTCACGACGATCACCCTCACCGTGATCGTCGCAGCGGTCGTGCTGAACGGGCCGTTCTTCGAGCCGTACCTCACGCCGATCGGCGGGGTGATCGCCTGCACGCTCGCCGCCTGCTACGCGGGCTGTCTGCTCATGTTGCGCCGCATGTCGACGCCCCCACCCGCCCCACGCTTCCTGAGGGGGCAATGATGGGGTTCTCGATTGCCTTCGGAATGCTCGTTGGCTTGGGTGTTTGCGTGATTGTGGCGGGGGTCATGCCGGCCCCTGTTCGGCTCGGCGACGCCCTGGCCGTGCTCGACCGCCGCCCCTCGCAACCGACCGCAGGTACGCCATCGACGACGAATCCGCGGCGTTGGCGTCTGCCGCTCACGCAGGAACAGCAGCGTCTGCTGGCCATGCAAGACCGCGACGCCGCCGATTTCTTCACCGAGAAACTCATCCTCGCCATCGCCGGGCTGCTGCTGCCTGGGTTGTGGGTGGGGCTGCAGTTCTTGATGGGCAACTCCCCCACGCTGCTTCCGCTGTTCGTCGCTCCGCTGGGGGCGCTCGTCGGATATTTGGTGCCTGACTTGCGCCTTCGACGCGGCCAGCGCCAGCAACAACGTGCGATGCACGACGCGCTCCACACGTTTTTTGATCTCGTGGCGCTCGAGCGCCTCGCCAACGCTTCGGCTACTCAGGCGACGCTGTCGGCCGCGGAAATCTCGGACGCCCCGCTGTTTCGTCGCATCACTTCCGGCCTGCAGCGGGCCCGTATGGAGCAGGTGCCCCCGTGGGATGAGCTGCGTTCGGTGGCCGATGAGTGGCGCGTGCCGGAGCTCGCCGACTTCGCCGACGTCATGCAGCTCGAGGAGCAGGGGGCAGGCCTGGCCGAGGTGCTCCAGGCCCGCGTGAAGGAGCTGCGCGACGCGCATCTCACCCAGGTCAAGATCGAGGCCAACGAAGCCAGCGAGCGAATGACCTTGTGGATGACCATTCCAGCCATGTTGTTGGGGTTGGCGTTCCTCGCGCCGGCCCTGCTGAGGATCACAGGGATGTGATCGCCCCTTGTGGATAACTTTCCACAGTTATCCACAGCCTTGAGGAAATGTGGGAATCACCCACACCGAACTGCCACAGTGAAGATCAGGAGAACACCATGAAAGCCATTCATTCACTCATCGGCCTCACCATGCAGGCCCGCACGCCCCGCGATGAGCGCGGCCTGTCGCAGTCGACGGAGAACGCCATCCTGCTCGCCGGTGCGGCGGCTATCGCGCTCATCATCATCACCGTCATTACCGAATACGTCCGCAATAACCTCCCAAGCTAAAGGAGCCATCATGAAGTGGCTGCGCGCCGCCGCATCACTCGCCCTCCTGGTGGGCGTGCTCGTCGGCGTGCCTATGCTCCTCTTCGCGAGCACCAACCCCGCTCACTTGCTGGAAGTGGATTGGGCACGCGCGCTGATGCGCCCCGACGACGGGCGCATCGTGCTCGAACTCATCGGGCTCATCGGCTGGCTGGCGTGGGCTGTATTGGCGGCGACAATCATCGTCGAGGTGGTGGCCGTTGCCACTCGGCGCCGCATCGACGTACGACTACCGGGCACGCAGTGGTTCAGGCCTGCCATCACCGCGCTGGTCGCCGCCGTGATGCTGGCACCGGTGGGTGCCGCATCGGCAGTCCCACCCGACGCTCCAGCACCACACGCGACGGTGCACCTCCCGCAAGGCGATCCGTCGTCGGCAGCTGCCGACCGCACCTCGCCCAAGGATGCTCCACCCGCCGCTACGACGCACACCGGGCGCGAGTATGTGGTGCAGCCAGGCGACGAGTTGTGGACACTCGCCGCACAGCAGCTCGGTTCCGGAGAGCGCTGGCGCGACATCCTCGCGGTGAACCCCGGGCTCACCGCCGACGCACGCCTCCAGCCCGGCACCACGCTGCAGTTGCCACCCGACGTGCAGGTGGCGCGCGGCGATTCGCTGTGGAAGCTCGCCGCCAGGCACCTGGGCGACGGCGAACGGTGGCCGGAAATTCACGAGCTCAACGCCGATCTCATTCACAACCCCGACGAAATCGACGTCGGATGGCGCCTGCTGCTCCCCACCACCACACCCGCTGGGGAGGCTCCTGACCAACCGACGAATCCCGACGCGGCGAGCGCGCACGCTGCCCCAGATTCGCCCGAGCCATCCAGCGCGGCGACACCTGCCCCAGCCACACCGACCCCCGCCACACCGACCCCAGCCACACCGACCCCGGCCACGTCCGCGCCCACCTCGTCCGCATCGCCTCCGCCGGCACCGGCTGCAACTCCACCGACTGCGTCCGCTCCGGCATCAGCCGCGCCCAGCTCGGAAGCGCAGCCCGCTGCGGGCACCACGGCTAACGACGCGTCGGAAGGCACCGAATCGGTGTCGGAACTCGACGAAGAATCGCACGGCCTGGTGAGTGCCATCGGCGGCATGCTCGCCAGCACTATCGTCATAGGCGTCGCGGCGCGGCGTCGGCTGCAACTGGTGGGCCGGGCGCTGGGCAGAAGGCTCGTGCCGCTCAGCCCTGAGGCCACGAAGTTCTGGACGGCACTCGCCCGCAAGGCGGAAACCTCCACCGAGGTGCCCATCGACGTCGAGCCCACGAGCGTGGTGCTCGGTTGGCGCAGCGACGCGTCGGAGGTCACCCTGGATCTGGAACAAGCCGGGGTGACGGGCCTCGTCGGGGCTACTGAGCCACAGGCAGTCGTCGGCGCCATGGTGACGAGCCTGCTGTGCGCACCGTGGTCGAGCGACGTCGAGGTGGTGCTCGTCGGCGCCGATCAGCCCTGGGCGAAGGCCATCGACGACCCGCGCCTGCGCGAGTTCTCCGTCGACGAGGCGTGCGAGTACCTCACGACGCTGTGTGCGACGCGTCGCCTCGAACTCGGCGCGCGCCTCCTCGACGATGTACGCGCCTGCCCAGACCTCGCGCCTGCGTGGCACCCGGTGGTCGCGCTGTTCGCCGAACCCGTCACCGCATCGCAGGCGCACACCATCAAGACCGCCCTCGGGCTCGGTCGGACGGGCGTCTCCGCGGTCATCCCTGAGTGGCAAGGGAACACGCAGGTGCGGTTCGACGACGACATGGCATCGCTCGATGGCGAATGCTTCCGCCCACAGCTGCTCACCACGCCTGCCCGTCGCGCGCTCGTGGAGCTCTTCGCCGGCACGCTCGAAGACGCCACCGAACCCGCCGGATGGTGGTCGCCAGCGGCGCCACGACGCTCGTTGACCGGCCGCTTCCTCGACCCGGAACCAGAACCGCCGCTGCCGCCCGCGCCGTCGCTCGTGCTGCTGGGCGAGCCCGCGCTGGAAGGCGCCACCGGGCAGGAGCCCCGTCGAGCCCAGCAGCAGTGCATCGAGTATGCGGCGTGGCTGCTGCTGCACCCCGGTTCCACCGCCACCACCATGTCCCGCGCCCTGTGCGTCGCGGAAGGCACACGACGCTCGAACCTCTCCCGGCTGCGCACCTGGCTCGGATGCGACGACGCCGGTCACCGCTTCCTGCCCGAGGCCTACCAGGGGCGCATCTCGCTCGATGCGCGCGTCACCTCCGACTGGCACCGCGTGCGCGCACTTATCCCAGGCCCTGTCAACGAGGCCTCAGACCGCGCGCTGCGCCACGCCCTCACCCTGGTGTCCGGACCGCCGCTGGGCACCGCCGTCGCGCGGTGGCCCTGGGCACGCACCATCCATGACGACATGGTGGCGTTCCTCGTCGACGTGGCATGCGAGCTCACCGACCGCTGTCTTGCGGGCGGCTACTTCGACGAAGCCCTGTGGGCTCTTGAGCAGGGCCGAAGCGTCGGGCCGAACGACGACGAGCTGCGCATCCGCGCGGTGCGAGCCAGGCATCTGATGGGCGACGCCGCCGCCGTCCAAGCCGAGGTTGCCAGCCTGATCCAGACCATCCGCGACGAGAACCGCCAAATGCAGCCCGAGCACGCCGCCGAGCTCGCGCGCATTGGTGCCGCTTAGCCGTAGGTGTCTCTCGGGCCGCGCCCGTCGCGCACCGACCTCGGCCCGTGCTTCCAGCTGCGCTGCGGCGGGCCGACGATATCCACCCGCTTCACCGTGCGATCACCAAGCTCACGGTTGAGCTTCGCCAGCAACTGCGAGGCGGAGTACTTCATGCCGGTGGCCCAGGCCGTCGAGTCGCACTGCACCTTGAGCACGCCGTCGCGGAAATCCACGGGCTGTGAGTGCTCGGCATTGGCGTCGCCGACGAGGTCAGCCCAGTTGCGCAGCACCGTCGACAGCGAGAGCCGTTTCGTCCAACCTCGTCGCTCCACCACCGTCTCGAACACGGACCCGATGAGTTGGGGGTCGCGGTCGTCGGGATGCGCGCCCGAGCGCTGCTGCTCGCCGGTAAACCGTCGGCGTTTCACCGGTTTGCGCGGCTCGGGAAGCGCCGGCGCATAGGGATTACCCAACACGGTGGAGCGGGCGATTTGGGCGGCGAGGTCCAGCCCGGTCGGGTCGTGCGGCACGGGCTCGTCGGTTGCGGGTTCGTCGGTCATGACGCCTCCTCGGCGACGCTACCAGCCTCGACGCGAAACCTGCGCTCACTAGGGAACTCGGGCACATCCGAGCCCACCGCCGCAGTGATGAGCACTTGCTCCGCATGCCCGATGGCATCAGCCAAGCGAGCACGCCGCGACGAGTCCAGCTCGGCGAACACGTCGTCGAGTACCAGCACCGGCTCGGTGCCGTCGTCGCGCACGAGCTCGAAACCCCCTAGGCGCAGCGCCAGCGCCAGCGACCACGACTCCCCATGCGACGCGTACCCCTTCGCGGGCAGCGCTCCGATGAACAACTCGATGTCGTCGCGTTGCGGCCCGACCAGCGTCACCCCCCGTCGAAGCTCCTCGTCGCGCACCCCCTCCAACGCATCGAGAATGCGCCGCTGCAACTCCGCCTGCACATCATCGGCCTCCGAAGCCCCCGCGAGATCGACCGCCGACTTGTAGTGCGCCTCAATCTCATTGTTCACCGGGGCGATCGCGGCATACGCGCGCTGGGCGAACGGGCGGACGTCGGCGAGCGTGTCGAGCCTGGCGTGCAACAGCTCCGCCCCGATCCGCGCGAGCTGCTCGTCCCAGATCTGCAGCGTGATGGCATCGTCACCCATGCCGGCGGCGAAACGCTTGCCCGCCATGCCCTTCAGCAACGCATTACGCTGCTTCAATACCTTGTCGAAATCCTGTTTCACCCCTGCCATGCGTGGCCACCGCGTGACGATCAATGAATCGATCCAGCGTCGTCGATCCGACGGGTCACCCCGCACGATTGCCAGATCCATGGGGGAGAACACCACCGTGCGCAGCATCCCGACGAGATCCCTCGCCCGAGGCAGCGGCCCGCGGTTGAGCCTGGCCTGATGCTGCCTGCCCCTCGCAATCTCGAGTTCAAGCAGCAGCTCGCGCTCATCATCGACGCCCGCCTGCACCCTCGCCCGCACCAGCGCCGACTCCTCCCCCGCCCGGATCAACGGCACCACGCTCGCGACCCGATGCGAGGACGCCGTCGACAGATACTCGACCGCCTCAACCAGATTCGTCTTCCCCTGGCCATTCGAACCGACGAATACGTTCACACCCGAAGTCAGCGCAATGTTGGCTTCGGGGAAATTACGAAAATTCGTGAGTTCGAGAGCAGTGACAAACATGTGCAGCCAAGCCTAGCTGGCGCACCCACGTCGCGAACGCACCAGCCCCAACCCCTCAATGACCGAAATCCTCCACACGCGCAATAATCGGCGAGAATCCGCCCCTCAATCGCTTCTCGTGGAGATAACGGTCAACATCTAGCCCGCACCCAGCAATTAGCTGGGCAGGCGCATCAGCATGATGACGTGGCGGTAGTCGAACAGCTGCTCGCCATCCATGCTTGCCAGGCCCGTAATCAGGCAGGGCTTGCCCGGCGCGGTGAACGCAAAGTGCGCGTACGGGGCGTCGAGCGCACCGAGCGCGTCGAGCAGGTACTGCGGGTTGAAGCCGGCGGCCTCAATCGTCTGCTCATCGCCGACGATCTCCACGCCCGCGGGGATCGCTTCCGTGCCCTGCGCCTGGTCGCCGGTGGCGGCCTCGAGGGTGACGTGATCGTCGTTGATGACCATGCGCAGCGGGGTATTGCGCTCGGCGACAAGCTTCACGCGCTTCACCGCGCCGAGCAGCTCGTCGCGGGAGACGCGGACGTTCACGGTGCCGTCGACATCCATAAGGTGCCGCACCTTCGGGAACGACTGCGACAGCAACCTCGTCGTGGCCTCGCGCTTGCCGTAGCTGCCCTCGCCGACGAAGCCCGCCAGGCCCTCACCTTCGGCCTCGGTGGTGGACAGCGAGATGGTGACCTCGTCGCCGCCCGTCATCGCCTTGGCTGTGTCGGAGAGTACCTTGCCCGGGATGAGCACGGCGCCCTCGGCGTCGGGCGTCGACGGGTTCCAGGTGATTTCCTTCAGCGCCATGCGGTAGCGGTCGGTGGCCAGCAGCGACAGTGTTTCGCCGTCGATTTCTACCCGCACGCCGGTGAACACCGACAGCAGCTCGTCGCGCCCGGCCGCCACGAACACCTGAGCGACGGCGCGCTCGAACGTGGAAGCCTCGACGGTGCCCGCCTGCGTGGGCATGTCGGGCAGGGTGGGGTACTCGTCGACCGGCAGGGTCTGCAGGGTGAAGCGTGCCGACCCGCAGGTGAGCTCGACCTTCGAGTGGTCGGCATCCAGTTCGACGGGCTTGTTCGGCAGCGAGCGCGCGATCTCAGCGAGCAGGCGCCCCGAAACGAGGACGGTGCCCTCGTCGTGCACCTGGGCGGGCAGCGCTACTTTCGCGGACGTGGTGGAATCAAAGCTTGACAGCGTCACCGCATCACCGTCGGCGCTCAGCAGCATCCCCGAGAGGATCGGTGCGGTGGGACGGTTCGGCAGGCTGCGGGCAACCCAGGCAACGGCGTCGGCCAGCGCGTCGCGCTCCACACGGATTTTCACTTGCTTCTCCTCGTTCTTCCACTGGTGTAGCCCACGGCGGTCACACTCCGACGATCATATCGGCCACACCTTCTCTGCGGTAGCGCTACCGCTACAGCGTCGCAATTGAATCCAGCACAGGCAGCTTCGCAGCGCGCCGCGCGGGCGAAATCGCGGCGAGCATGCCGAACACCGCAGCCACCACCAGCATGAGCACAAGCTGCAGCCACGGCACATCGAGCGTGTCGATGCCCGCATCGACGTTGGCGCGCTGCAGCACCACGCCAAACAGCAGCCCGAGCAGCACACCCAACACGGAACCCATCACCGTGACGAGCACGGATTCGAGGGTGATCATGCGACGAATCTGCCGCCTCGTCACCCCCACCGCACGCAGCAGCCCAATCTCACGCGTGCGCTCGATCACGCTCAGCGACAGCGTGTTGATAATGCCGAGTACCGAAATCACCAACGCCAGCCCGAGCAGCCCGTACAGCAACCCGACCACCTGCTGGAACTGGTCGACGCGCTCCTGCACATACTCGTGCACGTCCGATACAGCGACGGTCTTCACCTCGTTCGTCGCGGTCAGCAATCCCTTTCGAACCTGCTCGGCGTCGGCGCCGTCGTCGGTGAACACCACGAGCTTCCTCACCACCCGCGAGTCGGCGATCTTGTCCAGCATCGCCTTATTGACGATGACCTGCGCCGGAGCATCGTCGCCCGCGATGCCCGTCACCAGGAGCTGCTGCGTGCCCACAGAGCCCGCGAGCTCGAACGTCATGCCGAGCGACAGCTGCCGATCACTGGCGAATTCCGCGGAAATCACCGCCGAATCTGGCTCGTCAGTCATGGTGCCCGCGACGATCTCCGTCGCGGTGCCCTCGAGGAGGCCACGCGGCGTGGTGCCGGCTAGCGCGACCGGTTTCTGCTCACCTGGGAACTGCGCCTGCGCTGGCCACAGCGCCGCAACCCAATCGACACCATCGACGCCCTCCACCTGCTCGGCCAGCTTCCCGTCGAAGGGGGTCATGGTGAGAGGGGCGACGACGAAGTCACCGCGCTGATCTGCCGACAGCTGAGATTTCAGCGACGTGGTGATGCTCGCTGCAAGCACCGCGACCGTCGTGACGAGGGCCAAGCCAATCGTGAGAGTGGCCGCCGTGGCCGCCGTTCGACCCGGCTGCCGCGTGGAATTGCGCCCAGCGAGCGTGCCGACGATGCCGAACGCGCGTCTAAACACCCAGCTCGCGCACGCAATCACGGGCGCGCCCAGCCACGGCACGGCAAGCACGGCGCCGACGAGCATCGTCGCGCATCCGATACCGATCCACCACAGCGGGCCAGGCACGTCGATCCACAGCCCGCACACGATGAGCGCGATGGCAATCTCCACCATCACCACTCCGACGAGGGCAAGCGCACCGCCGTCGGGTTTCGCGCTCGAGTGGCTGGCCTCGGCGAGCGCTTCGACGGGGCGGGTGCGCGACGCCCGAACCGCCGGCACCAACGCCGCGATGGCAGTAATCACTATGCCGACGGCATAGGACGCGACGATCGACTGCCACGTGAGCTGCGGCTGGGCCGCGCCCAGATCGACGCCAGCCGAACCCATGAGCGCCATGAGCCCCCACACCAGCAGGTACCCGACACCGATGCCCAGCGTCGCGCCAATCACACCCATGACGATGGCTTCGAGCAGCACCGACGTGCGTACCTGCGCCCTCGTGGCGCCGATAGCGCGCAGCACCGCGAGCTCGCGGGAGCGTTGGGCGACGAGGATCGAGAACGTGTTGACGATGAGCATGGTTGCGACGAGCAACGCGATGGCGGCGAAGATCAGCAGCACCGTGTTGACGAAGCCCATGCCAGCACCCAGCGCGTTGCGGATCTCGTCGGCGAGCTTCGCACCCGTTTCGGCCTTCCAGCCCTCGGGAAGCACCTTCGACACCGCATTGGCTACGTCATTCGCATCCTTCGACTGGTCAATGCTGATCCACACTGACTGGTAGACGTCCTTGCCTTCCGCAAAGAGCTTCTGCGCTTGGTCGAGCGTGAAGAACAGATACGCCGCGCCCGCCGTCGAGCCGGAGCCGTACGTGCCGGTACCGACGAGCGTGTACTCCTGCACTCCGTCGAAGGGCGTGGCGACGCGGACCGTGTCGCCGATACTCCGCCCGGCTCGTTCAGCGGTGCCCGGGTCGATGACCACCTCGTTGTTCGCTTTCGGGGGGCGCCCGTCGACGATGCGAGCGCTCTGTATACCGCCGACGGCGGGGGTGTCGTGCCAGTTGGCTCCAATGCCGGGGGCTCCGGGGATGCCGACGACGCGGTCGTTCGAATCCAGTACGAATACCTGGGGATGGGCTACCGAACCGACTGCCTTGCTCACCCCGTCGACGGCCTGGATCTTCTCAATGTCGGCGGGCGTCAAGGCCCGGCTGGGCTGTGCAACGTCAGCAGGAGAAGAATCGACCCCGAGATTCTCGTCGCTCACGTTCACATCGGCCACCGTGGACTGGACGATCTCGTCGAACCCACGCGAGAGCAGATTGGTGAACATCAACGAGCCGGCGATAAATGCGATGCCAAGCACAATGGACAGCGCGCTCAGCACCAGGCGGAACTTGCGCGCGAGCAGCGACTTGAATGTGGCCTTCCACATGGGCGATCACAATGCCCGTCGCGGCTTGGCCGACGGTTCGCTCGGCTGCGCGTCATCGTCTGCAACCACAGGATTACCGTGTTCGTCGAGGCGCGGGTAGAGGCGTGCCATCGTCTGCAGCAGGTCGTCTTGCGTCGGGTTGTGCACCTCGTCGACGATGCGCCCGTCGGAGAGGAACACGGCTCGGTCGGCGTAGCTCGCCGCGGTGGCGTCGTGCGTGACCATTACGACGGTTTGCCCGAAGTCATCCACGCTGGCCCGCAGGAATGACAACACTTCTGCGGCCGCGACGGAGTCGAGGTTGCCGGTGGGCTCGTCGCCGAACACAATCTCGGGGCGATTCATGAGCGCTCGGGCACACGCGACGCGCTGCTGCTGGCCACCGGAGAGTTCCGACGGGGTGTGTCCCAGTCGGCTGCGCAGATCGAGCATGTCGACGACCTTGTCAAACCATTCCTGGTCGACTTTGCCGCCAGCGATGGAGACCGGGAGCACAATGTTTTCTTCCGCAGAGAGCGTGGGGATCAAGTTGAAGGCTTGGAAGATGAAGCCAATACGCTCGCGTCGAAGTTTCGTGAGTGTGGTGTCGTCGAGTGCTGCGACGTCGGTGTCACCAATGAATACCTGCCCCGAGGTCGGCACATCGAGGGCAGCAAGCAGGTGCATCAGCGTCGATTTGCCGGAGCCCGACGGGCCCATGATTGCCGTGAACTTTCCCTGCTCGATTGCAAAGTCGACGTCGTCCAGGGCAACCACCGTGGTGTCGCCGCTGCCGTATTGCTTGGTAAGGGACACTGCCCTGGCTGCTACCGTCACGCCTCAACCGTACCTGGCGAACTTCTTGTGTTTCCACGCTGGAGAGTTTGAAGACTCTTGGTTGTATATCTACTCATAGTAGTAGTAGGTGCTGTGGATACTGTGGATAACTTCCATCGATCCTTGTCGTACTCGTAATGATGGCTGTGGATAAGTGCAACGAGTTTGTCGAATTACACGCTTAGGATTTGTGGACAGCCGTCGTAGAAAAGTTTTCCACAGGAGTATCCACAGTGGAACAACCGTACTTATCCACAGGCGATTTCGGGCAGACAGCAGCGCCGCGCCGAACCGCGGGAATGAGTCAAGAAGAGCGCTCAGCGCTGTTTGATCTTGTTGGTGAGCTCAGTCACCTGCGTGAACAGCGATCGATCTTCACTGATGCGTTCGGTCACGCGACGCACGGAGTTCAGCACCGTCGAGTGATCGCGGCCGCCGAACTTGGCGCCAATCTTGGGCAGAGACAGCTCCGTCAGCTCCCGGCAAAGATAGATAGCGATGTGACGAGGCATAGCAATCCCCGCGACGCGGCTCGTCCCGGTGAGATCGTCCATCGAAATATTGAAGTACTCGCTGGTGGCTTCCATGATCGTCTGGGCATCCACCTGCACCTCGCCCTCGGGCATGAGGCTGTCGAGCACTTCGGTGGCGAGCTCCGTCGTAATCTCCTGCTGATCCAGCGACGCGAGCGCTGCAATGCGGGTGAGGGCACCCTCCAGCTCGCGGATGTTCGTCGTAATCCGAGCCGCGATGAGCTCAAGCACCTGCGTACCCGCAGTTAGACGTTGTGAGGCCACCTTCTTGCGCAAAATAGCGATACGCGTTTCGAGGTCCGGTGGCTGAATGTCGGTCATCAGCCCCCACTCGAAGCGCGAACGCAGACGAGGCTCCAGCGCCTCCAGCAACTTCGGCGGACGGTCGGAGGTCATCACGATCTGCTTCTGCGCATTGTGCAGCGTGTTGAACGTGTGGAAGAACTCTTCCTGGGTCTGGATTTTTTGTGCCAGGAATTGAATGTCGTCGACGAGGAGCACGTCGATGTCGCGATACGTGCTTCTAAACTCTGCGGTGCGGTTGCTCGAGATGGCGTTGATGAAGTCGTTAGTGAGCTCCTCCGTTGAGACGTACTTCACGCGGAGATTCTCGTAGTAGCTCTTCACGTAATGCCCGATGGCGTGTAGCAGATGCGTCTTCCCCAACCCCGAAGCGCCGTAAATGAGCAGTGGGTTGTACGCCTTGCCGGGGGTTTCCGCGACGGCGGCAGCTGCGGCGTGTGCGAAACGGTTCGACGACCCTGCGACGAAACTCTCGAAGGTGTAGCGGGGGTTGAGGCGGACGTCGGATTGGGGACGGGGCTTCGCCAAGATGGGTTCAGGGAGCTGCGACGCCACTTCCTCGTCGACTTCCGCCGCGGCCGGGCGCTGCTCAGGTACCTGATCTGGATCAATCATCACCGCGAGGTGCGTCGGGGTATTGAAATGATCAGACAGTTGCTCTTCGAGCGCCACGCGCAGGCGAGTTTCGATGCGTTCGCGGGTGGGTTCGTCGCTGACGGCCAGCATCATCGTCGAACCGTGCATCGCGATGGGTTTGGTACGACGCAGCCATGCGCGGGTCGGTGCGTCGGCGGACTCAATGACGCTGTCCCACATGACGTCGAGGTCAATAGCGTCAGTCACAAAGACCCCTTGTCACACTCGTGAGCGCATGCTCGTTGTCCACATTTCCACAGAGTTTCCCACAGAAGCGGGTGACACCTGAACCTAGTCCCCTCGCCGACGTTGCGCAACCTGTTTGAGTAAATACATCGGCGTGTCGGCTGGACTACATCGGTGTAATTTGCATGCACGCGGTTTGGGTTTGGAGAAACGCGCATTGTGCGCGTATCGTTACATAGCCGCTGTCTCGGACAGCCCACGTCCTTAAGCCTTCGGGCACGTGATCACCAGATCGTTACGGAGAATTCTCGCATGAGCAAGCGTACTTTCCAGCCGAGCAATCGTCGCCGCAGCCGCACTCACGGCTTCCGCAGCCGCATGCGCACGCGCGCTGGCCGCCAGATCCTGGCCGCGCGTCGTCGCAAGGGCCGCGCCGAGCTGTCGGCCTGATCTGCTCCGTGCTGCCCTCTGCGCGCCGTCTGAAAGCTCCCGCAGACTTCACTGCCTGCTTTCGTGACGGCGTGAGAGCGGCAGGAGCGTCGGTCGTCGTGCACGTAGGCCGACCACCCCACACGAATCCACCCGAGGTGACCCGGGTGGGTTTTGTTGTGTCTAAGAAGGTGGGCAACGCCGTCACCAGGAACCGCGTGAAGCGTCGGCTGCGGCACATCGTCGCCGAACTGCCCGCCCCCATGCACACCGACGTGGTCGTGCGCGCACTGCCTTCGATTACGGACGCAGGCCCCGAGCTGCGCGACGACGTCGCTTCGGCATGGCGCAGAGCCTTCAACAAGGTGTGCCAATGCTGAAATATCCGCTCATCTGGTTCGTCAAGGGTTGGCGACGCTGGATCTCGCCGCTGTACGGGGATGTGTGCAAGTTTCATCCGACGTGCTCCGCGTACGGACTGCGCGCCCTCGAGGTACACGGCGCGTTGCGCGGATGCTGGCTGATCGCTTGGCGTTTGGTGCGCTGCCACCCGTGGTCGATGGGCGGCGTGGATTACGTTCCTGGCACCAAGGAATATGACACCTGGGAGGCAGAGATGACCTCGCAGAAGACACTTGAGGTGAGTATCTGATGGAGTTTGTTGTCCCCCTGGGCATCGGCGACGCCTTCATGGGCTTGTTGTCGACGATGATGCAGCCGCTCTACTGGGCGGTCTCCGGGCTGCTAGTGATGTTCCACTGGGTCTGGGGCGTGTGGCTGAACCTACCCAAGGGCGCTGCGTGGGCATTGGCGATCGTCTCGCTCACCGTCATCGTGCGTACGGCGATGATCCCGTTGTTCGTGAAGCAGATCAACAGTTCGCGCAACATGCAGCTGCTCCAGCCCAAGATGCAGGAGCTGCAGAAGAAGTACGGCAGCGACCGTGAGCGTCTCGGCCAAGAGACGATGAAGCTGTACAAGGAAGAAGGCGTCAACCCCATGGCGTCGTGCTTCCCCTTGCTCATTCAGATGCCCATCTTCCTCGCGTTGTTCCGTGTACTGCAGGGAGCATCCGACGGGCCCGTGCGCGGCCAGTGGTTGAAGGATCACCCGGAGCTCGTCGAGTCGCTGCAGAGTGCCAAACTGTTCGGCGCGGAGCTCGCGTCGCGAATCTTCCCACTCACTCCCTTTGGCATGACGCAAATCATCGGCATCATCCTGGTGATTTTGATGGTGGGGGCACTGTTCATCACGCAGCTGCAGCTCATGCGCAAGAACATGCCGCCCGAGGCGCTCACCGGCCCCATGGCGCAGCAGCAGAAGGTCATGCTGTACGTGTTCCCGATCATCTACGCCATGTCGTCCGTGGTGATCCCTATCGGTGTGTTGCTGTACTGGTTCGCATCGAATGTGTGGACGATGGCGCAGCAGGGCATCCTTATTCGTAACAACCCTGCGCCCAACACGCCTGCCTACATCGACTGGGAAGAGCGCATGCTCGCGAAGGGCCTCGACCCCGATCAGATCATGCGCGAGCGCCGCGAGAAGTCTCGTCGCAAGAACAAGCGCGGGGCGAACACCGCCACCACCCGTAAGGTGCGCGGGCAGGACGTCACACCCACCGACGAGGTCGACGACACAACAACCCCCACTCCCCCCAAGGTGCAGCGGCAACAGGTGACCCGCTCCACCGTCCGCGTGGATGCGGACGGCAAACGCGTGGTGACCAGGCAGCAGCCCCGCCAGCAATCGCGCGCCAAGCGCAAGAAGAAGTGAAAGGACGCTCATGAGTGACAGCGAATCCAGCCTCCTGGCTGAAGGCGACCTCGTCGCCGATTACCTCGAGGAATTGCTCGACATCGCCGACCTCGACGGCGACATCGAGAACTCGGTGTCGGAGGGACGGGCCTTCGTCGCCATCGACACCGACTCCGATCTGTTGGTGGGTAAAGACGGCAAGGTGCTCGACGCTCTCCAAGAGCTCTCTCGTCTCGTTGTGATGACGGAGACGGGTCACCGCTCCCGGTTGATGGTCGACGTGGCAGGATTCCGCGAGCGTCGTCGCGCGGAACTCGTCGCCATGGCTCGTGACGCGATCGCTGAGGTACAGGAAACCGGCGACCCTGTGCGCATGATGCCGCTGAACGCTTACGAACGAAAGATCGTGCACGACGAGGTTGCCGGCGCTGGCCTCATGAGTGAATCGGAGGGCGAGCCCCCAAACCGTCGTGTTGTGGTGCAGAAAGCATGACCGAGCACGATCATGTGTTGATGGATGAAGGCGCGGCTAAGGCCGCGCTTTCGTCTTTATATCCACACGCCTCTAAGCAGTTAAGCCGATATGTCGATATATTGCTAGATGATGGGCTTACGTGGGGACTCCTCGGCCCCCGGGAAGGTGAGCGCGTGTGGACACGGCACATCGCCAACTCCATCGCGCTAGTTGATGCCATCCCTGAAGGTCTCCGGGTGGCAGATATCGGAAGCGGGGCTGGCCTTCCGGGTATCCCGGTGGCTCTCGTGCGCCCAGATCTGCGGGTGACGTTGGTGGAGCCGCTGCAGCGACGGGCGGAATTTCTGCAGTTAGCGGTTGGGCGTCTTCAGATAGAGGATCGAGTCACAGTCGTTCGTTCACGGGCTGAGGAGCTAGTCACTGAGCCGAATGCCTCCGCTCTGTTCGATGTCGTAACCTGCCGTGCCGTCGCACCACTCACG
This sequence comes from Actinomycetes bacterium, assembly GCA_023443125.1. Taxonomy (GTDB): domain Bacteria; phylum Actinomycetota; class Actinomycetes; order Propionibacteriales; family Propionibacteriaceae; genus Arachnia. The sequence continues at coordinate 68,040 of JAEZVO010000021.1, forward strand.
AAGCTGTTGGGATGGACGGTCAACTTGTTCCTGCCCGATGGGCAGCTCCTGGCGTTGAAAGGTCAGTCAGCGGAGCAGGAAGTGGCCAAGGCCAGCAAGATACTTGCCAAGCGGCGATGCTGTGCTGAGATTGTAGAGCTCACCCTCCCCCACGGCCTGGAAGGTACTCGCGCTGTTCGAGTGCGTCGCATTCAGTGATCTGTGTGCGTTCCACGTGGAACGCCTGCGAAATGTGCTCGTCGACCTGAGAAGGTAGACTCTGATCGCACGATCGATTGGAGCACTGTGGCGATCTTTTTCCGCAAACGTAAGCCGACGCCGGACGCCCCGTCAAACAACTCCTCAAAGGGCGGTGCGGCCGTTCCACGTGGAACGGAGACTGACGCAGCTCAGCCGAGACGGGCGAAGCCCGAGGGAGAGCTGGACGAATACGGAATGGAGCCTGAGTCAGAGTACGGCGACGAGCTTCACCCGGACGAGATAAACACCGGCAAGCTTCGGAAACCACAGACCCCGCGTGTGATCGTCGTGGCTAACCAGAAGGGCGGTGTGGGGAAGACCACAACGACGGTCAACGTCGCCATGGCGCTCGCGATGGGCGGGCTTAACGTGCTGGTGATCGACAACGACCCACAGGGCAACGCGTCCACGGCTCTCGGTATCGAGCACCCACAGGGGACCCTAGGCACCTACGAGGTGCTGATCGAAGGCGACCCGATTATCGCTCACGCTCAGCAGACGCCCCACTCCCCCAACCTTCATGTGCTCCCCGCGACGATTGACCTCGCGGCTGCCGAGATGGAGCTCGCCACGGCGGCAGGACGGGAATCCCGAATGAGTAACGCCATCGACGACTACCTCGAAGCGAGCGGCGCGGATTACATCTTCATTGACTGCCCACCGTCTCTGGGACTGCTCACACTCAATGCCCTGGTTGCTGCCCAGGAAATCATGGTGCCGATCCAGACCGAGTACTACGCGCTCGAAGGCGTGACTGCTTTGATGAACACGATCAATCGGGTCAAGGGATCGCTCAACGATGACTTACGACTGTCGAACATCTTACTCACGATGTACGACCGTCGTACCAATCTTTCGAAGGATGTGGCAGCAGAGGTGCGGGCCCACTTCCCCGACGAGTTGCTCGACGTAGAGATCCCACGTTCCGTCCGCATCGCAGAAGCACCCAGCTTCGGTCAGACGGTGCTCACCTATCAGCCTCGCTCCGAGGGAGCCGTGGCCTATCACACGGCAGCGGAGCTCATCGCGAACCAAGTGGAAACGAAGGAGTAAAACGTGGCGACGACGAAGCCATCGCGCTTGGGGAAAGGCCTAGACGCGCTCATGACGAAGACGGACGACGACGATCGCGTCGCCTTCAAGGAGATTCCGCTCGGGAAGATTCAGCCGAACCCAAAGCAGCCGCGTAGGGATTTCGACGAAGATGAGCTCGACGAGCTGGCAGAGTCGATCAAGGCGTTCGGCGTCTTGCAGCCCGTCGTGGTGAGGCCGCTCAAGGCCGGCACGTACGAACTCATCATGGGGGAGCGGCGTCTGAGGGCTAGCGAACGCGCCGGCCAGGGGACCATCCCAGCCGTGATCCGCAAGACTGACGACGACTCGATGCTCCGGGACGCGCTCATCGAGAACGTGCACCGTGCAGACTTGAATCCCATCGAGGAAGCGCTCGCATATGAGCAGCTGCTCGAAGAGGTCGGATGCACAAAGGAAGAGCTTTCGACGAGAATTCACCGCTCTCGTCCACAGATTTCCAACACACTGCGCCTCTTGGGGCTCCCAACCTCGGTACAGACCAAGGTGGCTGCGGGAGTGCTCACGGCTGGCCATGCGAAGGCCCTGCTCGGGCTCGACAGCCCAGCAGCGATGGAAGCATTGGCTACGCGCATCATTGCAGAAGGGCTGTCCGTGCGAGCGACGGAGGAACTCGTCGTGCTCGACAAGCACACCGGGGAGCGCCGCGTAGTTGAGCGGACGCCGCGTTTGCCGTCGGATCAGGAGCGCAGCCTCTCGGCATCGCTCAGTGATCACTTCGACACGCGTGTGAAGGTGAACATCGGGCGTAATAAGGGCAAGATCACCATTGAGTTTGCGACGGGGGAGGACCTCGAGCGCATCATGGCGATTATTAATGGCAAAACGATATAGCCATAAGATATTAAGACATTAAATAGATATAGAGGTATGTCGACAAATGGATGATTTCGAGGAAGTCGAAGTAGACGCCGACGATCTACGCGAGGTGGACGTCGAAGACCTGCCCGCCATCCGCAACAGCCTGCGCGTGTACCAGGTGCTCGCCTGGGTGGTCGGCGTGCTGCTGGTCGTGCTCACCCTCATCGCGATGCCCATCAAATACCTCGCTCACGATGGTCGACTCGTCCAGTACGTCGGCGTCACCCACGGCTGGCTGTACGCCGTTCTGCTCATCAGCGTCGTAAACCTCGGCATGAAGATCAAGTGGTCGTGGAAGTGGCTGCTTGGCATTGCGCTCGCCGGCACGGTGCCGTTCCTGAGCTTCGTCGCCGAGCGTAAGGCGACGCGCTACGTCAACGCACGCATCGCGGACATCGAAACCGGGGCAGCACCGCAGCAGTAGCACCCGCCGCGATGAGCGCGGGCACCCTACGCGGGCCTACGCTTCCGTGCCTTGGCCTGGCGCTCCTGTTGAGCAAACTGTCGGGCGAGAAAAATGCCGAAGGCAATGGAAGCGACGGCAAACACCCACCACTGCAAGGCATATCCCTTGTGCATGGCTGTGCCCTTCTGGTCTGGCAGCTGCACCTGGGCTGCAGGGAGCCCCTGTTTCGCGGAGGCCTGCTCGTCGAGAGTGACGTAGCCCGAGATCAGCGGCCCAGGCCAGGTTTGCGCGAGGGCCTGCAGCCGAACGGCGCCGTTAGGACGTTCGGCAGCACTGTCGCTGGCCAGGAACACACCCTGGATATCCTGCCGCCCCTCCGGCGGGGGAGCGGGCTGTTCCCCCTGCCCAACGCCTCCACGCACGACCGCCAGCACACGGTCGTCGTCGAGCTGGAACGCGGTCACGACGCGGGCCTCCATCGTGCCGACCACCTGCTCCACCCCCGGCAGGTACGTACCCGACGCAGTGACCGTGCGCCCGTAGATATCGTCGATGGAGCCGTCCGCATGCACTGCGGGCGCAAGTTCGACGGGTGCCTGGGCCGCCCGGTCTGCAGCAATCTGTTCGACGGACAACTGGAAGCGGTGCATTTGCCACAGCCCGAGGACGACCATCACGATGGCCACCACCACACTCACCGCGATGGCCGTCGCCTGCTTCGCGCGAAGGCTCATCTAGCTTGCTCCACGAGCGCGCAGAACACGTCGCCAATGGAGCGCCCCGCAGCCTCAAAGGCGAGGGGGGCCAGTGACGTCTCCGTCATTCCAGGGGCGACGTTACCCTCGATGAATACGGGTTCCCCGTCTGGGCGCACGATCATGTCCATGCGCGACAGCTGCTCGAGCCCGAGTGCCTGGTGCGCCACGACGGCCGCCTCGGCTACCCGGGCGGCCACGTCGTCAGGGAACTCCGGCGGAGTAACGAAGCGCGTCTGCCCCGCGGTGTACCTAGCCTCGTAGTCGTACATGCCCGATGCCGGGTGCACCTCGACGATGGGCAACGCGACGGGGCCATCGCCCTCGTCGACGATGGTGACGGCCACCTCGGTACCCTCAACGAATTCTTCGATGACTACGGTGTTTCCATACGCGAAGGCGCTGACGAGCGCGGTGGGAAGCTCGTCGAGCGAATGCACCATCGCAACCCCCAGGGCGGAGCCGGACGCGGAGGGCTTCACCACGAGGGGGAAACCCAGCCGCGCAGTCAGCGAATCCATGATGCGTTCAGCGCCGAGCTCTTTGAAGACGTCTTGTGGAAGCGCTACCTGTTTGGGCGTCGCGACGCCCGCGGCGGCCACGAGCGGAGTGGCGATAGCTTTGTCGAATGTTCGACGAGCGGCACGACCGTTCGAGCCAACGAAGCGCACTCCGAGCGTTTCGAACACCTCGCGCAGCGCCCCGTCCTCGCCCAGGCCGCCGTGCAGCATCGGCACGACGACGGCGTCGGGGTGCTCGTCGAGGAGGGGCAGCAGATGGGCATCGACGTCGGCCTGTACCACGTGGTGTCCGGCAGCCCTCAACTGTGCGGAGACGCGTCGCCCTGAACGCAAAGAGATGTCGCGCTCGTGGGAGAGCCCCCCGGCAATGACGATGACGCTCATAGCAACACTCCTTGTCAGCTCAGATCTGGCATGGGTCCGGGGCCGTTGAATCGGTGGGGATAGGTGGTCGTCGTGCCGAACACCTGCTGCATATCCACCTCGCTGCGGATCACCTTCCCAAGCCGACGTACCCCCTCGCGGATGCGTTCTGCCGTGGGGAAGCAGTACGACAACCGGATGTTGTTGGTGCCCTGGCCGTCGACGTAGAACGCGGCGCCGGGAACGTACGCGACGCGCGCGTTCACGCCTCGCGGCAGCATGGCCTGCGCGTCGATGCCGTCGGGCAGAGTGAGCCACACGAAGAAGCCGCCCTTCGGCTGCGTCCACGTGACGCCATCCGGCATCTGTCGGGCGAGCTCTTCCAGCATCGCGTCGCGGCGTCCGCGGTACATGTCGCGGTAGGACACGATCTGCTGCTGCCAAGGGTAGTGCGCGAGGTAGTCGGCGATGGCGAACTGCGAGAACACCGGCGGGCATAGCGTCGCCGATTCCTGCGCCAGGGTGAGCTTCTCGCGCACGGCATGCGGGGCGAGCACCCAGCCCACCCGAAATCCGGGGGCGAAGATCTTCGAAAACGAGCCGAGGTAGATCACCTCGGGATCCATGGACCGCATCGCTGGCAGTGGCTCTGATTCCAGTGTGAGCAGGCCATACGGGTTATCTTCGACGACCATCACTTGCTCGGCGCTGCACACGTCGAGGATCTCCCGACGACGCTCAACCGGCTGCAGCAACCCCGAAGGGTTGTTGAAGTTTGGAATGGTGTAGAGGAACTTCACGTTCTTCCTCGCGCTGCGAACGCGGCGGATCGTCTCGCGCAGCGCGGCCGCGTCGATGCCGTCACCGTCGGACGGTACGTGCACCACCTCGGCCTGGTACGAGTGGAAGGTACCGAGGGCGCCGACATAGCTCGGCGACTCGGCGAGAATCACGTCGCCCGGGTCGCAGAACACGCGCGTCACGAGGTCGAGGCCCTGTTGGGAACCCGCCGTGACGACGACGTCGTCGGGGTGCGCTTCGATGGATTCGAGCGCCATGACGTCGCAAATGCGCTCGCGAATCTCGGGCTCACCTTGGCCGGAACCGTACTGCATCACCTGCGCGCCGCGCTCGCGGATCAGGCGAGCGACGTTGTCAGCGATGGCGTCGAGGCCCAGATCTTTGATGTTCGGCATGCCACCGGCCAGCGAGACGATCTCCGGGCGATTCGCGACGGCGAACAGCGCCCGCACGGCAGACACCCGCATCCCTTGCGTGCGCACGGCGTAGTTGTCGACGAACCTGTCGAGCCGAGTGTCATGCCTGGGGGTGCTCACCTCGAGCAGTCTACGCCGTGCAGCACCGGGCTGGGTTGGAATGCCCAGCTATTCCACACAGTGGTCAGCGAGGAACCTTCGCCAGCAATGCCTGCAGTGTTTCGGGCTTCAACTCAGTGGTTGCGACGATGAGCTGTCCCGTCGTCGGCGACCCCTCAGCGTTCACCAGGCGCCCGCAGGCGGCGAACGTGGTGTCCGTCGAGCGTCCGCACATCTCCGCCGCACCCGCGCCGCCGGATTCGTGGGACGACGTGGACGCGCCGCCGCCCATCCCTTGCAAGTCGGTGACGCCGGCGTCGGTCATGAACTTCTCGACATCATCGACGGGCCTGGTGAGCACGACGATGAACTGGCTCGAGCCGTCGGTGTACTCACCGCGCAGAATCTGTTGCGACGTGCCCGGTGCCATCGACGGCTGGCCCGCCTTTGACAGCGTGTAGCCCTCCAGCTGTTGGGGCAACTGCAACGCAGCTGGCGGGGTGGCGCTGGGCGTCGGCTGGCCGGACGTGCCGAGGTCGCGGCCGAGCAAGTAGGAGCCGCCGATGAGCGCCACCGCCACCAGCACGGCGGCGATGGTGAACAGGGTCGGAATCGGAGGCTTCGGCTGCTTGGCCTTGCGCTCCGGTTGCTCGCCCTCAATGGCCTGCTCGTCGGCCCCTGGCGTCTTGTCGTCAGCCACGTCAGCGCAGCTCGTCGATGACCTTCTGCAGCGCCTTCTTCGTCTTGCCGCCCGTGAGCGACTTCTCGACGCTGCCACCCTGGAAGAACTGGAGCGTGGGCAGGCTCATCACGCCCTGCTGGGCGGCGAGGCCGGGCTCCGCGTTGGTATCGACCTTGACGAATTTCACATCGGCGTACTCCCCGTCGAGCTCTTCGAGGATGGGTGCGATCTGCTTGCAGGGGGCGCACCAGTCGGCCCAGTAGTCAACGACGACGAGCCCTTCGTGGTTGAGCACCTCGTCGGCGAATGTGGTCTCAGTAACGGCAGCGATAGCCATGCGTGTCTCCAATCAGTCGAGTCAGTTGCCCAAGGAAGCGAGGAATTTTTCGGCGTCGAGCGCGGCCTTGCAACCACTGCCCGCTGCCGTGATGGCCTGGCGGTAGCGGTGGTCGACGAGGTCGCCACACGCGAACACGCCAGGAACGTTGGTGATGGAGGTGGCGCCGTCGACGAGCACGTAGCCCTCGGCGTCTAGCTCCACCTGGCCCCGCACGAGCGCGGAGCGCGGGTCGTGCCCAATAGCGACGAATACGCCGCTCACTTCGAGTTCGCGTGTCTCGCCCGTCACTGTGTCGGTGAGAATGAGCGCCTCAACGGAATGCTCACCCTTGATGCCGGTGACCTGCGAGTTCCAAGCGAACTCGATCTTCGGGTCGTTCATCGCGCGCTCGGCCATGATGTGCGACGCTCGCAGCTCGTCGCGACGGTGCACCACCGTAACCTTCGACCCGAAGCGCGAGAGGAACGTGGCTTCTTCCATTGCGGAGTCGCCGCCGCCGATCACGGCGATGGGCTTGTCGCGGAAGAAGGCGCCGTCGCAGGTGGCGCACCAGCTTACGCCACGTCCGGAGAGGCGGTCTTCGTCGGGGAGTCCGAGGCGACGGTAGCCAGATCCCATCGCGAGAATCACCGAGCGCGCACGGTACTCGGTGCCGTCGGAATCCTTCACCACCTTCACGTCGCCGGTGAGCTCGACGGCCTCGACGTCGTCGGTGATGATCTCGGCACCGAAGCGCTCGGCCTGGGCGCGCATCTGCAGCATGAGGTCGGGACCCTGGATGCCCTCTGGGAAGCCGGGGAAGTTCTCCACGTCGGTGGTGTTCATGAGCGCGCCGCCGGAATCCAGCGCGCCCTCGAACACCAGCGGTTCGAGGTTGGCGCGGGCAGCGTAGACCGCTGCGGTGTACCCGGCCGGGCCGGAACCGATGATGATGATCTCGCGAACGTCGGACATGCATCTCCTTGCGGCAAATCGTGCTAGCTCCACCATCCTAGACGCTTGCCAATAGGTTCCACGTCTCCAGTGCTCCACACCGTCGGTAGGCTGTAATGCTATGAGCGAAATTGGCCGCGACGATATCGAGGCGGCACTGGAGGTCCGCAAGGAACGCGGTGCCGAGATCGAGCCCGCGCTGGTGGACGCCATGGCGCACAAAGTGGAGGCGACGGTGCGCAGGCGGTTCGAAGCCGAGGTTGCCGAGCGTCGACGTAGCGAGCTGGCCGAGCAGTCGGGCAGAGGAGGGCGCATCGCCGTCGCGGTGGTGTCGCTCGTCATGGCCGTGCCGCTCACGGCCATTGCCCTGGAAGCCGGCCCCCTCGCGCTCGTCGTCGTGTGGACGGGCATCGCACTGGTCAACATGGCGATGGCGATGCGACGCCCGCCGAAGAAGTAGGGATCGATCTTGGCGCTCAGCCAAAGCCAGTAGCCATCAAAGCTCCGACGGCGTGGCTGGCGACGTGGGTTTCTCGGGCGGGCGACCGGTGGCGCGGTCGCGTAGATTGCGCAGGGCTTGTCGGATGGCGCGGCGGTTGTCGAAGTAGCTTTCGTCGTAGTGGAATATGGGCAGGTTGATCCGGAAGCGGATCGCCAGAACGCGCAGTACGAATCCGACGGCCAATGTGATACCGATGGCCAAGCTCGTCGATACTCCAGCGGTCAAGAGCCCGACGTAGCCGAGCCCACAGACGGCCGAGATCGAGCCGTAGAGCTCCTGCTGGAAGACGAGGGGGATGCGGTCGCAGAGCAGGTCGCGCATGATGCCGCCGGAGACGCCGGTGAGCACCGCGGCCATGACCGCGATGACGACGCCGAGGCCCATGCCGAGCGCAGCTTGTGCGCCGAGGATGGAGAACACGACTAGCCCGAGGGCGTCGAGCAACAGAAACCACTGTCGGAAGTACTTCATGAGGTGGGAGATCGACATTGCCACGACCGATGCTCCGACGACCAGAAGCACGTAGAGCGGCTCCCGGATCCAGATGAGGGGGTGGTTGTCGAGCAACACGTCGCGGATGGTGCCACCGCCGAGCGCCGTCACGAATCCCACCATGACCACGCCGAACAGATCCATGCGGGCCTTGCCCGCCGCGAGTGCGCCGGTCATGGCTTCCGCGGTGATGCCGACGATCCACAACCAAGTGAGCATGCCGTCTCCCTTTCAGAGCTGGACTCTAAGGTAGCCGGTGCTCCGGGATGGCTGGCGTCACGCGACCGGCGGGGCGGTCGCCGCTGCTGTGAACTCCGGTGGCTCCCCTCGTCACGTCAGTACGCGAACACCTCGTCGACGGCAGACTCCGGCACGTCCTCGAGGCGTTGCCAGCGCCACTGCGGGCGGCTGTCTTTGTCGACAAGCAGCGCGCGCACGCCCTCGGCGAAGTCGATGGGGATCATGCGTTCGGCCAGGCGCAGGTCTTGGCCGAATACCTCAGACAGCCGCAGGTTGGCGGCCCGACGCAGGCCGCGCAGCGCGACGTGCACCGCGAACGGGCTATGCGCGCGAATCTCAGTAGCGGCAGCGTTCGCATCAGGGTGTTCGTGCTCTTCGAGGCGACGCACGATCTCGACGGCGTCGTCGCCTTGGTAACACTCCTCAATCCACTGCGCCTCGGATGAGAACAGCGGAGCGGGGAGTTCGCCGTCGCGGGAATCGTCGGCGATGTTGAGGCGCAGCGCGTCGCCGCCAGTGAACGTGCGGCTGGTGAGCGCGAGATGCGTGCCAACGGCACCGGCACGCGAGAGCTGGTACATGATGGCGCAGTCGGGGAAGAAACCGATCTTCGTTTCGGGCATGGCCAGCGTGGAGGATTGCCCGACGATGCGCCTCGCGGCATGTCCGGTGAGGCCGAGGCCACCGCCCATGGTGATGCCGTGCATCTGCGCGGTCACGGGCGCGGGGGAGGTGGCGAGCAGCATGTCGACGGCGTATTCGAGCTCGAGGAATTGCAGCCAAGGGCCGTCGTCGAGGAGTTTCTGGCGCAACTCGCGCACGTCGGCGCCCGCGCAGAAGCCGCGCTCGCCTTCCCCGCGCAGCTCGATGGCGGTGATGGTCTTCTTATGCAGCCAGTTTTGGAGGGACTCATAGACGGCTTCGAGCATCTCGAGGTTGAGTGCGTTGATGGCGCGTGGGCGACACAAGGTGAGGTGGCCCACGCCGTCGATGATCTCGCTGCGAATGAGTTCCGTCATGGCTCATGAGTTTACAGAGCGCATTTCGTTCCTGTGCGACTCAGCGCACAGCAGGTGCCTACAGCCTGGCTGCTATCGACAGCTGGCGTGCCCCGGGCCGAGGTATGAGGGAGGCCGGACGCAGGGGGGGTGAGCGTCCGGCCTCGGCCACGCGTTTCCAGGTAGTGATGGGGGGGAACTTACGTACCTTCAACTGCGTGGCGAAGAAACAATAGCTCGGAGTGGGGTCACCTTCAAAGCCGGAATGGCTAATACACACTATTTTTTTATTCGAGGGTTCTAGTGATCCTTTTCTTACCCAGTTTGGCGCCCTGACTAGGCAATGTAATTGAAAAGTGCCGGATTATTCGAATCCGCAGTTGGTCATTGTCTGCCCAAAGTACATCGGCTTCTTGGAGCCACACCCTTTACGCTGGCCCCACCAAAGAATCTATCCGCAATGCCTCGATCATCGACGATGAAGCTCAGCGAATCGATCAGAGCACCTGCTTGAGATCCGGATGGACGAGGGCGTGCACGGCTCGCCGCGCCGCCGTCGGGGAATGAGTGGCGAGCACGGCCTCCAGCATCTCCTCGCAGTCGGCGACGGTGTGCCGCGCCAGCGAGGCACGAACGAGCGGCACCCGGGGCAGCGCCATCGACAGCGACCGCACCCCAGCACCCACGGCTACCAGCGCCAACAGCGGGTCGCCACACGCCTCCCCACACATGCCGATGGGTTTACCTGCCGCCGCCCCCGCGTCGGCGGCGAGCTTCGTGAGCTGCCACAACGCGGGCTGCCAGGCGTCGAGGAGATCGGCGAGCCCACCGTTCAGGCGATCGGCAGCGAAGAGATACTGCGACAGATCGTTCGTGCCGAGCGAGGCGAAGTCGCAGCCCTCCAGCACGTGGCTCGCCTGCAGTGCGGCACTGGGCACTTCAATCATCGCCCCGACGTACGGGATCCCGACGCTATGCGCGAGCTCATAGAACCAGGCCGCCTCGGACGCAGTGGAGACCATCGGCGCCATCACCCACACGTCGGTGCGCGTGATGCGGGCGGCCTGCGCGATCGCCGTGAGTTGATCAGTGATGATGCGGGGCATCACCCCATAGAGCCGCATCCCCCGCATCCCGAGCGCGGGGTTCTCGTCGATGCTGGTGGGTACGAAGGGAAGTGGCTTGTCAGCGCCAGAATCGAGCGTACGGATGACCACCTTGCGCCCCTGGAGCGCCTGGAAGATGCGTCGGTAGGTGTCGGTTTGTTCCTCCACGCTCGGCGCGGTCTGCCGCCCCAGATACAGGAACTCGCTGCGGAACAACCCCGTGCCCTCGACGTCGGAGCGGCCGGCAGCCATCGCGTCGGCAACCGTTCCCAGGTTCGCCAACAGCGCTACCGGCCTACCGTCTTTTGTGTGACCTGGCCCCCCGTCCTGCTGCTCGAGCGCAGCGCGACGCTCACCCTTGCGTGCCCACTCGTCGGTGTCGTCGTGGTTAGGATTGACCGCTACCTGCCCGACGGTGCCGTCCACCGCCAGGAACGTGGCGTCCACGTCGAGGATGCCGGAGCACTGCACGACGGCGGGGATGCCGAGCTGCGACGCCAAGATCGCAGTATGCGACGTCGGCCCGCCCTGCTCCGTCACCACGGCCAGCACCATGTCGGAATCGAGGCCGACGGTGTCCGCTGGGGCGAGTTCCGTCGCGACGATCACCGCCGGCTCAGTGAGTTCCGGCAGGCCCGGCTCCGGGCGCCCGAGCAACCGGGCGTGTGCGCGACGATGCACGTCGCGAAGGTCGGCCACCCGTTCCGACATGTAGCCGCCCAGACTGCTAAGCATCTGCGCGAAGTGGTCGATGGCACCGGCCAGGGCGTGGAGTCTCCCCTTGCCAGCCTGCAATTGCCGGCCCACCTCGTCGCTGATCGCCGGATCACGGGCGATCATGGCAGTGGCGCGTAGCACGTCGGCCGAATCTGCTTCCGCAACGGACTCCGCCCGCTGCTCCATGCCGCGCGCAACGTCTTCCAGCGTCGCGACGATCAGCCGCTGCACCTCGTCGGGATCCGCTTCGACGGGCTCCGTCGCCGGCAGCTCGACCGCATCGTGATGCACGACGACGACACGGCCCTGCGCCAACCCAGGGCTGACCCCGATGCCGCTCAATCTCATACTCACAGAATATGGGGCGCAGGAGCGAAGGCAATTCGGCCCGCCCCAGGAGCCGACGTCTCGCATCCGGAAACCTGGCGCGGATACCGTCGGGTTTTTCTCGTGTCTACCCTGTGACTGACCCCGGTGTGTTGGTACTTTTGACTTGGCTCAATATTGATTGCTCTCGTGATGCGTCACGAAGGCAAGCTGAGAAAGGAAACACATGTCCCAGTACGGTCAGAACCCACAGGGAGACTACAGCGAGCCGAACTACGGTTCGCAGCCGTACGGCCAGTCACAGCAGGGCGGCTACGGCAGTTACCAGCAGCCCACCGGCATGCAGCAGTACGCCGCGTACGGGCAGCAGCCGGAACACCCCCAGGCCCAGACGGTGCTCATCCTCGGCATCCTCGGTTTCTTTACCTCTATCACTGCGTTCATTGGCTGGTACATGGGCGGTCAGGCGAAGAAGGAGATCGAGGCCGGCGCTCCCTACCGTTGGGACGGTAACCTCAAGACTGGCTACCTCATTAGCAAGATCCTGTCGATCATTTCCATCGTCGGCTTGGCCTTCATGGTGCTCATGTTCATTCTCATGTTCGCCGGCCTGTCTGCGATGGGCAGCTAGTAAGCACTAGGGCGTCGTCGCCAACCTCGAAGCGGTCGGCCAAAGCTACCGGATGAACACCGGTTGGTCTTTGGTCGACCGTTCTTCGTCGTAGCGGTATCCGAGCCCGTCGAAGTGGGTGATGGCGCTCGCCGTGCGCACTCTGTTGCGCACCAACCAGCCCGCCATCGCTCCGCGCGCCCGCTTGGCGTGGAACGAGACGACGCGGGGCGTGCCGTCGGCGGCGCGATCCTCGAAGCGGGGGCTGATCACCCGCCCGCCCAGGCGCTCGGGCTGGACTGCTTTGAAGTACTCGTTCGACGCCAGGTTGACCAGCACATTCGCGCCCGGGGAGGCGTCGAGATCGCGGCGCAGTGCGTCGGTGATGCGGGTGCCCCACCACTCGTACAGGTCGTCGCCGCGCATGGTGGAGAGCTTCGTGCCCATCTCGAGGCGGTAGGGCTGGATGAGGTCGAGTGGGCGCAGGATGCCGTAGAGGCCCGAGAGGATGCGCAGTGTTTTCTGCGACTCGGTGAAATCGCGCGCGTCGAAGCTGCCGGCCTCCAGCCCGCGGTAGACGTCCCCGTCGAATGCGAGCACCGCGGGCTTCGCGTTGGAGCGGGTGTGCTCCGCCTCGTACGCGCGGAAGCGCTCGACGTTGAGCGTCGCAATGTCTTCCGAGACGCCCATGAGCGCCTGGAGATCGTCGGCTGACTTCGCCCGCAACACCTCGACGAGGCCGGACGTTTCACGAAGCATGCGCGGTTCGGAGTGCTTCTTCGTACACGATTTCGAATCGAAGTCGAGCGTCTTGGCGGGCGAGAGCACAGAAAGCATTCCCCCAGTCTATGGACGCCTCCTGCCCCGAGCCAACGCCCGCGTGTGTCGTCGGGCCTGGCTCTTCCGAGACCGGCCGCTGCAACGCAAAAGTGACCGTTATCCTCCACGTCCGTCAGATGTCACCCCCATTTCGGGGGTCATCTGCTTCTCGTGGAGGATAACGGTCACTTTTGAGGCGGTACCGCCTCAGGCCTTCGTGTTCGTCGAGACGCCGGGCTCGCCGTCGTGGACGATCTTGCCGGGGTTCAGATTCTTGCCCGGGTCGATGCCCTCGAACAGCACCCGCTGCACGTGCACGCCCGCCGGCGAGATGTCCTGCTCCATCCACGGGCTGTGCTCCTCGCCCACGCCGTGGTGGTGCGAGACGGTGCCGTGGTGATCCATGAACGCCTGCTGCACCGCCTGCTTGCACACGTCGTAGTTGTGCTCGGCCGTCTCCGTGTTGTCGTTGATGACGAACGTGAAGTACTGGCAGGCACCCGCGTGGTAGGAGTGCGACAGGTGGCAGAACACGGTGCCCTGACGCCCCGTCGACTCCAGCGCCTTGAAGAACGCCTTGCGGGTCTCGTCGTAAATCTCGACGGCCTTGCTCCAGGGCGTGGTGGTCTCGGACACGTCGCAGATCAAGCCGCGGTCGAGCATGTAGTCGCGGATGTAGGGGGTGTCGTACTTCTTCTGGTCGTACATGCTGCCCGGGCCGGAGCCGACGCCGAAGCCGCCGTGCTTGCGCACGATCTTGCCGACGAGGCCCTTCTCGTAGCGCACGTGGTTGGGGGAGCCTTCAAAGCCGATGAGGCACATGGCGATCTGCTCCAGATCCCACTTCTTCATTTCCATGAACTTCTGCACGGCCTGGTTCGACCACTTGGAGATTTTGGAGCTCGATTCTTTGCCGTTAGCCATGATGTACTGCGTCTCGATCGCGTCGGAGACGCGCGCCATCATCACGTCGGCGTCGGACTCCACAATCTCCTGGCAGGCCTTGAGCCCGGCGTAGTAGTCGGGGAAGAAGTACGACTGAATCTCGCGCGCCTCGGGGATGCGGTGCACCTGCATCCACGCCTCGGTGATGATGCCGAGGCGCCCCTCGGAGCCCAGCACCATCTCACGCACGCTCGGGCCCGACGACGTCGACGGCAGCGGGCGCAGCTCCAGCACCTCGCCCGGCATCACCATGCGCAGACCGCGCGTGATGTCGGCGATGTCGCCGTACTTGTCAGACTGCATGCCGGTGGAGCGCGTCGCGATCCAGCCGCCGAGTGTGGACCACACGAAGGAGTCGGGCTGGTGGCCCATCGTCCATCCCCGCGCGCCCAGCTGTTCTTCCATGTCAGGGCCAAATACACCGGCCTGGATGCGCGCGAGGCCGGATTCCTCGTCGATCTCCAGCACCTTGTTCAAGCGCCCCATGTTGACGCTCACGACGGCGCGTTGCTCGTCGGGCTGCGCCTCCAGGGCGCCGACGATGTTGGAGCCGCCGCCGAACGGGATGAGCACAGCATTCGCCTCGACGACGGTGTCCATGATCTGGATGATCTCGTCCTCATCGGCGGGGTAGAGCACGACGTCGGGGATGCGCCCCAGGTCGCCGCGACGGATGCGCATGAGATCGCGTACGCCCTTGCCGTAGCAGTGCACGACGCGGGTCTCGTCGTCGTCGTGGAGGTACTTCTCACCCACGATTTCGCGCAGCTTCTCGCGCAGCGCGTCGTCGATCTGCGGCGCGGGCACGTCGAGGCTGGAGAAGTCAGGCTTCGCCGGGGTGGCGTCGTGGATGTCGAGCCCCACCATCTTCTTCACGAAGGAGCGGAACTTGGGCCGCCCCTCGTCGGAGTAGCCGAGGCCCTCCTCGCCCCAGCCCCACCATTTCTGTTGCTTCACGGCCTCGATCATTCGTCCTCCTGACGGGTTGCCTGTTGTTTGGCCTGGCGGGCCAGTTGATCAACTTCAGATTTCGCTGCCTCTTCGAGCGCGGCGCTACGTGCATATTCGACGAGCGTCTTGCGCCCGTAGGCCATGGCGGTGGTGTCGTGGAGCTCGATGAGCTGCCTACGCATGCGTTCGCTGAACGAGTGCGCGATCTCGCCACGTTGCGGGAACATCGGCCGCCCAATCACGACGTGCACCTCCGGCCTACCACGCGGCATCTGGCGCTGCTGGGCTGGCCAAGCCTCGTACGCGCCGACCAGCGCGATGGGCACAGCCGGGCAGCCGTTCGAGATGCACAGCGCCGCAGTGCCGTGGTGGAACTTGCCCATCGCGCCGGTGCGGGAACGCGTGCCCTCGGGGAAAATCAGCAGCGGGACACCGTCGGAGAGTAACGCCGCGGACATGCCGCGCTGCCCCTTCTTAGAACCCTTGCCGCCCTTGCCGCGGTCGATAGGGTAGCCGTTCATGAAGAGGCTCATGGGGGCGGATTTCCACCACTTGTCGTAGAAGTGATCCCCTGCGGCGCCGACGGCCACGTGCGAGCTGAGCTTGCTGGGCATCGACGTCAAGATGAGGGGTGCGTCGAAGTGGGAGCTGTGGTTCCCAAACACGACGAAGGGCGCTTCGAGGTTGGCGATGTTCGCCCGGCCGTGCACGCGGATTTTGAGTATGCGTTGCAGCGCGGGTTTGAGGAGCAGCATTTGCGCTGCTTGCCGCGTCGCCATGGCGGTGCGGTTGGAGTAGCGCTTCCGCTGGACTGCGAGATCTTTCGCCATCGGTTACTTCTTGCGGGAGTTGGTGAGTTTGCGGGAGAACCACCGCAGGAATGACTTCGGGGCGAACTTCGCGACGATGAGCGCCACCTTCCATTTCAGCGACGGGATGCTCACCGGTTTGCCCTTTTCCGCGTCGGCGAGGCACTGGCGGATGAGGGTTTCGATGTTGATCCAGACGAGGTCGGGGAGGCTGTGGGCCTTGATGCCGGCGCGCTGGTGGAATTCCGTCTTGACCCATCCAGGGCACAGGGCAGTGACGGTGACGCCCGTGCCGTGCAGTTCGACGCCCAGCGATTCCGAGTAGTTGTACGCCCACGCCTTCACGGCCGAGTAGTTTCCGGTGAAGATGAACCCGGCCGACGACGCGACGTTGATGATGCGCCCCTTGCCGCGGGCGCGCATCGCCCGGCCGGCCGCGCCTCCCAAGATCAGTACTGCGAGGCACATCACGTCGAGGGCGCGCGCGTGCTCGTCGATGTGCGCGGGGTCGAGCACCGTCGAGTGGAGCCCGAAGCCTGCGTTGTTGATGAACAGGTCGAGCGGTTTCGACGGGTCTTCAATAATGTTCGCGATGCGCTCGACGTCTTCTCGCACCGCCAGATCCGCTTGATGCGTCTCAACGGACACGCCGAACTTCTCTTCGAAGTCCGACGCGATCGACGCGAGACGCTGCGCGTTTCGGGCCACGAGCACAAGGTCTGTGCCGCGGCCCGCGAGCTCACGTGCGAATGCCAGCCCAATGCCGGAAGTACCGCCGGTGATCATCGCTGTAGCCATGAATCCAACCGTAGCGCGTCAACGTGGTTATCGGCCTCTGAATACCGCCAATCTTGCAAGACGACGCTTGTGGGCTGCACCGCAGTGTGGAATCAGTCGAACGACCAGCGGGCGTGGGCGCCCAGCGAGTTGTCGTAGCTGACGAGGATTCCGTCGATCTCTTCATCCGTCATCTCGAAGCTCAGGTATCCGGAGACGCACTCGCCGGGCGCCAGTTCCGCGGTCTCCGGGTAAGCGGGCTTATAACCACCGGAGGTCTTGCGCTTCAACTCGGTGCCCGAAGGAATCAGCTCGTGTTTCCAAGCCGACGCATTGACGGGCATCTTGCCCTTGTCCTTGAACTCGTCTGGGAGCTCCTTCACGCACGTCTCGGCGTAGATGCCGGAGAGCCCGTCGATGTGCTTCGGCGGGTTGTCTGGTTGGGATACCTCGACAGTGACGTAGTTGAAGGTGAACTTCGCGTCACCGTGGTTCGTCTGTTCTTTCTGATCCTCGTGTTCGGGTTCGGAGTCGTCGCTGGGTTCGGAAGAATTGTCCGTCGGCTCGGAAGGGTTTTCGCTCGGCTCTTCGTCCGTGCCGGGAGCGGGCTCCGATTCGGAGGGTTCGGCCGACCCCGCCTGGTTCGGCGTCTCGGTCACCGTGACGGTGGGTTCGCTCGTCGAGGTAGAGCCGCTTGCGTTCTCCTCGTTGGCACCGCAGGCCGTAAGGCCAAGCGCCAGGGCTGCTGCAGAAGTGATGCTTGCGATGGTCTTGATGGTCATGTCGTCCTCCTCATGTGGTTGGACTAGTTCCACCCTTACATGCTGCGGGGCCACATTCGAGAGGGATATCGAAAAAATGACCGTTATCCTCCACCAGAAGCGGTAGCCACCCCCGATTCAAGAAATTTTTTCAGGTGTGGAGGATAACGGTCAGATTGGGGTCAGAGGTGCTGGGCTTGCACTGCGGTGATGGACACCGCGAGCACGATTTCCTCGACGCTCGCCCCCGACGACGTGTCGTTGATGGCTTTGCCGAGCCCTTGCAGGATGGGCCCGACGGCGACCGCGCCGGAGTGGCGCGCGACGGCCTTGTAGGTGTTGTTTCCTGTGCTGAGGTCGGGGAACACGAACACCGTCGCCTGCCCGGCTACCTCGGAGCCTGGCATCTTCCGGTCGGCGACCTTCGCGTCGACGGCGGCGTCGAACTGCATTGGCCCGTCGATCTTCAGCTCGGGGCGCCGTTCACGCACCAAGTCGATGGCCTCACTGATGCGCTCGCTTTCCGCATTCTCGCCGCGTCCCGTGGAGTACGAGAGCATCGCGACGCGCGGCTCGACGTCGAAGTAGCTGGCGGTTTCGGCGGAACTCAACGC
The DNA here is from genome assembly GCA_023443125.1 of Actinomycetes bacterium. Classification (GTDB taxonomy): domain Bacteria; phylum Actinomycetota; class Actinomycetes; order Propionibacteriales; family Propionibacteriaceae; genus Arachnia. The sequence continues at coordinate 86,217 of JAEZVO010000021.1, forward strand.
GATGTCCGCGAGCTCCTGCGCCGTCGGATGGGGGTTGACAGCGCAGTCGGCGTAGACGAGCACCCGGTCGGCCATGCACATCAGGAACGATCCAGACACGACGCTGACGTCGTCGCGCATCCCGACAGTGTCGAGCGCAGGGCGGAGCGTGGCGTCGGTGTTGGTGTTGATGCCGGTGACCATGCCATCGGCCATGCCGAGCTGCACCATCATCGAGCCGAATGTGTTCACGTCGGTGAGCGCCGCGCGCGCATCGTCGACGGAGGTCTCGGGGTGCAGCTTGCGGTAGCCGTCGGTGAGGCGATCGAGCACCGTCGCATCCGTGGGGCTCACCACCTCAGCGCCAGAGAGGTTCAGTCCCAGCTGCGACGCGCGCCTGGAGATCGCGCCCGACTCACCGATGAGGACGATGTCTGCCACACCGCGGGTCATCACCACCGACGCGGCCTGCAGCACGCGATCGTCGTCGGTGTTGGTGAGGATGATGCGACGATGCTGCGCGCGCGCCATCTGCATGAGCTGGTGCTCGAACATCGTCGGGGTGCGAAGATCGGTGCGGGGCAGGTCGATGGCGGCGAGGAGCTGCTCGCGGTCGACGTAGGAGGCGAACAGGTTGCGGGCGGCTTCGATCTTCCTCGGCGACGAGGTGGAGAAGCTGTGCACCGACTGCAGCTTGGCGGCGGTGGAGAAGGTGTCCTGCTTCGTGATGCCGATCGGGAGATCGATGTTGGCATCGACGAAGAGCTTCCGCATCGACTCGGGAATTTCGAACCCGCCGGTGAGGATGAGCGAGGCGAGCGGCCCGTACTCCGGCGAGCGGTGCGCCATGATGAGCGCGGGCACGAGCTCGAGGCGGTCGGCGGGAAACACCACCGTCGCTTCGCGCTGGAGGTGCGGCAGCAAGTTGGGCAGCGTCATCGCGCCAACGATGGTGTGCAGCGCTTCGCCCTTCAGCAGCGCCTCGTTACCGCGCCAGAACTGGACGCCGGCGGCATCGAACTGCTGCTGCACGGTGGGTGCGTTGAGCATGGCCGAGTAGGGAACGACGGCGACGGGCACGTCGCGGATGGCGCGTAGTGCGCTGGCGTACTCGTCGCGATCGGCGGGGTTGGCCTGCGTGCCGACGATGGAGATCACGGTGTTGTGGTGGGCCTCGAACGCTTCGACGGCGCCTTCCGTGCGGCGCTGCACCTCGTCGGGAGAGTACCCGGCGAGAGAGGTGACGAAGAGCACCGGCGCGTTGAGGTTTGCGGCGAGCAGGGAGTTACGGTCGAGTTCCTGCGTCGACTCGATGTCGGAGTAGTCGGAGCCGACGATGACCATGGCGTCGCATTGCTCCGCCAGCGTGGTGTATTTGTGGACGATGGTCTCCATCGCCGCGAGGGGGTCGTCGGCGTACTGCTTGTAGGTGACACCGAGCGCAGAGGCGAGCGTCTGCTTCGAGTTTCGGTGGCTGAGCAGGGCTTCGGCCACCTGGTCTTCGTCGAGAGAGTGCACCAGGGGACGGAACACGCCGACGGTTTTCACGCGGCTCGAGAACAACTCGAGCACGCCCAAGGCGATGGCCGACTTGGTTACCTGCCGCTCTGCAGCCGAGATATACACGCTTTTCGTCACGCTGTCAGCCTAGCGAAAGACCCGCAATCTCGAGGCGCGTATCCAGCGAAGCTCAAGACAGATCAAGTTGGTGGTGGGTAGACGAGCCACGAACTTGATCTATCTCGCAAGGCGCCGCGAGTGCGACGATTACTTGGGCTGCTTGACGTCCGCGAGGTCGTCGGCGAGGTCGTCGGTGATGAGGTTGCGACGGGGGATCAGCCCGGAGCGATACGAGCTGCGGGCCACCATGCTGGCCGACACCGGCGCGGTGAGCAGCTGAAACCCGATGGCGAGCACCGCGACGAACAACGCCCACCAGGTGCGTACCCCGAGCGCCACGCCGAGACAGATGCAGGTCATGCCCAGCACCTGCGGCTTCGTGATGGCGTGCAGCTTGGTGAGCACGTCGGGGAACCGGATCAGCGCCACGGCGGCGGCGAAGCACAGGAATGCGCCGAGCAGCACGAAGATGGCTGCGAGGAGATCGAGCACGATCATTTCTGGGCCTCCTTCTTGTCATCTGAGCGACGGTGCACGACGCGCTCGCCCACCATGCGCGCGACGGAGACGGCGCCGGTGAATCCGAGCATCGACAGCAGCAGGATCATGGCAATCTCGGTGTCTTGCCGCTTCGCGACGGCCCACACACCCACCGCGGCGATCACCACGGCGACGAGGAGGTCGGAGCTGATGGAGCGATCGAGCTGGCTGGGGCCGGTGGCGATACGTTCGACGGCGATCAGCGCCGAGAACGTGAGCAGCACGACGGCCACACCCAACACGATGGTGATGACGAAGTTCATCGACGTCTGCCTCCCTCCGTGTCGGCGGCGGCGTCAGCCTCGCCAGCACCAAGCCCTGCGGCGACCTCATCGGTGGCGATGGATTCCTCGTCGCCCGAATCCTGCTCGACGGCGTCAGCTTCTTCGGCGTCCCAGTCGGTGGCGGGGGCCACCGTCGGAGTAGCCACTGCATCCTCGAAGGCGGCGATCTCTTCCTTCGAGCCGATGGCGCGCACCAGCCGGCGCTCCACGCCGATCACCATCTCGTAAATGTCGTCTTCGGTCAGCTCGTGCATGCCGACGCAGTGCAGATACAGGCGCCTAGGGTGCCGCACGACTTCCACGACGACGGTGCCCGGCACCAGCGAAATCAGCGAGGCGACGCCGGTTTGGTGGAGGTCATCGTCGGTATGGAGGTCGACGCTGAGCAGCGACGAGTGGAGGTTGACGTCGCGCTCGAAGATGTAGCCGATCAACCGGATAGACGACACGGTGAGGTCTGCGAACAGATGGGTGACAAGGTGGATCAGCCCCAACGGATGCAGCCGACCCTGCCAGTAGATGGGCGGGAGCGGGAAGACCATGCCGATAATCCAGCCCAGCAGCGCGCCGGAGATGAGGATGAACGGGCTGAAGCTCGCCCACAAGAACGCCCAGAACAGGGCGCTGATCACCATCACCGCAGGCCGGAACCGGAACCTGCTCACGTGGTAGCGCTGGCGGAACTTCGACGGCTTCATCGCACCCCCTCCGGCAACACGGTGGACACGTACGCCTGGTTACGGATGGACTCGGCAGCCCGCTCCGCGTAGCCGTACAGCGGGCCAGCCAGGAACGTCAACGCCAGGGAGAACGCGACGAGCACCCCCGTCGCGAACACCATCATGGGAGGCATGTAGCGGGGGTCATCGTCGTGGTCGGAGGCCTCTTCTTCGACGGCGGACCGCTCCGGCGTGACACCCCAGAACGCGCGGTTCCACACCTTGGCCATGCACATCAAGGTGAGCAACGACGTGGCGACCCCGCCGATCATCGTCACCCACACGAGCGTGCCTCCGTACTCGGCGCCCGCCTGCAGCAGTCCGACCTTCCCGATGAAGCCCGAGAGCGGAGGAATGCCGCCCAGGTTCATCGCGGGCACGAAGAACAGCATCGCCAACACCGGCGAGACCTTGAGCAGGCCGCCCAACCCGTCGAGCGACGACGTGCCTCCCCGCCGCTCGATGAGGCCAGTCACAAGGAACAGCGCGGCCTGAATGGTGATGTGGTGCGCGGTGTAGAAAATGGTGGCCGCGAGCCCCGTGTGGCTCGCCAGCGAGATGCCGAACACCATGTAGCCCAGGTGGGAGACGAGCGTGAACGACAACATTCGCTTGATCTCCACCTGCGCCAACGCGCCCAGGATGCCCAACACCATCGTGAGCAGCGCCGCCACCATGAGCAGGTTGCTCAGGGGCGAGTTGGGGAATAGGAGGGTCTGCGTGCGGATGATGGCGTAGATGCCTACCTTGGTGAGCAACCCGGCGAAGACGGCGGTGACGGGGGCGGGCGCCGTCGGGTAGGAGTCGGGCAGCCAGCTGAACAGCGGGAACACCGCCGCCTTGATGGAGAACGTCACCAGCAGCATGCTTTGCAGCAGGAGCTGCACAGGCTCGCTGAGTTGACCGAGCCGGATGGACAGCTGCGCCATGTTCACCGTGCCGGTGGCCGCGTACACCGCGGCTAGGGAAGTGAGGAACAGCGTCGAGCTGAGCAGTGACACCACGACGTAGGTGGTGCCGGCGCGGATGCGCTCCTTCGTGCCGCCCAGGGTGAGCAGCACGTAGGAGGAGAACAGGAAGATTTCGAAACCGACGAAGAGGTTGAATAGGTCGCCGGCCAGGAACGCGTTCGAGATGCCCGCCATGAGCAGCAGGAACGTCGGGTGGAAGATCGACACGGGTGTCTCCCGTTTGATCTCATCCTGGTCCTGCCCCGTCGAGAACAGCAACACCGACAGCGCGACGACGCTTGCGACGAGCAGCATGAGCGCGCTCAGTCGGTCGACGACCAGCGAGATGCCGAGCGGCACCGGCCAGTCGCCGATCCACAGCGCGAGGGCACCGTACCGGTCGGTGAGCACGATGAAGACGGCGGCGATGACCGCGACGCCCGTGAGCGAGCCAATCGAGATGATGCGCTGGACGATGGGGCGCCTGGGGAACAGCAGCGTGACGGCCGCGCTGAAGAACGTGAGCAGCACGGGTACGGGGATGAGGTTCGTCATTCGCTCACCACATCCTCACCGGTGTCGGAGAAGTGCGTTTCCTCGTAGGAATCGGACTGTTCATCGGCCTCGGCAAGCTCGCGGATGCGGCGGTCTTCGACGTCGTCGGCCACCTCGTCGTGCCCGCTCAGCTGGAAGCTTCGGTAGGCGAGTGCGAGTAGGAACGCGGTGACGGCCATGGTGATGACGATGGCGGTGAGCACCATGGCCTGGGGGAGCGGATCGGCGGTGGTGTTCTCGTCGAAGAGTCCCGAAATGGGTGGGGTGCCCGGGCTGCCGGAGGCGACGAGGAAGAGCAGGTTCACCCCGTTGCTGGCGAGAATCACACCGAGCAGAATGCGGGTCAGCGAGCGCTCGAGCATCAGGTACACACCGCAGGCAACGAGGATGCCGGCCGTGATGGCGAGGACGAGGTTGGCGCTCATCGGTACCTACTTCCCGGCAGCGCCTTCGTCGAATCTGCGAGTGGTGTGGGGGCGCGGTCTTGTAGCTGGTGGGTGTCGATGCCCGAGCCTAGGCTGCGCGCCAGGTCGAGGAGGGTGCCCACGACGACGAGGTACACGCCGATGTCGAACACCGTCGACGTCACCAGGTGCAGCTCGCCCATGAAGAAGTACTCCTGGCCGAAGAGCGTGATGGTGTCGGGGCCAGGCAGGTTGAGGTACACGTCGTAGCTTTGGAAGATTGCGCCACCGAAGAAGACGGGTGCGATAGCGGTGCCGATCGCCAGGAGTAAGCCGGTGCCCAGGAGGCGGCCTGCGTCGAAGGGGACGGCGTCGTCGAGCTCGTGGCGGCCGGCGGACAGGTAGCGCATCATGAGCGCCATGCCCGCGACGAGCCCGCCTGCGAAACCGCCGCCTGGCTCGTTGTGACCGGAGATGAGCAGGTAGACACTCATCAGCACCAGCAGCCAGAACAGGAACCGGGTGACCACCTCGAAAATCAGCGACCGGGCGAACGGCGACATCGTCTGACCGGCGCGCAGCCAGACCGCGGGCGACGTGTCCGCTTCGATCTTGCGCTCGTCGGATGCCAGCGACAACGTCGGCTTGACCTCGCCCGCACGGGTTTGGAGGAAGATCAGCGACGCCACACCTGTCGCGGCGATGACAAGCACGGAGATCTCGCCGAAGGTGTCCCAGGCGCGGGTGTCGACGAGGGCGACGTTGACGATGTTGTGCCCGAAACCGATCTCGTAGGCGGCCGTGTACCAGGCCTTTGAGACGGGAGCATTGAGGCGTGCACCGGCCGCGACGAGCGCGATCAGCGTGACTGTCGTTCCCACCGCCGCGGCGAGCAGCACTCGCCACCACCGAGACGAGCTGAGCGGGCGGTTGGTGAAGTAGCGAGGAAGTTTGCGCACGACGAGCACGAACACCACGAGTGACACCGTCTCGACGAGCAGCTGGGTGAGGGCTAGGTCGGGTGCGCCCCACATCACGAACAGCAATGCGAGGCCGTACCCCGTCGCGCCGGTGAGCATGATGCCACGCACGCGCCCGCGAGATTTCGCGGCGGAGAGTGCGGCTGCGACGATCACGCAGCACACCGCGAGCTGGGAGAGGGAATCACCCCAGCGTACGTGCGGCCAAAAGCGGATATCCATGAGCGCCACGACACTCAGCACCACGAAGGTGACGAGGATGGTGCCCAGGTAGACCGGCAGCGAACCGCGCTGAATGCGGGCGGTCGTCTCCACCGCGAGGCGGTCGAGGAGGCGCATTGAGGCGTGGTACATGTCCTCCATCGACGTCGACTTCGGGAACGTGGCCTGAATGCGCGCGATGTCAGAGCGGAAGAGGAAGAGCGCCACGCCGGAGACCAACGCGATCGCCGACATGATGAGCGGGGCGGTCACGCCGTGCCATAGGGCGAAGCCATGCGGATGCTCGCCCAGCTTGACCGTATCCGCGTGCATTGCCAGCGCCGTCGTGAGCGGACCGCCGAGGAAACCGCCCGCCAGCGACGCCGCTGCGAGCAGGCCGGGAATGGCGGTCATCGTCACCGCGGGGGAGTGCCACTGGAGCTCAGGCGCATCGTCCTTCGACGCGAACGCCCCCCACCACCAGCGCAGCGAGTACGCGACGGTGAGGGCCGAACCGAACACGAGCGCGGTGGCCAGGAACATGCCCGCGAGCGGGGTGATGGCGTACTGATCGCCGCGCACGAGGTACACGATGGACTCGAACGCCGACTCCTTGGTGACGAAGCCGATCAGTGGCGGCATGCCGGCCATGGAGAGGGCAGCGAGGCCACCCACCGTCGCGAGGATGGGAGCGCGACGTCCTACGCCGCTCAGCTGGGTGAGGTCGCGGGTGCCCGAGCTGTGGTCGATGATGCCGACCGTCATGAACAGTGTCGACTTGAACAGCGAGTGCGCCACCACCATGCCGAGCCCGGCCAGCATGCCGGCCCGCGTGCCCATGCCCACCAACAGCACCATGAAGCCCAGCTGGGAGACGGTGCCGTAGGCGAGTAGCAGCTTGAGGTCGGTTTGCCGAAGCGCCCGCCAACCGCCGACGACCATCGTCGCCGCACCGAGCACCAACACCGTCGGGCGCCAATATGGGACGTCGGAGAACGCCGGCGCGAGCACTGCGACGAGGTACACGCCGGCTTTCACCATGGCGGCGGCATGGAGGTAAGCAGAGATGGGGGTGGGGGCAGCCATCGCGCCCGGCAACCAGAAATGGAAAGGGATCAGTGCTGATTTGGTGAGCGCCCCGACGAGCATCATGAGCGCGCCTGCGCCGGCGAGGGGCGTGAGTGGCGGGTTGTCGACGATGGCGCTCAGCGAGTAGGTGCCCGTTTGGTGTCCGAGTGCGACGATGCCGAGCAGCATGGTGAGGCCACCCGCGGTGGTGACCACCATGGCGGTGTGCGCGGCGCCGCGGTTTGCTCGTCGGGTGGGGTCGTGGCCGATGAGGAGGTAAGAAAAGATGGTGGTGAGTTCCCAGAAGATGAACAGCACCACGAGATTGTCGGCCGTGACAAGGCCAATCATCGCCCCAGCGAAGGCCAGGAGGACGCCGCCGGAGAGGTTCGGCATCGTGTTGCCGAAGTACCAGCGGCAATACAGCAGCACGAGCACGCCGATGACGGAGACGATCAACCCCAACAGCCACTGAATGAGCCCGATGCGGAAGTGCAGCTGGACGTTCAGGCTGGGTATCCATTGGTACGTCTCGGTGAGCGCGCCGCCGGCGAGCACCGTCGGGGCGTGCGCAATGAGGTAGGCCGCGGTGGCGAGCGGGGGAAGCGCGAGGACGAAGAACGTGCGGGTACGGAGAATTCGGGAGAGGGCAGGCGTTGCCATCGCCAGGATCGCGTGAGCGGTGAGCAGAGCGATCAGCACACGATTCCTCTCTCCCGTCGCGCCGAAGATGTTGTCAGCCTATCGGCCGCGTGGCGAGCGTTCAATGAAGTTTCATTTCTTGGATGAGGTGGGTGGGTGCCGTTGGTGGTCGTTGATGCCGTCGACTGCGGGGGCTGGGTTCGCCGAGTGAAACTGCAAAACTCGCCAACAGTTGAAGCGCTCACGCGTGATTGCCACGGGAGACGATCGACTGTTGGCGAGTTTTGCAGTGTTGATTGACGCTACGCCCGCTGCCAGGTGGCCAGGTAACGGAGGGTGCCGACGCGCTCCCACGTCGAGCCCTCGAGGTACTCGCTGAACAGTTGACGGGTCTCGTCCCAGCTCAGTTGGGGCTCCGCCTCCGGCACGTCGGGGCGCCAGAGTTCCTTGCCACGCTCCCGCCATTTCGCCGTGGCAGCGTCTTTTGCTGCGGCGGCGAAGTCCGCCATCGACTTGTCCGCAGCCAGCCCCACCACGACGATGCGCCCGCCGGGCCGCAGCACGCGGCGCATTTCACTGAGCACCAGACCCTGCTCGCGGTTGTGGTGCAGCGCCGCCACCGCGACCGCCGCGTCGAAGGAGTCGTAGCCGTAGGGGAGGTTATTCGCGTCGGCGAGTTCGAAGTGGGCGCCGGGCACATCGTCGGGGAGTGCGTCGGGGCTACGGTCGATGCCCACTACCTGGTGGCCTTGCTCCGCGAGGTAGCGGGCGAGGGTGCCGTCGCCGCAGCCCACGTCGAGCACCACTTTGCAGTCGGCGATCAGCTCGGCTACCTGCGGGTATAGCTCGGAGTTGTGGTTCCACTGCGACGCGAAAGGATGCATGGCCTGATCCTAGATGCCCTCCGGCGCCAACCCCGACGAGCGACGTCGCCCTAGACTGGCGGCATGTCGTTCCCCGTCGGTGCCCATGTCAATTCCCCGAACCCGCTCGACGAGGCCCGCGAGCTGGGCGTCGAGGTGGTCCAGCTCGTGCTGGGCGACCCGCAGAGCTGGAAGAAACCCACCTTCCATCAGCCTGGCCTCAAGGAAGAAGCCGCAGCCGCTGGCGTGCAGCTGTTCGTGCACTCGCCGTTCATCATCAACGTCGCGTCCACCAACAACCGCATCCGCGTGCCCAGCCGCCGCGTCCTGCAGCAGCATGTCTACGCGGCGGCAGAGATCGGCGCGCAGGGAATCGTGGTGCACGGCGGGCACGTGACCGCCGACGACGACCCCGCCGTCGGTGTGGAGAATTGGCGCAAATGCGTCGACGGGTTGGAGCTGCCGGTGCCGATCCTCATCGAGAACACCGCAGGCGGCAAGCACGCGATGGCACGCTACCTGGAGTCGCTCGCGGCCTTGTGGGATGGGCTTCGTGGCAGCGAGAACTTCGCGCAAGTTGGGTTCTGTTTCGACACCTGCCACGCGTTCGCGGCGGGCCTCGACACGTCGAGCGTCGTCGACGATATCCGCGCCATCACCGGGCGCATCGACCTGGTGCACCTCAATGACTCGCAGCGCCCCGCCGGCTCGGGTGCCGACCGTCACGCCAACCTGGGCGAAGGGCTGATTCCGGCCGACGAACTCGTCGCCATGGTGCGGGCCGCTGAGGCGCCGGCCGTCTTAGAAACCCCCGGCGGCGTGGCGGAGCACACCCGCGACTTGGAGTGGATCCATGCCCGCCTGTGAACGCCCCGCGCTGGTGGCCACCGACCTCGACGGCACGCTGCTGCGCGACGATAAGTCGGTGAGCCAGTACACCCGCGACGTGCTGCGTCGGGTAGTTGACAAGGGTATTCGCATCGTCCCCGTCACGGCGCGGCAGCACTACGGCCTCATTCCGATCGCGGAGGCCGCCGGGTTGAGCGGCCTCGGAATCTGCGCCAACGGGGCGGCGGTGGTAGACATCGCCACCGGTGACGCGCTGCTCACCCGACCCATCCCCGCCGACGAAGTAGCCCGCCTAGTGGGCGCCATCAAGCAGGCGGACCCTCGGGTGCTGTTCGCGACGATCGGGCCGGAGGGCGAGTGGTTCCGCGCGGAGGCCGACTACATCGAAAGCTCGCAGTTTTCCGACCACAACCTGGCGCCGTCGGAGATGACGATCGTCAGCCAGGAACACCTGGCGGCGGAGTGTTCCAAGGTGGTGCTGCGCTGCCCGGGCGAGCCCGCGACGGTGACCCTCGAGCGCCTGCGTCATGAGATGGGCGATTGCATGGCGACGACGTCGGGTGCGCCGATGGTGGAGGTGATGGCGCCGGGGGTGTCGAAGTCGAGCACGCTCGAGGTGCTGTGCGCGCGGCTGGGCGTGACGCGCGAGCAGGTGTGGGCGTTCGGCGATGCCGCCAACGACGTCGACATGTTGCGCTGGGCAGGCACGGCCTTCGCGGTGGAGAACGCCTGCGACGAGGTGCGCGCGGTGGCTGCGCACGTCGTGGGGTCGAATGAGAGCGACGGGGTGGCGCGCCAGCTGGCGACGTTGCTGTAGTGGGCGGAAACCGCCCCGGACTTGGAGGAACCCAGTAGCGTTACGGTTGCGTAGGTTTCGGTACCCGAGGAGGAACACGGTGACCCAAGACAGCCCCCACATCCTGAAGCAGCACGGCAAGGCCGGCTCGACGCAGCACGTGATCGCGCGCTTCCGCGAGGTGGCCGACGAGCTGCCGCAGCACGTCGCCACGCGTATTCGTCGCGACGACCAATGGGAAGACCAGACGTACGCCCAGTTGCTCGAGAAGGTGAACCGGGTCGGGCAGGGGCTGCTCGACGCTGGCGTCGAGGTGGGCGACCGAATCGGGCTGTTCGCGCCGAACTGTCCGGAGTGGACGGAGGTCGACTTCGGCATCAACACCATCCGCGGCATCACCGTGCCGCTGTACTCCACGTCGACGCCCGAGCAGATTGCGCACATCGTCTCGGATTCGCAGATGCGCATCATCATCGTCGGCGGCGAGAGTGAAGCCCGACGTGTGATCGCCGCCCGGGAGATCGCCCCGATGCCGCCCATCGTGACGCTCACCGACTACGCGTCGCGCCCCGATGATGTGCAGCTCTACTCCGACCTCCTCAGGGCACCGACGGCCGCCCTCGAGGAGCGCTTCGCGTCGGCGGAGCCGGCCGACTTGTCCGCGCTGGTGTACACGTCAGGGACGACGGGTTCCCCCAAGGGCGTCATGCTGTCGCACTCCGCCTTGTGTGCAGAAAATGATGCGCTGGAGGAGTTCTTCGAGATTGGATCGGGCGAATCGTCGCTGTGTTTCCTTCCGCTCAGCCACGCGCTGGAACGTGCGTGGACGTGTGTGGTGCTGATGCACGGCTGCATGAACGTCTACGTGGCGAATCCGCGAGAGGTTGCGCAGCAGATGGTGCTCGCGAAGACCACGATGATGGTGTCGGTGCCCAAGCTGTACGAGCAGGTGTTCGCCACCGCGCACCAGAAGGTGCAGTCGTCGCCGGTGAAGCGGGCGATTTTCAGCTGGGCGCTGCGGGTGGGCCGCCACAACCAGTACGCGTTCCGTGCCGGACGAAAGCCTGGCGTGTTGCTGCGGTTGCAGCGGGCGCTGGCCGACAAGCTCGTGTACCGCTCGGTGCGGGATGCGCTGGGTGGGCCGAAGTCGGTGCTCGCGTGCGGCGGGGCGCCGCTGCGTCCGGAGATCGAGGAGTTTTTCTCGACGGTCGGGCTGCCGTTGCGCGTAGGTTACGGGCTCACCGAGGCCGCTCCGTTGGCTTCGTTCAACTCGCCTACCGACTTCAAGATCGGCACCGTCGGCAAGGTCATGCCGGGTGGCGAGATGCGCGTCGGGGAGCTCGGCGAGCTGCTGTATCGCGGGCCGAACCTCATGGATGGCTACTGGAATCAGCCCGAGGCGACGGCGGAGGCCATCGACGAGGACGGCTGGTTGCATACTGGCGACGTCGGGTACATCGACAACCAGGGATTCATCACGATCACCGACCGGTTGAAGGACATCATCGTCACGCTTGGCGGCAAGAACGTCGCGCCGCAGCCCATCGAGGGGCTCATCCTGGCTGACCCGCTGTTCGAACACGCGGTGCTGATTGGCGACACTCGTCCGTTCGTGACGCTGCTGGTGAAGCCGTCGCTGGCGGGAGTTGAGGAGCTTGGGAAGAGGCTCCAATGGCCCGGTGAGGTGAAGGATTGGCTGCAGAGCAGCGAGCTGCTCGCAGAGCTGCGTCGACGGGTGGGTGAGCTCACCGCGATGCTGCCCTCCCAAGACCAGCCGAAGGACACCGAGGTGCTCCAAGACGAGTTCACCATGGATAACGGTCTCCTGACGCCGACGCTGAAGGTGCGCCGTCGGGAAGTGGAGAAGCGGTTCAAGGAGCGCATCGACTCCATGTATGAGCGCTTGGAAGCGCTGCGGCGTGGACAAAGCAAGTAGCCCGCCCGCGCGGGTGTGGTGGTCAACGTGGCTGGCCGTGGTGTGCTGGGCACTGCTGGTGCTCGTCGCGGTCGTGCCTGCCGTGCTGGGATTCGCCGTGACGGCCTTCTACACCGTCGATACCGTTTCGGGCACCGATTTGTCGGTGGAACAGGGACAGTCGCCGACGTGGCTGCGAGTGCTGTGCGCGGTGGGGCTCGTCGGGGCGCTCGCGCTACCGGTGGTCGTCGCCCGGTGGGCGCGCAAGCAGTGGCTCGGGTGGTTTCTCGTCGGCTGGATGGTGACCGGCGTGGTGCTGATCGTCGGGCTGGCAATGTTCGACATCGTCTAACGCGCCGGTCCGGTATGAAAAGATGACCGTATGGGTTTGTTGGACTTCCTGAGCAAGCGCTCCTCATCAGGGCTCACGATTGAGGAGACGCTCATTGCGCTCTCGAAGGGGGCGGTGCTCATCGACGTGCGCACTCCGCATGAGTACGAGGCCGGGCACGCGCCCGGTGCGCGGCCAGTCGACCCCAAGGAGCTCAAAGAGAACCCACTCGACGCGATTCACGGCGACGATCCACTGGCCGAGCGCGACGCCGCCATCATCGTCATCTGCGACAACGGGCTGCGCTCATCGATGGTGGCTGCGCAGCTCCGCGAGGCCGGGCTGCTGGCCGAATCCGTCGCCGGCGGGCTCATTGCCTGGGGTAAAGACGGCAACCCCATCCTGCCTGGTAAGTATCGCCGGCGACGCTAACTGTACTGACCACGGAGGTTAGGTACATGGGGATCGGCGGGTTGGCTGGACAAAGGGTGAAGACCCCCGATGGGGTGTGGAACTACCACATAACCGCACCACCAACACAGAGGTCTTCATGTCCCAC